>JBFKGZ010000014.1:0-29427 GCA_041633075.1 Candidatus Deferrimicrobiaceae bacterium | reverse complement strand
GCCCCCTGTTCCACGAGGAGGAGAAGCAGGAAGCCCTGGCGCAGGAACCAGCAGAACCCTCCCTGCCGCGAGACGAGGCAGACGCCGTATTCGAAAGCATTCCCGGTGAGGAGCGGGAGACCGAAGAGGTGCCTGCTCCGGCCGTGGAAGAACCGGCGCCCCCTCCGGCACCGGAAGAGCCGTTCGAACCCTCCCTTCCGCGAGAAGAGATAGACGCCGCCTTCGAAAGCCCCCTGTTCCACGAGGAGGAGAAGCAGGAAGCCCTGACGCAGGAACCAGCAGAACCCTCCCCGACGCGAGACGAGATAGACGCCGCCTTCGAAAGCCCCCTGTTCCACGAGGAGGAGAAGCAGGAAGCCCTGGCGCAGGAACCAGCAGAACCCTCCCTGCCGCGAGACGAGGCAGACGCCGTCTTCGAAAGCATTCCGGGCAAGGAGCGGGAGACCGAAGAGGTGCCTGCTCCGGTCCTGGAAGAACCGGCGCCCCCGGAGGAGGAGAAGCAGGAAACCCTGGCGCAGGAACCACCCGAACCCTCCCTCACGCGAGACGAGGTAGACGCCGCATTCGAAAGCATTCTGGACAAGAAGCGGGAGACCGAGAAGGAAACCCTTCCTGTCGAGGAAGAGTGGGCGCTCCCGGAGGAGGTTCAGGACCTCTCTTTCCCGCTCGAGCTTGGAAAGGAGGGGGATATCTCCTCTCCCCAGGAGACCGGGGAAACGCCCGTCCGAAGTCCGGAGGATTGGGCGGGCGAAAAAACGCATCCCCTGCCGCCATTGGAGGAAAAGGGATGGGACCACCCGGCCCAGCAACCAACGGAGTTCCTTGGCCTCGACACCACCCTCCCCGACTTCTTGAGGAAGGGGGAAGCGGCAAAGGGGCCAAGCAAACAATTCGACATCTCCGAACAGCTGAGTGATGTTCCCGTCGGAGTCCCGGGAGAGGACGTGGCTCCCGTTTCTCCGGCACCGGACTCTCCACCCGACGACATGGACTCCGGCGCCGCGCGTGCGGAAACGATCCAGGACCAATTGTCCGATCTGGTCGATAGCAAATCCACTCCGGAGACCTCCGTCCCGGATTCGCCCCCTCCGGAGATGCCGTCGCCAAGGCCCATGGAAATCGAGAGAAAACCGGCGATCCGTCCGCGGCTCTCTGTCCCCTCCGGGAAACCGTCCGTCGCGCTCCTGGCGCTCCTGATTGTGTTTCTGGCGGGGGGAGGCGCATACTTTGCCTTCACGGGAACCGGGCAGGAAACCCTGCGCACCCTTATTCCGGGCATGGAGTCGTTATGGCTGGGCGGGAAGGAGTCCGTCAAGCCCTACAGCATAGGCAACCTGATCGGCTACTACGAGACGGGCGACAAGGCGGGAAAGATGTTCGTCATCAAGGGAGTAGCCACCAACCAGGCGCGAAAGGAAAAAAGCGGAATCCGGATCCGGGCGGAGCTGCTTGACGGAAATCACCAGACGATCGCCGAGAAGACGGTGTACGCGGGGAACATCATCAAAGGGTTGCGCTCCACGGATCAGGAGAAAATCGAAACCGCCATGTCCAACCGCTTTGGGGACAAACTGAGCAATGTGGACGTCGCCCCGGGGAAATCGGTTCCTTTCATGCTGGTGTTTTTCGATCCTCCGGAGGGAATCGAGGAATACCGGCTGGAGGCCCTTGACGGAGACTAAGCACATGCCGGCGGAGGAGCGGGGCTCCGTCGGCCAGCAGACCAAACGCCGCTACTTGTCCTTATTCTCCTTATTTTCCTGCTTTGTGGGAGTAACGTCGACTTCGTTTTTCTCCTTCATCGACTTTCGGAAGTTGCGGATTCCCTCCCCGAGGCCGCTTCCGATCTGCGGAAGTTTGCCCGCACCGAAGAGCAGGACGACAATCACGAGAATGATTATGAGTTCCGGTACCCCGAGTCCGAACATGCATCCCTCCTGGCCGACGGCCGTTTACGCTCCCATCATACCACCCGGATAGGGTTTTCTCCTCATTTTTCCCGGATCGTCTCTTCCACCGCCACCCCGAAGTGTCTTCCCGCCCTCTCCTCCGCGAGGAGAACGGAACCCCCCACGGACAGCTTCGCCACGGATACCGTGCGGCCGGAGCCATCCACCAGCCGGACCGTCTCCGCGTTCTGCAGGATCACGGAATGGCTTGCGCCCCCGGGGCCTTCCGCCCGGACGAGCAGCAAAGGCCTTCGCTCCACTTTCACCCGTCCGACGGCGGCCATCTCCCCTTCCCCGTGATCGTTCACCAGGAGCACCTCGGAACCGGCCGCCAACTCCGACAAGTACCCCGTGCGCCCGGCGGGGAGCCGACAATAGGAATGCACCGCCCCCGCGTTGACGCGGAAGGGCCGAGGGAGGACATACGGGTTCGGAACATTTTCCGCACACACGAGAAACATCCCCGCGCTCGAGTTCCCCACCAGCATCCCGCGGCTCCCTTCGATCAGGGAGCAGGTGTCGACGCATACCCGGTCTCCGATTCCGAGGGAGGTTACATCGGTTATCCGCGCGGAGACAAGCGGCACCGTCCCGGCCTCGACGCGGGCCGACGACGCCAGCTGGCGCATCATTCGGGGAGAGTCCGTCTCGAGAACGATCCCATGGACTCCTCGTTCCAGCACCCCCCGGTACAAGGCAACTTCCTCGGGGGTTCGGGCCACTGCGAAAATCTTCCTGCGATGGGCCACGAGGTTCTCCAGGGGGATCACTTCCCTTTCTTCCGGCCGGACCACCCAGATCATCTCCGGGGCAGAGGAAAGGACCGCTGTCTCATCCTCCTTTCCGCGCATCCGGATGACGCGAAAATCCCTCCCCTCGCGCAGGTCCCCTTCGGAGCATACCGCCGTCAGCCGCCCGAGCTCCCGTGCGCTGCCTACGCAATCATCGGGAACCCAGAGGGTCTCCACGCCCGATTCGAGCGCCGCGATCGCTACCTCCTTCTCCCACGGGATCACCCGCGCCCACAACACCGGGGCCATCACTTCCCCGCCTGCTTCAGGATGCTCATCGCATCTTTCGTGGTCGTTCCACCGTGGATGATCGCCGCAATGGCCCGGACCATCGATGCCGGAAACCTGTGCTGAAACACGTTGCGCCCGATGGAGGCACCGGCCCCACCCGCTTCCATCGCGCCCTTCACCATTTCGAAAACCTCCCTGTCGCTCCCCATTTTCTCGCCCCCCGCGATGACAACGAGGGAGGCGCACCCTTCCACCACTTCGCGGAACGTCTCGGGGCTTCCCGTGTAGGGAACCTTCACAATGTCCGCCCCCATCTCCGCCCCCACGCGCGCCGCGTGCCGGACGTACCGTACATCGAACTCGTTCCGGATCTTCGGTCCCCGCGTGTAGATCATCGCGAGGAGGGGCATCCCCCATCTCTGGCAGGCAGTGGATACCGTTCCGAAATCCCGAAGCATCTGCGCCTCGTCCTCGGCACCGAGGTTCACGTGGATCGATACCGCATCGGCCCCCATCTGGAGGGCGTCCTCCACGGTGGCCACCAGCACCTTCTGGTTCGAGTCCGGAGAAAGTGTCGTGCTGGCGGAGAGATGGAGGATAAGTCCTAGGTCTTTCCCGTATCCCCGGTGTCCGAACATGGCGGCGCCCCGGTGGACGACGGCCGCATTCGCACCCCCCTCCGCGATGAGGTTGGCTGCGGGGGGGATCTGGATGAGTCCGGGGATGGGGCCGACGGTCATTCCATGGTCAAACGGGACGATGACCGTTCTTCGCGTGTTCCGGTCGATGATCCTTTCCAGGCGTACCTTCTTGCCGATCATCCCCTTCCTCTGTCGCCCGTCCGGCCTTACCGGTACGCTCCCCTGACCTTGAGCAGTTCGTTGAGATACGTGTGGTTGTCCGCGTACTTCAGCGCCTCCTCGTACTTCACCTTCCCGGAAGCGACGAGCTCCGCGAGGGTCCAGTCGATGCTCACCAGTTCCTCGACATTCGTCTGCATCATACTGCGCAGGATGTGCACCTTCCCCTCGCGGATGGCGTTTCGGACACGGAGGGAGGAACTCATCTTCTCCCACGCCAGAATGCGTCCGCTGCCGGCCGTTCGCCTGAGCAGGCGTTGTGAGAAAATCACTTGGAGGCAGTCCGCCAGCTGGGCCCGCACCTGGGACTGCTGGGCCGGGGGAAAGATATCGATGATCCGGTCCACGGCGGCGGTTGCGTTATTGGAGTGCATCGTCGCCATAACGAGGTGGCCGGTCTCCGCTGCCGTCAGGGCGATGGAGAAGCTTTCGAAATCCCGAAGTTCCCCGATCACGAGGACATCGGGGTTCTGCCGGAAGATATGACGGAGACCGTCCGAGAACGAGAGGGTATCGGTCCCCACCTCCCGCTGATTCACGTTCGAGTTCTTGTGCCGGTGCGTGTACTCGATCGGATCCTCGATGGTAATGATGTTCGCCTTCCGTTCCCGGTTGATCGTATCCACGAGGTTCGCCATGGTCGTGGTCTTGCCGTGCCCGTTCGGCCCGGTGATCAGGATGATACCTTGCTTCCGCAAGGCGTACTCCTGGAGGAACTCCGGGAGACCCAGTTCGGCGGCGAGAGGAATCTTGTCCGCGACGTGGCGGGAAGTGAACGCGAGGGAGCCCCGCTGCCGGTAGATGTTGCAACGGAAGCGCCCGACTCCGTCGAGGGAGAAGGCGAAATCCAGCTCGAGGTTCTCCTGGAAAATCCGTTTCTGTTCCGGCGTGAGGATTTCGTGGACCATCGCTTCGACATCGGCGGGCCTGAGCGCCTGAATGTCCAGGCGCCGGATTTCCCCGTCCACCCGGATGGACGGGATGGCGCCGGACGAGAGGTGGAGGTCTTGGCCGTTCCAGGTAACCAGCGTTTTGAGAAGGCTCTTGATGTCGCTCTCCGCCGGGATCTGCCGTGGCAGTGCTTCTCCGCTGAGCCTCAGTGGTTCCGCCCCGTATCCGCCGGCCTGGAAATGGCCGAGCGCCTGCTCGAAATGGGAGGCGGACAGGATCACCGGCTTCGTGGAATGCCCCGACTGGAACTCCACATCGGAAAGGGCCGTCAGGTCCGTCGGATCGACCATACCGACCACGAGTCTCTTCCCCTCGAATCCGATGGGAAGCAACCGCCGGGACCGGACGGTCTCCAGCTTGATGAGGCGCTGGATGGAGGGAGGGACCTCAACCCGGGTGAGATTGATGTGCTGCAGGCCAGTCTGTTCGGACAGGGAATTCAGCAGCACCTCTTCGTCGAGGTAGCCCAGCCGGATGAGGTTCTCCCCGACCGTGCCCCCAAGCTGCCTCTGGCCGTTGAGCGCGGCCTTCAGTTGTTCCTCCGTGATCAAACCCGCAGAAACGAGAATTTCCCCGATTTTCAATTTTTTATCCGGCATTTTCCCTCCGCCCGTCCCGTGGTGCCGGGACATGAATGGTTCTTCCCAAATCTATCCCAGCGGAGAAGGGTGGGCAACACCATTTTATCCCCGGGAGGCCGCTCGCCCTATCCGCGAGGGGAGAGAACCGTCGTGCCTCCCGAGCAGGCGGGGGCAAGCGGGCACCGGACGCAGGTCCCCCGGGACACATGGGTGCAGGCCTTCAGGATCCCGATCCGGGTAAGGACGAAGTCGAACCGGACGGGGTCCTCGGGGCAAACCGCCCGGAACGCACCGGTAATCTCCTCCGCCATCCCCCAGTCGGCGGTCTTGCGGGCGGTAAGCCCCAGCCACTTCCCCAGCCTCGCCATGTGCGTGTCGACAGGGACAATCAGTTGCCGCGGCGCGAGAACCGTCCAGAGCCCCAGATCCACCCCGTCTTCCCTACGCACCATCCAGCGCAGGAACAGGTTGTGCCGCTTGCAGGCAGATCCCTTGCGCGGGTCGGGAAACAGGAAATCCCTTTCCCGGGGGATCGCATCCCCCCACGCCTCCCGGAAACGGGAGAGAAAGCCGGCCAGCCATACGCGCGCCCCGCCGTCTTCCCGCTCCCTGTCCCGCCGGTAGAGAGCTTCCAGCGAGCCGTGCGCGAGAAGAGCCGTCCGGACACAGAAGAAAAAGCGATGGACTCCACGCGGGGAGATGAACCGGTAGGAAAGATCCCCGACACGGGACAGGGGGACGGGGCGTCCCGCCGTCAGGGCCGCGTGGGGAGACGGACCAAGGACCCGGAACATTTTTTCGAGAAACGGCAGCATCCGGGCCACATTTCCGAAGGCGAAGGAGGCTGCCACGAACGCTGCGACCTCCGCATCCGCGCGGTCCGCGAACCGGTGGGGGAACCGGACGGGATCGGTCGACAGGTCGGCTGCCCCGTACGCAAGGAGAGACGATGAGAGCGCCTTTCGAAGACGTGCCGTCTTGCCTACGGAATCACCTTGTTGAGCGGGTACTCGACGATGCCCGAAGCGCCCGAATTCTTCAGCACGGGAATCAGCTCCCGCACGGTCTTTTCGTCCACGATGACCTCGAGGCTGAACCAACCCTCCTCGGAAAGCGACGATACCGTGGGGGTATGGAGGGCGGGGAGAACCTTCAGCACCTTGTCGAGATTGGCGCGGCTGACGTTCATCTTCACCCCGACCTTTTCCTCTGCCCGAAGGGCACCGGTGAGAAGCATCGCGATGTTTTCGATCTTTTTTCGTTTCCACGGATCTTTCCATGCGTCCCGGTTGGCGATCAGGACCGTCGTCGACTCCAGGATGGTGTCCACGATTCGCAGATTATTCGCGTGGAGGGTGCTTCCTGTCTCGGTCAGTTCCACGATCGCGTCGGCCAGACGCGGGGCCTTTACCTCCGTCGCTCCCCACGAGAACTCGACGTTCGCCTCTATCCCCTTCTCCCTGAGGAACCGGCGGGTGAACTGAACAAGTTCGGTGGCCACCCTCTTGCCACGAAGATCTTCGATGCGTTTGATGGGGGACTCGTTCGGAACGGCGACCACCCACCGGACGGGGCGCAGCCCCTCTTTTGCGTACTGGAGGGGACAGACCTCCTTCACCTTGGCGTTCTGCTCCATGACCCAGTCGCGTCCGGTCAGTCCGAGATCCAGGATGCCGTCCTGCACGTAGCGGGCCATCTCCTGGGCGCGGATCAAAAGCCCGGACAGTTCCTCGTCGTCGATGGACGGGATGTAACTGCGGGAGCCCACCAAAATGGTGAATCCCGCCTTTCGAAAAAGCTTTATCGTGGAATCCTGCAGGCTCCCCTTCGGAAGACCAATGTTCAGGATTCTCCCGATTTTCTCCCTCATGGCGCTCCCCTCATGCGATAAAAGGTAAAGGCAGATATAGTACCCGGGGACCGGGTTTCTGGCAATCGCTTGTTAACACCCCGATTCCTATGCCCCTCGTGCGAGGCGATGCCATAAGAAAGGAAACCCCGATGGAAAAGGACGCGGTGATCCTGATGGCGAAGGCTCCTCTCCCGGGGTTTGTCAAGACACGGCTTTGTCCACCGTTTACGAAAGCGAATGCGGCCGCGCTCTACGCATGCCTCCTAAAGGACACGGCGGCGGAACTGTCCCGTATGGCACGGACCCGACGCTACCTGTTTTTCTCCCCGCCCGGAAGCGAGGGTTTCTTTCGCCGGGATCCGTTTTCCGGTTTCGTGCGGATTCCCCAGACGGGAAAGGACCTCGGCGAACGGATGGCGGGCGCGTTCGAAACCGCCTTCGCCCGGGGCTGCACCCGGGTCGCGCTCGTCGGTGCGGACTGCCCGACGCTATCCGCACCGCTCGTGCGTGCTGCTTTCCGGGAACTCGCCTTCTCGGCCGACGCCGTTTTCGGCCCGTGCGACGACGGGGGATTCTACCTGATCGCCCTCTCCTCCCGCGTCCCGTCCCTGTTCCGGGGAGTAGACTGGGGGACGGACGCGGTTCTTTCCGAGGTTACCCGGAGATGCCAGGCCGCGGGTCTTCCGTATTCCCTTCTTCCCGCAGGGTTCGACATCGATACCGCGGACGACGTGGCTTCGCTGGCACACTGGGCCCGGACCCGCTTCCACCCCGCCTGTCCGAGAACGCGACGGTGGCTCACCTCCCGCGGGGACGGATGAGCTTTCGTCCCATCCCCAGGTCCACGATCTCGCTTCGCAGAACGACCTCCCTGAGCTCCCTTGCGGGAACTGTCACCTCGAATCTCCCCGTCTCCCCGCGGAAAAGTGCCCCCTCCCCCCGGAATTCTGTCTTCGGGAACACCGTCTTCGTCTGTCTGCGGCCGTCCCGGTAAACGAACTCCACGATGATCGCGACCGACCGGAGGGAGAGATCGGGAATGTCGTCTCCCCGGTTGGTCACCGTTCCCCGCAAGAGAAGTGCATCCCCCTCTCTCTCCTTCCCGACCCAGATCGGGAGCGAGGGATTCGGCTCCACCTTCACCCTGAGCGCAACCCATTCCTGGTACAGGAATGCGAACAGGAGAACGGCGAGGAGTGCCGATCCCGCCAGCTTGACCAACTTGCCGTACCGGTCCCATAGGGCCGTGAAATCCGGGGCTCCCGCGGAGATCGGTCGCGTGCGCGCCTTGCGCTCCACCGGGGGGACGATCTGCTGGCAGTGGGGGCAGACGGGGACGTTCGTGGGAATCTGGATCGTGCAGGACGGGCAGGCGGTGTACCCTTCCTCGTTCGGCAATTGCGGCGGCTTGTCGGACATGCTCTCCCCCGGGGGACCGAACGTTACGTCCCCTTCTCTACTCCCCTCAAGAATTCCACCAGAAGCCGCACCGGCACCCCTGTCGGACCGGGGGCATACCCCATTTTCTCCTTCTCCCTCCATGCCACCCCGGCAATGTCCATATGGACCCAGGGCGTATCCCCGGCGAACTCCTTCAGGAAATAGCCTGCCGTGATCGCGCCTCCCTCCGGCCCGCCGATGTTCTTGAGGTCGGCGATGTCGCTCTTGATCTGCTCGAAGTATTCCTCGTGAAGCGGCAGCTCCCAGACCCTCTCTCCCGAGGCCTCGGAGGCCTTCCGCATGCGGTCCAGGAGCTTCGGGTCGTTCCCCATCATCCCCATCGTGATGCTTCCCAGCGCCACCACGCACGCGCCGGTCAGCGTGGCGGCATCGAGAATGACGGCCGGCCGATACCGTTTCTTCGCGAAGGTGATCGCGTCTGCCAGAATCAGCCTCCCTTCGGCATCGGTGGAGAGCACCTCCACCGTCTTCCCCGACATCATCCGTAGCACGTCGCCGGGCCGGTAGGCGGTCCCGGACGGCATGTTCTCCACGGCGGGGACGATTGCCACGACGTTCCTGCGGAGGCCGAGGGCGGCAGCTGCCCGCAGCGTGGCAAGCATTCCGGCCCCTCCCGCCATGTCGTACTTCATCTTCTCCATGCCTTCCCATTTCTTGAGGGAGATGCCGCCCGTGTCGAACGTCACCCCCTTGCCGACGAGGGCCGTCCAGGAGGTACCGGATCGTCCGCCCCGATACTCCGCGACGATCAGTCGCGGGGAGACATCGCTCCCCTTTCCGACCGCAAGCAACCCTCCCATCCTCCACGCCCCGGCCTCCTTCTTTCCGTAAACCTTGACACGTACCTTCCCTCCGCCAAGCGACCGGGCCGCCCGCGCCAGCCCGTCCGGGCGAAGGTCTCCGGGCGGAGACGCAACGAGGTCCCTCCCCCAGTTGATCGCCTCGCCCAGCTTGGTCCCCTCGGCAAGTCCCCGCGCGATCGGAACCGCTCCTGTCCTGTTCCTCTCGATCACCTGGAACCGGGACACCTTTCCCTCTTTCTCGGATTTGTACCGGTCGTACTCGTATCCCGAAAGAACGGCCCCCAGACCCAGGAACCGTGCGGCTTCCTTCGGGTCGAGCCCGCCTGCGCCGGCCCCGTGAAGAACGGACGCCACCCTGGCGATTTTTTTCTTTTTCGCCAACCGCAGGACGGGCAAGGCGGACTGGCGAATGAGGTCCAGGGTGAACTTCTCCTGCTTTCCGAGCCCGACCACCAGTACGCGGGGGGCGGCTACCCCTTTTGCGGGACGGAGGTACAGCGTCTCCCCCCACTTCCCCCCGAAATCGCCGTCGCGGATCGCTGCCGATATGGCTCCCCCGATGGCCTTGTCGACGGCACCGGTCGCACCTCCGGGGGTCGTGATCCCCTCGAAGAGATTCACGACGAGCAGGTCCGCCCTGTGCTTCCGGATATCTCCGATCACCAGTTCCGTCTTCATGGGCTTCCTCCCCGTCTCCCCGTCCTGCCACTGAACCATATTGGCGGAACAAGAGAATTGTCAAGCAGGCCGTTCGGCCGTTTGCGTTACATTGTTATGATAATATGGACCAAATTTGGTTCCCTGGAGGCTACCGGAATGTCCCGCCCCTTCTACACCAGCACCGATCTCAACAACTATCCCGATTTCAAGGAATACGCGCCGGCGGCCTTCGAGGCCTACAACGCATGGTCCTCCGCCGCATTCGCGGAGGGAGCGCTCGGACAGAAGACCAAGCAACTGATCGCGTTCGCCGTTGCCCATGCGATCCAGTGTCCGTATTGCATCGACGTCCACGCGAAAGGATCCTCCTCGGCGGGCGCCACGAGGGAAGAGATGGCCGAGGCGATCCACGTCGCGGCCGTCATCCGGGGGGGCGCGTCCCTGGTCCATGCCGTGCAAGCCTTGCAAACGCTCGAAGAAGAATAAGGAGGGGTCGATGGCATTCCCGCTCGCTCCCGAAGGCCGTTTTTTCGCACCCGATTTCATCGTGCGGGAGAAGGACGGCGTATTCGTCGCCATCGATCGGGACCGGGCAAACTGGATCTGCCTCAACAGAAGCGGAATGGAAATCCTGCACAAGCTTCCGGGAAAAACGATATCGGAAGCCGCTTCCGTGTGCACCGCCGCCGGAATCTTACCCCCCGAAGAACCCGAGAACGCGCTGCGCAAGTTCACTATGGCCCTTGCGAGGAAGGAGTTCCTCTCCAGCGAACCGATCACCGGGGAGCTCGTCGCCCGGGCAGAGATCCTCAACCCCGAAAAGCTCCACGAGGTCTGGATCGTCACCAACTTCGAGTGCAACATGTCGTGCCGCCACTGTTACACATACGAGAGAGTGGCCAATGACCGGAGGCGGGTGGGCAAAGACGCGTTGCTTGCGATGATGGACGAGTGCCGCCGGCTCGGCGCGGAGGTGTTCTATCTGACCGGGGGGGAGCCGATGCTGCGGGAGGACCTCCTCGACCTGATCGAGGGAGCGACGCGCCGTTCCCGGGCGATCCTTTTCACCAACGGCACGCTCATCACGGCCGAACGGGCGAAACGCCTTTCCCGATACCGTGAGCGGCTTGTGGTCCAGGTGAGCCTGGAGGGCCCGGACGAGGAGGCCAACGCGGTTCTCCGGAGCAAGGATTCGTTCGCCAGGGCCATGGAAGGGATCCGCAATCTGCTTCGGGAGGGAGTCCGCGTCGGCGTGAGCTCCACCCCTACCCCGCGGACCGCATCGCGGATTCCCGAATTGACGCGTCTCCTCGCGGAGATATCGGAAGGGAGGCACGGCGTCGATTACCACCACATCATCTATGTCGTGCATGCAGGCAACGCGAGGGAGGGAGATACGGCCAAACTTTCCGCCGCCGATCTCATCGATGTCGTCACGGGGTGCAAGGAGGCCATCCGGCAGGCAAAGCGGGAAGGAGGAAAAACCCGGCTCAGGATCACGAACGACAAGATCTTCGAGGCGATCGCATCCAACGGCCCCCGGAAAGACATGTGCGGAGCCGGGTATACCATCCTGGGAATCAACGCCGACGGGATGCTGCACCCGTGCGCCACCACGATGCACGACACCTCCTACAACCTGGGAACCCTGCTCGACGAACGGGGGGATTACCTTCCCGGAGAGATCGGAAGGCTGTGGCGGGAGAGCGCGGCGGCCCAGAGGATCCGCTCGTTCACCGTCCTGCCCCGCGACGGAGGGAAGGTTACCGACCTCCGATTCTTTCATGGCGGGGGATGCTGGTACCACATGCAGGACCCGCGGGGGGATATCTCGGCAGAGCATCCCTTCTACGACGCTTATGAGTCTCTGACGGAGAAGGCGATCCTGCACGTGGCCACGAAGGACCTCCCGGAAGGCGACCCGGCCAGGGGGGCAAAACGGCCGAAGATCTACTCCTCGATGGCGCGAACGCGCATTTCCTGTGCGGGGGTCCGGAAGACCGGGGACACGTCAAGGCAGGGAATCGACAACGGGTACTGCATCTGCTTCGCCTGAGCGGCACTCGAGTACCGGATTACCCCACCCCTTTTCCGGGAGGCCGGCACACAACCCGGCCCGGGACCGTACACCGGGCGTGCCCGTGCGCCTGCCCTTTCCGTTTTCATCGGGCTCTTTGTTGATTTCGACAATTCCGTATGCGACAATGCGCTGGTTTTTGTGGGAAAACCGATATCCGGGACAAACGGTAACCCATTCACGCGGGAAATTGGTAAAGACTTCTCAAGAGGTTTTGCGTTGAACCGAACATTTTTACGAAACACGATATTTCAAGCCGTTCTCATGATGGTCTTCTGGCTGGTCATGAGCGGTCATTACGATCTCATGCACGTCTCTTTCGGCATTTTCTCCGTAATCCTTGTGTTGCTCATCAATCATTCCATACGAAGACATATTTACACCCTGGGGGAACATTCGGACGCGTTGAAGCTAAGCCTCATGAGACTCGTCTACTACGTCCCCTGGCTGCTCTGGCAGATCGTTGTTGCCAGCCTTCAGGTGGCGTACGTTGTTTTGCACCCGAAATGTCCTGTTGATCCCGCCTTGCTGCGGTTCAAGACGAGGCTCGCCAACACCAGTTCGAGGGTGATCCTCGGGAATTCCATTACGCTGACGCCGGGAACCATAACCCTGGACATCCAGCGGGACGAGTTTCTGGTCCACTCCCTGATGGATATTTCCAGCACGGGGATCATTGACGGAACCCTGCCGGGCGAGGTTGCCAAACTTTACGAACGGCGTCCGGGGCAGGTTGTCCAGGATATCAAAGTGATCAAAACCGAAGCCGATATGTAATGGATACTTTCTTTCTCCCCTACACCATCGTATTGACCGTCATCATCTTCCTCCCCTTGTACCGGGTTGTCAGGGGTCCCACGATCTTCGACCGGATGCTCGGCGCCGGGGCGGTAGGAACCAAGACGATGGTGCTTATCCTCGCGATCGGTTTTCTTTTCGACAGACTGGATATGTTTGTCGATATTTCCCTGGCGTATGCCGTCCTCAATTTTATCGGCACCATCGCCATCGCAAAATTTCTGGGAACCGAGAAGGCAGAAGAATGATCGTAAACTTCCTGGGCATGGCGGCGGCGATCGGAGGCGCGTTCTTTCTGCT
This sequence comes from Candidatus Deferrimicrobiaceae bacterium, assembly GCA_041633075.1. GTDB lineage: Bacteria > Desulfobacterota > Deferrimicrobia > Deferrimicrobiales > Deferrimicrobiaceae > CSP1-8. The sequence goes on along the minus strand of JBFKGZ010000014.1, from coordinate 16,113 downwards.
GGTCGGCAGTGTGGGATTGATACGACTCCCGGACTTCTTCAGCCGGAATCATGCCACCGGGAAAAGCGACACGCTCGGCATCATGCTCGTGATCTTCGGGATGATGTTGATCGAGGGGTTCACCCTCAACAGCGCCAAGCTTTGTTTTATCCTCATCTTCGTGTTTCTCACGAATCCCACCGGCACCCATGCCCTTACCAACGCGGCGCTCCGCATCGGGTTCAAACCCTGGTTCCGGAAAAACGCGGGTAGGGTGGAGTAGGCCATGTACTGGGAAATAGAAGCGCTTTTATTCGTATTCCTGTTCACCACCGCCCTGATTGCCCTTTACGTCAAAGACCTCCTTGTCGCAGTCGTCACCCTCACCGCCTTCAGCTTCATATCCGCCCTGATTTATACCGTCATGGGTGCCATTGACGTAGGGTTCACGGAGGCTGTCGTCGGCGCGGGGGTAACCGGAATCTTTTTTGTCGTCCTGATATTTCAAACCTCGAGGAGGAGCAGCGATTGAAGATCGTCAACTGGCTTCTGTTGTTTTCTTTCGGCGCCCTGCTGATCTATGCCTCCCTGGGATTGCCCAACCGCGGCGATGAAGATGCCGTCATGCACCGGGAGATAAGCCCCGCAGGGTCCTGGGGGGCGTCGTACTACTACATTCGCAACGCGTACCGGGACGCGGAAACTCCGAACATGGTCACGGTCGTTCTGGCGGATTACCGGGGGTACGACACCCTCGGGGAGGAAACCGTGATCCTGACGGCCGGGCTGATCTGTTATCTTCTGTTACGGAATATACGAAATAATCGCGACGGGAAAAACCCACGGAAAGCGGGCGCAGATGCGCAAACATAAATACAATATGATCGCTCTGACGGTAAGCGGCGTAGTTTCCCCGTTTATCATGCTTTTTGGTCTTTATGTCATCTTTCACGGCCATTACAGCCCCGGGGGGGGGTTTCAGGGCGGTACCCTGCTTGCCGCGGCCTTGCTGCTGATTCGCCTGACCGCCGGTTTTGACATCGCTCAGCTGCAATGGAAGAGAATCCTGGGAACACCGTTGGGGTCGATCGGTGTTCTGATCTACTTCGGTACCGGATTTCTCGCCATGATTTCGGGGGGAGAGTTCTTGAACTATGCGTTCCTCCCCTTTGCCGGCATCACCGAAGCCGGGCTTCGTTCCCTGGGCATCCTGATGGTGGAAATCGGCGTCGGCGTGGCCGTGATGGCCATTCTGGTCGCCATTTACGACGATTTGCTGGAAGGCTATCTCCATGACTGATTTCCTTCTGGGCCATTTTGTCTATTGGAGCATCATCATCCTTCTGATCATCGGCCTCTATGGAATGATGTTTAAAAACAATCTGGCGAAGAAACTGATCGGCATGATCATATTCCAGGTTTCCGTCATCATGTTTTACGTGGCCAGCGCCGTGAAGTGGTCGGCGACGGTTCCCGTACTCGATCCCGTAACAGGAGTTGCCGATGCGGCGAAGTACATCAGCCCGCTGCAGCACTGCCTGATGCTGACCGCCATCGTGGTGGGCGTGGCAACCAGCGGCGTCGCGTTCTCCCTGGCCATTCTCATCTACCGCAATTACAAAACACTGGAAGAATCCGATCTGTTGAACCATATGAAGTCCTCGTGATGGTGCATAACTCGCCCGCCCTGGTCCCGTTACTGTTTTTGGCAGCTGCGATCTCCATTCCTCTCCTGGCGATCAGGAACGAAAAAGTGGCCTATCCCGTGACAATGGTCGCCTCTTTCGGTTCCGTTGTCATTTCCTCGTATAATATTCTCCTGGTCTTGCGAACCGGTCCGCTGACCTACCATTTCGGCGGGTGGTTCCCCCCGATCGGGATCGAATATGTGCTGGATCCCCTTTCCTCATTTGTCGCGCTGGTGGTCAATGTCATTGCCTTTTTTGTTCTCTGGCATGCGAGCGGCATACAGGAACGGGAGATTCCGGGGAAATCGGTTCCCTACTATGCGCTGGCCATGCTGTTTCTCTGCGGCGCAAACGGCATCATTGTCACGGGCGATCTGTTCAACCTCTATGTATTCCTGGAAATCTTCTCCCTGGCCGGTTACGGGCTGATCGGCATCGGGGAGAGGCAGGCGCCGGTTGCTTCGTTCCGCTATCTGATCATGGGTACGGTGGGGGCATCGTTTTACCTGCTGGGGATCGGTTTTCTCTACATCGTCACCGGTTCCCTGAACATGGCGGACGTACGGAACATCCTTCCTCATATTCCTGGAAACCCGGCCGTGGCCGCCGCCCTGTCGCTGATCTTCCTCGGCATGGGAATCAAGATGGCCATCTTCCCCCTCCACGGCTGGTTGCCCGACGCGTATACCTATGCTCCTTCCACTTCCTCGGCGCTGATCGCCCCCATCGGGACGAAGATCGCCGCCTACGTGTTGATTCGCATCCTGTTTTTTGTCTTCGGCGTCGAACTGGTGAGCCGGTCACTGCCGATTACGGACCTGATCGCGTGGCTTTCCGCCATCGGCATCCTCTACGGTTCGGTGATGGCGATGGCCCAGAACGAGATGAAACGAATGCTGGCCTACAGCAGCGTTGCCCAGATCGGCTATATCGGTCTGGGAATCGGCCTGGCCAATCCCCTCGGGTACATCGGGGCGGTGCTCCACATTCTGAATCATGCCTTCATGAAGGGGTCTTTGTTCCTCGTTGCCGCAAACCTGAGGAAGAAAACCGGTCGATCGGACATCGCAAATCTCGATGTCTCCTTGCGGAAGAAATTGCCCTGGAGCATGGCTGCCTTTACCGTAGCCGCCCTTTCCATGATCGGCCTTCCCCCGACGGCCGGCTTTTTCAGCAAGTGGTATCTGGCCCTGGGGGCCATCGACCGGGGGGAATGGGGTTTTCTGGCGGTCATACTCGTCAGCAGCCTGCTGAATGCCGTCTATTTCTTCCGGATCCTGGAGAAGGTGTATCTCCTCCCGCCGCCGCAAACGACGGGAGAAGACCCGCTCCCGGAAGCGAGAACGGGATGGGGTTTTCCCGTCGGCGAGGAGAACTATTCCCTCATGATACCGGTTGTCATCGTTTCCTTCTCCTTGCTGCTGATCGGTTTAGGGAACGCAAATATCGTGAAGGAGGTTATTCAACGGGTCATTCCGTTGGGTATGTAACGGATACCAGGCCATGACATTTCCGGAAATGTACAGCTCCGCCATACCGTTCTATGCCGTGGTGGTTTCGCTGATCGCGATGCCGTTGATCCTGCTCAGCTCCCGCCATGCCACCCTGCGCGAGTTCTGGACGCTCGCGGCAAGCATCGTGAAGTTTTCCCTCGTGTTTCTTCTGCTGCCCGGCGCCCTGGCCGGACGGATTGCCGGGTTCACCTTCTGGGAGATATCGCCCGGAATAGCCCTGGCGTTGCAAGCGGACCCATTCGGTGTCTTTTTTGCGTTGATCGCCTCCGGCTTGTGGATCCTTACCTCCGTCTATTCCATCGGGTATGTGCGTGGACTCAAGGAGCACAAACAGACCCGTTACTTCGCCAGCTTTGCCGTCTGTCTTTCCGCCACGATCGGCATCGCCTTTTCTGCCAATCTGCTCACCTTCGTCTTTTTCTATGAAATCCTGACCATCGCCACCTATCCGCTGGTAATTCACAAGGAAACGAAAACCGCCGTTGCGGCGGGCAGGAAATACCTCGTCTACACCCTCACGGCGGGCATTCTGCTGATAGCCGCCACGGCCTGGACCTACCGAATCGCGGGCACGTTGGATTTCCGGGCCGGCGGCCTGTTCGGCGATGCCTCCTTTTCCCCGGCCGCGATAACCGGGTTATTTCTTCTTTTTCTCGGCGGGGTCGGGGTAAAGGCCGCCGTCATGCCCCTGCACAGCTGGCTTCCCGCGGCAATGGCCGCTCCCACCCCGGTCAGCGCCCTGCTGCACGCCGTGGCGGTGGTCAAATCGGGCGTGTTCGGGGTGGTACGGGTCGTCGGGTTTGTCTTCGGGCCGGCGCTGATGCGTCAATTCGACCTGAACATCTTTTTGGCGACCGTCGCGGGCGCAACCATCATTCTGGCTTCCCTGCTCGCCTTCCGGCAGGACAATCTCAAACACCGTCTTGCCTACTCCACCGTGGGACACCTCTCCTATATCGTTCTGGGGGCGGCCCTGATTTCTCCCGCGTCGCTCGTCGGCGGTCTGCTGCACATCGCCAATCATGCCACGATGAAGATCACGCTGTTTTTCTGCGCCGGCGCCATATACGTCAGGCACCATAAGGAAAAGATCAGCGAACTTAACGGCATCGGCAGGGTCATGCCCTGGACCATGGGCGCCTTCACTCTGGCCTCCATTGGCCTGGCGGGCATTCCGCCCGTCAACGGATTCATCAGCAAGTGGCAGCTCGGTCTGGGTTCCCTGCAGGCCGGTGAATTGCTGCCCTTGGCTGTCCTGGTGCTGAGCGGGATTCTCAACGCGGGATATTTTGCGCCCATCATCTTCCGTGCCTTTCTCAAGACTCCCACGGTTCCCTACGAACAGGGAGAGGCGTCATCCGCCATGGTCATCCCTCTCGTGATCACGGCGGTATTGTCCCTCCTTCTGGGACTTGATCCCGATCTGTTTTTTCATTTCCATCGTCTGGCCGTCGCGGTCAGCGGCAGCATTTTGGGAGGAATCATTCAATGAACAGACTGCTGTGGGCGCTGCTGGTGATTGCGTCGATCGTTTCCCTGTGGGGTGGATTTGCGGCACCCCATGACCCTGCGCACGATGCCTGGTGGAACCGCGTCCCCGTTTTTTTCGCCTCCTTCGGTTTTGTCGGATGCATGGTGATTATTTTCTTTGCCAAGATCCTGGGGAAGCTCTTTTTGCGAAAAGAGGAGGATTACTACGATGCCGATTGACGCTACGTTTCCTCCCGCCCTTATCATGATCGCGGGCGCCCTTTTGCTTCCCCTGCTGCCCCGCAATTCCCGGTCGTATTTCTCGCTTTTCGTTCCGCTGCTCGCCCTGGGCCTTGTCCGGATGGCGCCGTCAGGCGTCAACCTGACCCTGGAATTGATGGATTATCAGCTTGTCGTATATAAGGTTGACCGGTTGAGCCGGCTCTTCGGGACGATCTTTGCCCTGATCACGATCATCGGCTCCGTCTTTGCCTTTCATGTCAAGAAGGCGGCGGAACAGAGTGCGGCCCTCCTGTATGCCGCCGGCGCCCTGGGGGTGGCATTTGCCGGCGATCTGATCACCCTCTTCGTTTTCTGGGAACTGATGAGCCTGCCTTCGACCTATCTGATCTGGGCCAGAGGCGTCCGTGAATCCGACAAGGCGGGGATGCGCTATTTGATGTTTCATGTCTTCGGAGGAGGCCTGCTTTTTGCCGGCATCCTCCTCCACACGGGGGAAACAGGAAAAATCCTGGTGGAACAGCTCATGGCCCGCGATTCCCTTTCGTCATGGCTGATTCTGGCGGGCGTCGCCGTCAATGCCGCCGTTGTCCCCTTGCACGCCTGGCTTCCCGACGCCTATCCGAAGGCGACGGTGACGGGGGCGGTATTCTTAAGCGCCTTGACAACAAAAACCGCCGTTTATGTCTTATTGAGGATCTTCCCCGGCTGGGAGATCCTGATCTCCCTGGGCGTGCTGATGGCCGTATACGGCGTTGTTTTTGCCTTTTTGGCCAACGACATCCGGGAGATCCTCGCCTATCACATCATCAGCCAGGTCGGTTACATGGTGGCCGGCGCCGGCATCGGCACGGAAATGGCGATCAACGGATCCTCGGCCCATGCCTTCAGCCACATCCTGTACAAGGCCCTCCTTTTTATGGGCGCCGGGGCTGTACTCCAAACCACGGGGAAAAGCAAACTGACGGAACTCGGCGGGCTGGCGCGAAAACAGCCCGCTGTTTTGTGGCTTTACATGATCGGGGCCTTTTCCATCTCCGGTTTTCCGCTCTTCAACGGTTTTATCAGCAAGTCCATGGTGGTTGCGGCCGCGGGCGAGGCGCATCATGGCGTCGCGATGCTTCTGTTGGTGTTGGCTTCCGTGGGCACTTTCCTCTCCGTCGGCCTGAAGTTGCCATACGGAACCTGGTACGGCGAGAACAGAGGGGTATCCCCGCTTCCCCCGCCCCGAAATATGTACCTGGGGATGGCGGCGGCGGCCTTTTTCTGTCTTTTGCACGGTGTGGCGCCCGGACTGTTATACGACATGCTGCCCTATGCGGTGCATTACGCACCATTTACATTCTCCCACTTTGTGGAGACTTCGCAGATCCTGATCTTCACGTTTGCCGCCTTCTGGATGATCCGCAAGAAAATTGCCGGCGAGGCCGGCATCACTCTGGACGTGGACTGGTTTTACCGCAGACCCGCGAGGTGGGTGCAACGGATCTTTCTGGAAGACCTGGAAGCTGCCTTCAACAAAGTCGAGACCCTGAGCATGGAGATCGTAGGCAGACTTTCCCTGCTCGGTAACAATCCCATGCGGATATTCACGAAGTCCGGTGAACCATATTTCAGCCCGGATACGTATCGTCCAGGGATTCAGACGTTGATCCTGCTCGTGTTGTTTATTTTCGTGCTGATCAGTTTCTGGGGTTTGGTAAATCACTTGTTCGCCGTGTAACATTCAGATCCCGAGGTAGGCTTCCCGGATGTCCTCGGATTTCCTGATCTCTTCCGGCTTCCCTTCTGCCTTGATCCTGCCTTCGTGCATGATGTACACGTAATCCGCCGCGTTTAGGGCTGCGTCGGCGTTCTGCTCGATGAGCAGGATGGTGAGTCCCACTTCTTCCTTCAGCTTGAGGATCGCGTCGAACACCTCGAGCACCAGCTTCGGGGCAAGCCCCTGGCTTGGCTCATCCAGCATGACCAGCCGGGGCTTCGTCATGAGGGCCCTGCCGATCGTCACCATCTGCTGCTGTCCGCCGCTCAGCGATCCCGCAGTCTGCTCCTTCCTCTCCTCGAGGATGGGAAAGAGGGAGTAGACGAGCGCCAGGGATTGGTCGAGGGATTTCAGCGCCTCTTTCCGGTACGCGCCCATCGTCAGGTTCTCGTAGACCGTCATTCCCTTGAACAGGTGTTTCCCCTCCGGCACGAAGGTGATCCCCAGTTCCACCTTCTGGTGGGTGGGCGTAAACGTGATGTCTGTTCCCTCGAACTCCACGTTTCCCTTCCATGGAGGAACCGAGCCGAAAATGGTCGATATCAAAGTGGATTTGACTTCACCGTTGGGGCCGAGAAGGGAGGTGATGGTGCCCTTTTCGACGGTAAGGGACGGCTGCCACAGGATCTGCATCGGGCCGTAGCCGGACTCGAGTTTTTCAACGGTCAGCAATGGTTCCCTCCGGGGGGCGGCCGAGATACACTTCGACGACGCGCGGGTCGCTGAGCGCCTCTTTTGTCGGTTCATCGACGAGCTTGGCGCCCTGGTGCATGACCATGACCCGTTCCGCGAGCCCTGCGACCGCTCGCATGATATGTTCGACCATCGACACGATGGCGATCTTTTCGGTCTCTCGTATCTGCTTGATGAGTTCGACCATCTGGGCCCCGAACATTCCCCCGATGGCAACGTTTTCCCGCACGGTGGCGGACCCGAAAGGCCGGGGAATCCGGAACGTTCTTCCTATACCCAGGGGAGCTCTCCTGAAGGTCGGAACGTTGGTGATTTCCTTACCCTCGAAGTAGATTTTGCCGGCGTCGGGGAGGAACACGCCGTTGATGACATTGAAAAGGGTCGTTTTTCCCGCCCCGTTCGGCCCCACGATCGCGATGATCTCGCCGTGCTTGACCTCCAGGCTCACGTCGTCGACGGCCACCAGGCCCCCGAACCGTTTCGTCACGTTTTCCAGCTTCCGCAGCGGCATCGCATCCCTCATACGATGATCTTTTCCCAAACCGTTCCCTGTACTTTCTTTTTCAGCACGCCGACGGTCCCTTCCGGGAACAGGACGATGATGACAATGATGATCGGGGCGAAGATGAGGAGCTGGAATCCGGGCAGGATGATGGCGAGATAATATTTGGAAAGACCGTAGATGAGCCCCCCCACGATCGGTCCGAGGAGTGTCCCCGCCCCGCCGAGTAAGACGATGATGATCGCCTCGACGGTGTAGTGAATCTCGAACACGTCGGGGGGGAACACGTACGTCAGTTTGAGGGCCCACGAAACCGCCCCGATCATCCCCGCCAGCGAGGCGCTCGTGATGAACGCGATGATCTTGAACTTGGTGACGTTGATCCCCATCACCTTGGCGACGTCTTCATCCTCCCGGACGGCCGTCAACGCGTACCCGACCTTGCTCCTCAGGAAAACAAGTGTCAGGAAGGCAGCGAAGGCGGCGATGACGAACAACACCACGTCCGCCCAGTACGTGGACAAAACGTTCGCGAACTCTCTGCCGAAGGCAGAGTTTAGCTGCCCCGTGAAGATGATCCCTTCCGACCCGTTCCACAACCGAGCCCCTTCGATCAGGTACCGGAATCCTTCGTTGACCCCGATGGTCGCAATCGCAAAATACGCTCCCCTCAGGCGCAGCGCAACGGCCCCGACGGCGAGGGATAGAAGGGTCGCCATCCCGATCGCCAACAGGAGGCCGATCACGAGGAGCCAAATCCCCAGCCCCTTGTCGAACAGGCGGGATATGGCGATGGCCATCCCGTACGTGCCGACCCCGGAAAGGCGACGTATCCGAAATCGACGTATCCCGTCATGCCCATGAAGAGGTTGAACGCCTGCCCGAGGGCGCAATAGAACGCGAGCATGGCGATGAGCTGCCACTTCCCCTCCAGGTTCTCTCCCACGCTAAAGAGCAGAAAATACCCTGCCAGAACGGGAAGGAGGGGAAGATATTTCGTCCATGTGGTTTTCATCGGGTCCCGGACTTATCTGGTCCTGATCAGTCCCGTCGGCCTGATGAGGAGAATCACGAAGGAGAGAAACCGCGTGAGTGCAAACGGCTCGACGTGCGGGATCAGGGCGAGCAGCGTATAGGACCCGTTTTCGATCAGCCCGAAGATAAGACCGCCGAACCAGAAGACGATTCCTTGAAAATATCCGGTTTTACTTTACTTTTTGCCAAACGAAATGGGAGTTATACATCCAAAATAGTGGATATTTCGATGCGGCGTCAAGTGAATCGTTACGGCTTTCGGAGAAACGGTCCCCTCACCCCACCATGTTCAAGCCCCCGTTGACGCTAACCACCTGGCCCGTAATATAGGAAGCCTCCTCCGAGGCGAGGAACCGGATGGCCGAGGCGATCTCCTCCGGGTCCCCCAGTCTCCTGAAAGGAATTCCGCGCTGCATCGCCCCGATGATTTTCGCCCCCTCCTTCCCCCGGAAGTTCTCCGCAAGAAGGGGGGTGTCCGTCGGGCCCGGGCAGACGCAGTTGACCCGGATTCCGTGCCGGGCGACCTCGCGGGCGACCGCCTTGGTAAAGGCGATCACTCCCCCCTTCGCGGCGGAGTAGACCGCCTCCCCCGAACTTCCGACGCGTCCTGCGTCCGACGCGACGTTCACGATCGCCCCCCCGGCATCCCCGGCCTGCATCCCCTCGAGGGCCACGCGCGTGCCGTGGATCGTCCCCATCAGGTTGATTCCCAACACCTTTTCCCAGTCCGAAGGAGTTGTCGAGAGAAACGGGGCGATCCGGTCCCATCCCGCGTTGTTCACCCAGATGTCCCACCTTCCCAATTCCTCCCGGACCTTTTCTCCCGCCTCCTGGACACGCCGGTAGGACGAGACGTCGGCCAGGAGGTGAAGAAACCGGGCGCCGGCCTTATGCCCGACCACAGCCAGATGCTCCGCCGCCTCGTCCCGGATGTCCAGGACCGCCACATGCGCGCCTTCCCGGAGGAACCGGACCGCCACCGCGAACCCGATTCCCCGGGCTCCTCCCGTGACCACCGCCACCTTTCCCTTCATGAGAATCCCCCTTCCGGGACCGCCGTCCATCCCGGCCGCGTCGAGAGGAAACAGCGTAACATTGACTTTTCCGGATGGCTATACTACCGTCGTCCCCATGCGGCGGACGCTCCACCTCCTCGTCATTTTGACGGCCGCCGCCTCCGTCCTCCTCTCCTGTTCCGGGAAACTGGCAAAACAGACAGGGCTTACGGACTCGGACCTTTTCTACCGCGGCCAGCAGAGGCTGGCGAAGAAACGGTACGACAACGCTATCGAGCATTTCCAGGTGCTTCTCGAACGTTTTCCTACTTCCCCCCTGGCGCCACGGGCGCAGCTCGCCCTCGCGGACGCCCACATGGAAAACGAGGACAATGTGGAGGCGGAAGTCGGCTATGATGATTTCCTGCGCCTGTACCCGGCAAACGACAACGTCCCCTACGCCCTCTTCCGGAAAGGGGAACTCCTCTTCCGCCAGACGAGCAAGCCCGGGAGGGATCAGACCAAAACCATCGAGGCGATCCGGACATACCGGCTTCTCCTGGAAAAAAGCCCCTCCGGGCCGTACGCGGTACCTGCCGCCCAGCGGATCGCGGAGCTTCGCAACCGGCTGGCGGATAATGAAGTCGCCGTGGTGTCCCACTATCTCACTCGAAAAAAATACGACAGTGCGGAGGCAAGAGCGAGAAGGGCCGTGGGCGAATACCCGGACACGACCTCCCTCCCGTCCCTGATGTCCCTTATGGCACAGGCGCTTGATCGACAGGGGAAGAAGGAGGAGGCCGCCGAGGTCAGAAAAAGCCTCCGGGAGAAATTCCCGGAGGAGGGAGACAAGAAGCGATGAACAGCGATCTGTCCATTCTCATCACCATCGGGAAGCGGGCCTACGCGGAAAAGGACTTCCGACGCGCGGAAACGCTTCTGCGTGAGGCGATGGCGGGCGGGGCGAACTATCCCGACATCCACTACACCCTCGGACTCATCTATCATTACTGGGGCAAGCTCGAGGAAGCCCTGCAGGAATTCGAAACCAGCCTCTCCCTGAACCCCGAGTACACGGAAGCCCTGATGTCGCTGTCGATCACGCTGAGCGAACTGGGCAGGTACGAGGAAGCCAGGGCCGCTCATCAGAGGGCCGCAGCCTCGCTTGTGCGGCCGGGAACGACGGCGCCGGGAACCCAGCTGGTCGGGAAGATCGCCAACCTCCACGCCGAACTGGGGCAGCTTTACCTCGCCCTCGGGAGGATCGAGGAAGCGATCACGGAATACCGGAAGGCCCTGCTCGTCGCGCCCGCCTTCGCCGATCTGCGGATCCGGCTGGCCTATGCCCTGCGGGAGGCGGGACGCCTCGAGGAAGGGCTCGAGGAACTGGACTTGGCGATTGCCGCCCGGCCCGGAATGATTTCGGCCCACGCGCAGCGGGGCGTCCTCCTGTACCTGTTGGGGCGGAAGGGAGAGGCCCGCGAGGCGTGGGAAAAAGCCCTTTACCGGGACCCGCTCAACAAGCTGGTTCAGCTGTACCTGAACACCCTCGAACGGGAGACCGGCTCCGGTTAGGGACTTCTTTCCGCGAGCCACGCGGAGAGTGACGACAACGCGGAGGCAAATCCCTCCGTTTTCGATCCCCCCGCCTGTGCCATGTCCCGGCGCCCGCCGCCGCCGCCCCCGACGAACCGGGCGGCGTTCTTGACGATATCGGCAGCGGAATAGGAGGAGGCGAGGTCCGGGGTGACCCCCGCGACCAGGTGACAGCGGCCTTCCTCCATGGTCCCCAGGAGCAGGAGACCGCTTTTCAGCCTTCCCTTCACCGCGTCGGCCAGTTCGCGAAGCGCCGCGGGATCCATCGGCTCTACCTCGCCCTCCACCACGCGCACGCCCTTCACGTCCCTGGCCTTCGCGAGCACCTCGCCCACGAGGTCCCGGGCGGACCTGCGCCTCGCCTCCTGGACATCCTTCTCCAACGCCCTGACCTGTGCCTGGAGCTTGCGCACCCGCTCGAGGGAATCGGCCGGCGACACCTTGAGCTCCTGCGCGATCCGGTGAACCCGGTCCGCGTCCTCCCGGAGGTGGTGAAAGGCCTCGGGACCGGTCAGCGCCTCGATGCGCCGGACCCCCGCGGCCAGCGCCCCCTCCGAGATGATCCGGAACAATCCGATCTCTCCGGTATGCCGGACGTGGGTCCCGCCGCACAGCTCGCGGCTTATGCCGGAAACAGTCACCATCCGGACCACGTCGGCGTATTTCTCACCGAAAAACGCCATCGCCCCACTCGCGATCGCCTCCTCGTACGGAAGCTGCTCCCAGGACACCGGCCTGTCGGAAAACACGGCTTCGTTCACCTGGTCCTCGATCGCACGAAGCGCCTCCGCCGGGGTCGCCTCGAAGTGGGTGAAATCGAACCGGAGTTTGTCGGGGCCGACGTAGGAGCCCGCCTGCTTGACATGGGATCCCAGCACCTTGCGCATCGCCGCCTGCAGGAGGTGGGTGGACGTGTGATTGGCCTGGGTCTGACGCCTGAGGGAGGACGCCACCGAGAGTTCCACAACCGTTCCCTCGCCTATCGTTCCCTCCGCGATCTTCGCCCGGTGGATGACCAGGTCGGCTGCCGGCCGACGGGTGTCGGTGACTTCGAAGCGGAACCCCTTGCCTGTCCCCTCTCCCACGTCGCCAACCTGTCCCCCCGCTTCACCGTAGAAGGGAGTGACATCCGTCACCAGATCGACCTCCTCACCCGCTGACGCCGAGAGAACCCTCTCCCCCTCCCGGAACAACGCAACCACTCTCGCCGCCGCCTGAAGCCGGTCGTAGCCGACGAACTCGACGGTGACGCCGTCCCGCACAAGCGCGCCGGCGGCTGCGTCGGAAAGGCCCGCCTCGCCGCCCTTCCAGGATTCGCGGGACTGCGCGCGCTGCCTTTCCATTTCGGCCTCGAATCCTCCGAGGTCCAGCGTAACCCCCCGCTCCCTGCACAAGTCCGCGGTCAGGTCGACGGGGAACCCGAACGTGTCGTAGAGCTTGAACGCGACGGGACCCGCGAAGACCTTGTCGCCCACCTTCCCGATCCGGGAAAATTCCTCTTCCACCATGCGCAGCCCCGCATCGAGCGTTTCGAGAAAGCGCCGTTCCTCGTGCAGGGCCACCGTGTCGATAAAGGAGGCGCTCGTCTCGAGCTCGGGGTAGGCGGGAGAGAACTCCCGGACCACGGCGGCCGCCACCTTGTGCAGAAACGGGCATTCGAAACCGAGCTTCTTCCCGTGGCGCAGGGCCCTGCGCATGATCCTGCGCAGGACGTATCCCCGCCCCTCGTTGGCGGGGAGGATGCCGTCGGCGATCAGGAATGCCGTCGCCCGGGAGTGGTCGGCGATCACCCGGGTCGCGGCATCCAGAAGATCGGATCTCCCGTACGGCACGCCGCTGAGGCGCTCGATCTCCTCGATGATCTTCCGGAACAGGTCGGTGTCGTAATTGCTCTTGACCCCCTGCACGGCGGCCGCCAGCCGCTCCAGCCCCATCCCCGTGTCAATGCTCGGCTTCGGGAGAGGGACTCTCCGACCGCCTTCTTCCTGGTTGAACTGCATGAACACCAGGTTCCAGATTTCGAGGAACCGGTCGCAATCGCAGCCTACGGAGCAAGAGGGGCGCCCGCATCCGGCCTCCTCTCCCTGGTCGTACATGATCTCGGAGCACGGCCCGCATGGCCCCGTGGGCCCCATCGCCCAGAAGTTGTCCTCCTCGTCGAACCGGACGATGCGGGACGCGGGCAGCCCCATCGTTTTATGCCAGATCTCGTAGGCCTCGTCATCCTCGCGGAACACGGAAACGGTCATGCGTTTCCCGTCGAGCCCCATCTCGCGCGTCAGAAAATCCCATCCGAAGAAGATCGCTTCCTTCTTGAAGTAATCCCCGAAAGAGAAGTTCCCCAGCATCTCGAAGAGCGTGTGGTGCCGCGCCGTGTACCCCACGTTCTCCAGGTCGTTGTGTTTCCCGCTCACCCGGAGACACCGCTGCGACGTGGCAGCCCGCTTCCAGTCGGCGGACGCGAGTCCCAGGAAGTATTCCTTGAACTGCACCATGCCGGCATTGGTGAAAAGAAGCGTAGGGTCGTTCCCCGGAACCAGGGAGGAGCTGGGCAGCACCTTGTGCCCGTGCTTCTCGAAATACGAAAGAAATGCGGCGCGAATATCTGCCCCGGTCATTTGATCTCACCTTTCTCCTTCCACGATATCGTCCGACAGCGCCCGGATTGCCTGTCGGCAGGTCCCCGGGGAAAACCCCCTTCGGGAAAGAAACCGGTACGCCTTCGCGGCCCCCTCCCGGCCCTCCGGGATTCCCCCGCGAAACTTCTTACCCAGCGCGGCGGCGGCGGCGGCCTGCTCCTCCTCCGGCCGGGACACCGCCCGCACCGACTGTTCGACCAGGTCCCGGGGGAACCTCCGGGCAAGGAGCGCCCCGGCAATCCTGCGCGGCCCCAATCGACGGACATCCCGGTACATCCGGGCCAGATTCGCGCAGAGGGCGGGGTCGTCCACCAGACCGAGTTCCCGGAGCCGGATGAGGGCGTCGATTGCCTGCTCTTCCGTGAAGCCCTTCGCAACGAGCCGTAAACGGATCTCCCCCTCGCTCAGCGCCCGCCGGGACAGCATGCCCATGGCGGCGGGCAGGGCCCCTCCCTGCGGGGCCGATTCCGCCCCTCCTTCACTCCTTCGGGGTCGTCCCGTCCTTGTCAAAATCATCCCAGGTGAGGTCGGAGGTCGACGAAACCCCGCGGACACGGAGGGCGAAGTCGTCGGGATTGGTTGCCTGCCGAAGCGCCTCCTCCATGGAGATCAGGTTCTCCTTGTGAAGCGCCATGAGGGACTGGTCGAAGGTCTGCATCCCGTAACTCACGTACCCCTGGGCAATCGCCTCCCGGATCTTCCGGGTCTTGTCCTTGTCCTCGATGTACTCACGGATGCGCGCCGTGTTGAGCATCACCTCGACCGCCGGGACGCGACCCGTGCCGTCAACGCGAGGAACCAGCCGCTGGGAAATAACCCCCTTCAGGATCGATCCCAGCTGGATCCTCACCTGCTTGTGCTGGTAGGGGGGGAAGACGCCGATGATCCGGTTGATCGTCTCCGCCGCATCGAGGGTGTGGAGCGTCGACAGCACGAGATGCCCCGTCTCGGCCGCCATGATCGCCGTCTCGATCGTGTCGAAGTCGCGCATTTCGCCCACGAGGATCACGTCCGGGTCCTGGCGCAGAGCGCTCTTGAGGGCCCCGGCGAACGAAGAGGTGTCCGCACCGATCTCCCGCTGGTTGATGACGCTTTTCTTGTCTTTGAGAAGGAACTCGATCGGGTCCTCGATCGTGAGAATATGGCAGCTACGATGGTTATTGATGTAGTCGACGATAGAGGCCAGGGTCGTCGATTTCCCGCTTCCCGTCGTGCCGGTGCAGAGGATGAGGCCCCGTGTTTCCAGGGCGAGTTTTTCGATCGATTTCGGCAGGTTCAAAGACTCGAAGGAGAGGGCCCCGATCGCGATGACCCGGATGGCGATCCCGACCGTGCTGCGCTGCAGGAACAGATTCACGCGGAACCGCCCCAGCCCCGGCACGCTATAGGAGCAATCGACCTCGTGGTTCCTCTCGAACCTCTGCTTCTGCTCATCGACGGCAAGGATCCGTTCTCTTATCGCCGCCAGTTCCTCGGACCGGAGAGGCTGCGGCACCTTGATGGGCACAAGCTTTCCGTTGATCCGGAGGATGGGGGGAAGCCCCACCTTCAGGTGGATGTCGGATGCCGAGTTTTTTACCGCTGTCTTGAGTATGTCATTGAGGTCCAATTACGCCTTCCCTTCCTGCGTGGCCTTGGGGGCTTCCGCCACACCGGTTTTCTCGAGAATTTTCCTGCCAAGCCCCTCCGCAACATCCGGGTGGTCCCTGAGGAAGACCCGTGCGTTCTCCCTCCCCTGGCCGATCCTTTCGCCGCTCACGGAGTACCACGAGCCGCTTTTCTCCACGACCCCCAGGCCGACGCCCATGTCCAGGACGTCCCCCTCGCGGGAGATCCCCTCCCCGTAGAGGATGTCGAACTCCACCTTGCGGAAGGGCGGGGCGAGCTTGTTCTTGACCACCGTGACCCGGGTCCGGTTGCCCACCATCTGGTCCCCCTCCTTGATGGCGCCCACCCGGCGGACGTCCAGGCGGACCGAGGAGTAGAACTTGAGGGCGTTG
>JBFKGZ010000013.1:0-30506 GCA_041633075.1 Candidatus Deferrimicrobiaceae bacterium | reverse complement strand
GCGTCCTCCACGCGGACCCTTGACAACCGCCGGGCGGGAAGGCATAAAAAGTAAGGAGTATCGAGGCCTTGACGTTCCGGTGAAGGGAGGCCATGAGGGCCACACGAAACGTTGTCATCCTTCTGGCTGCGATATCCGTCCTTGCGAAGGGAGTTCCCGCCGCCGGCCCTGAAATCATCGGCACGGTGCGGTCTTCCTCGGGGACGTCCACCGTCACGCGCGGGGGGCACGTCCTGCCGGCATCCGCGAGGACGAAGCTCCTCGCCGGCGACACCTTGACTACCGGTTCCAGCGGATCGATGGGCGTGATTCTCCGGGACAATTCCACCCTCTCCCTCGGTCCGGAAAGCCGTATCGTCATCGAGACATTCCTCTTCTCCCCCTACGACGGGAAATTCGGTCTGCTGGCACGCATCACCCGGGGGACCATGGCCTACCTTTCGGGTCTCATCGGCAAGCTGGCCCCCGGTTCGGCCCGTTTCGAGACCCCGATGGCCTCCATCGGCATCCGGGGGACCCGGTTCGCAGTGAAGGTGGGCGGGCAAGCGGGCCCGGAATGAGGATGGATGCGTAGCCGCCGCCCAGGATCGGGTACCAGGGAGATGCCTCTCGCTCTCGCGGCCTGCCTCGCCATCCTGCTGGTTCTTTCCGCCTGCACCGCGTCCCGGGACGTCATCGTTCTTCTCCCCGACGACAAGGGGGAAACCGGCTCGATCGTCGTGTCGGGCACAGAAGGCGAACAAGTACTCTCCAAGCCCCGGGAGACCGTAAGCGTCGTATCGGGCGCCGCCCCGGGCGAGCCCGTCGTCATGCCCCCGGAGGAAGTTCGCTCGCTGGTCGGTCCCGCCCTCGATGCTCTCCCGCAACCACCGCTGCAGTTCATCCTGTATTTCAAACACGACACCGCCGAACTCACCAGGCAATCGCAGGCCGACTTGAAAAGGGTCCTGCGGACCATCCGGGAACGCAAACCCGTGGACATGAGCGTAGTGGGGCATACCGACACATTGGGATCCAAGAACTACAACTACCGGCTTTCCCTGGAGCGGGCAGAGGCCGTGGCCGCCCTCCTCATCCGGGATGGGACGGACCCCTCCATCATCGACATAACTTCTCATGGAAAGGACAACCCTCTCATCCCCACCGGCGACCAGGTCTCCGAGCCGCGGAACCGCCGCGTGGAGGTGACGGTCCGATAAGGTGCGACGCCCACGCAGGCCGCCCATCCTCCCATTCCTCGTCCCCGGCTTCCTTCTCACTCTTCTCGCGGGGACCTTGTGCATCTGGCCCCCCTCCCTTGCCGTCTTCCTGGAAGGGAAGGTATACGACTCCTTCCTGCGTTCCGCTCCCCCTCGGCCGCTGACCGGGTCCGTGGTCGTAGTGGATCTCGACGAGGCGACCCTCGCGAGCCTGGGACAGTGGCCGTGGCCCCGCTACCGGGTGGCCCGCCTCCTGGAAAAGATCGCGGAAGGCGGCGCGACGGTGGTGGGACTCGACATGGT
Organism: Candidatus Deferrimicrobiaceae bacterium; assembly: GCA_041633075.1. GTDB lineage: Bacteria > Desulfobacterota > Deferrimicrobia > Deferrimicrobiales > Deferrimicrobiaceae > CSP1-8. The sequence continues at coordinate 29,004 of JBFKGZ010000013.1, read as the reverse complement.
CTTCGCCGAGCCCGACAGGACGTCGCTCCGGTTCCTCTCCGGGGAGGTCCGGCGCGACCTGGGGGTGGCAATCGGTCTTTCGGGAGTCTCGCCGGAGGCGCTCGACACCGACCGGGCCCTGGCGGAGACCCTTGCCGGAGGGCCTTTCGTTCTCGGCTACCATTTCGACTTTGACGAGTTGCGCGGGGAATCGTGCGTCCTGCACCCGCTGCGGGCAGCGGTGCGCTCGGGTGGCGGGACGGACGGCACCGCGGGACTCTTCGACGCCCCGGGCGTCGTTTGCAACCTCCCTGCCCTGGCGCAGGCGGCGGGCGACTCGGGATTTTTCAATATCGTCCCGGATCCCGACGGTGTGTTGCGGCGCGTTCCGCTTGTCATCCGCCACCGGGGGCTCCTCTACCCGAGCCTCGCCCTGGCCGTTTTCCTGCGGGCCCGCAGCGGCAACGCGGTTTTGGAGACCGGCCCGGAGGGCGTCGAGGCACTATGGTGGAACGGGAGACCCATCCCCCTCGACCGTCGCGGCAACCTTCTGGTGAACTACCGCGGGCGGCGTCATCATTTCCCCCACATCTCCGCCGCAGCCATCCTGGACGGTACGGCGGACCCGGCCGCGCTGAAGGGAAAAATGGTTATCGTCGGGACCACCGCCGCCGGCCTCAAGGAAATCCGCACCACGCCGCTGGAAGCCGCCCAGCCGGGAGTCGAGATTCACGCCACGATCATCGACAACCTTTTGTCGGGAGACCCGATCGCGGCGCCTCGATGGGCGCGGGGCCTCCAGATCCTCCTGGTCCTCGTCCCCGGTTTTCTTTTGACGGTGCTCCTGGCGAAGGAACGCGCCATCTGGGGCCTTGTAGCGATCATCCCTACCGCCGCCGCCATCGGTATCGGCTCCTACTGGCTCCTGGCACACCGCCAGATTTTCCTTCCGCCCCTCATGCCGGTCGCCACTCTGGGGCTCGTTTACACGCTGGTCACCTCGCTGCGCTTCCAGCGGGCCGACAGGGAGGTCCGGGAAAGAACCCGGAAACTGGCCCTCACGCAGGACGCCATCATCCAGAGTCTGGCCGCCCTGGCCGAGACCCGCCATCACGAGACCGGGGGTCACATCCAGCGCACCCGGCACTACATGCTGGTCCTTGCCAGGCGTCTGCAACACCATCCCCGTTTCCGCCATTACCTGGAAGAAATCACAGTCGACCTCCTCTTCCGCCTCGCCCCGCTCCACGACATCGGGAAGGTGGGGGTGGCGGACCGGATTCTTCTCAAGCCGGGGCCGCTGACCCCGGAGGAGTACGAGGAAATGAAGCGGCATACCATCTACGGATCGGAGACGATCCGGCTGGCGGAAAACCTGCTGGGAGAGGAATCGTTCCTCCGGATAGCGGACGAGATCGCTCTCAACCACCATGAGAGGTGGGACGGAACGGGATACCCGCACGGCCTGAAGGGGGAGGAGATCCCCATCCCGGGGCGCCTCATGGCGGTGGCCGATGTCTACGACGCCATCATCCACCACCGCGAATACCAGGTGGCGCTCTCCCACGAAGAGGCGATCGGCGTCATGAGCAGGCAGCGGGAGACGCACTTCGACCCCGACGTGCTGGACGCCTTCCTGCAGGTCCGGGAGGAGTTCCGCGAGATCGCGGCCCGGTTCGCCGGAAGGGGCGTGGAACCCGAGCCGCCCCCTCCCCGGTGAAGCGCATTCGAACTCCCTGTACAACCATGCCTCCGTGGTATATTTTGGCGGCATATTCAGCATGATCGTACCTCTCATCCCCAAGGAGGCTCCCATGTCCAGAAAAAAGATTGCGATCATCGGCGGCGGTCAGATCGGTGGAGTGCTCGCACAGCTTTGCGCCCTGCGCGAACTCGGCGACGTCGTGCTGTTCGACATCGTCGAGGGGATGCCCCAGGGGAAGTGTCTCGACATTGCCGAGGCCTCCCCGGTGGACGGGTTCGATGTCACCCTGAAGGGGACCAACAACTACGAGGATATCAGCGGCGCCGACGTCGTCATCGTCACGGCGGGTCTTCCCCGGAAACCGGGAATGAGCCGGGACGACCTGATCGAGGTCAATTCCAATATCATGAGACAGGTCGCCGAGGGGATCAAGAAGCACGCCCCCGCTTCCTTCGTCATCGTCATCTCCAACCCGCTGGATGCGATGGTGACCCTCTGCCAGAAAATCACCGGGTTTCCCTACAACCGCCTCATCGGCCAGGCGGGGGTTCTCGATTCGGCCCGGTTCGCCACCTTCATCGCCTGGGAACTGGACGTATCCGTCCGGGACGTGAAAGCGCTGACCCTGGGCGGGCACGGCGACGACATGGTTCCTCTGGTCCGATACGCGAACGTGAACGGAATTCCCGTCATGGAGCTTCTGGAGAGAAAGTACGGATCGGCAGCCAAGGCGAAGGAAGTGATGGAAGCGATGGTGAACCGCACCCGCAAGGCCGGCGGCGAGGTGGTCGCCCTTCTCAAGACCGGCTCCGCCTTCTATTCCCCTGCCTCCTCCACGATCGCCATGGTCGAGTCCATCCTCAAGAACCAGAAGCGGGTTCTCGCCTCCTGCGTCTACCTAAACGGCGAGTTCGGCGTGACGGGGTACTTTGTCGGTGTACCCGCGGTGCTGGGCGCCAACGGGGTGGAGAAGATCATCGAATTCAAGCTCAACGCCGAGGAGCAGGCGATGATGGACAAGTCGGTGGCGGCGGTGAAGGGGCTGGTCGACACCCTCGCGTAGACCCCCGGAGAGACGGGATACGCGGCGGAACGGATCGATCGACCGGACACGCCGCTCCCGTCCCACGCGTCATTTCGCCGTTCCCCGGTAGGTCCCCGCCCGGGTCAGCGCTTCCACCATCTCTTCCACGGTGGTCTCCGCGGGGTCGAACGACACCGTGTTGATCTCCCGCATGCCGCGGAATCCGTTCCTTACGCTTTTTACCCCGTGCAGCCCTTCCAGGGCGGCTTTCCCGACGTCGTATCAGGCCACGTAAAACGTGGCCACAGGATACCCCCCGTCCTGCGGTTTCAAGCCACCGGACTCCCCGGATGCCGACAGGACCAGGAAACAAAGGATCGCGGCGAAACGGAGAACCAGGGACATCGTTCGTGAGGAAAACATCGCCATTACCTCCGAAGGTTTGCTCCGATCAATGACCGCCGGCTTCTTTTCCCCACAGCTCCTTGAGCCTTCGGTCGCGCCCGCATCCCGCGCGGTAGTATTTGTAGCGGATCGGGTTCTTTTTGTAATACTGCTGGTGATACTCCTCGGCCGGGTAGAACTCGCCCGCCGGGGTGATCTCGGTGACGATCGGTTCCCGGAAGGGTTTGGTCTTCTCCAGCTCCTCCTTCGACTTCTGCGCCAGCAGGTGCTGCTCTTCCCCGTGGGTGAAGATGGCCGGCCGGTACTGGGATCCCTTGTCGCAGAACTGCCGGTCGCTTACGGTCGGATCGGTATTGCGCCAGTAGATATCGAGCAGCTTCCCGTACCCGATCCGGGACGGATCGTAGACGATCTGCACCACCTCGGCGTGACCGGTCCCGCCGGCGGAAACCTGCTGGTACGTCGGATTTTTCTCCTTCCCGCCGGTGTAGCCGGCGGTGACCGAGACGACTCCGGGCTGTTTGTCAAACGGGGCTTCCATGCACCAGAAGCAGCCGCCGGCAAACGTCGCCGTCTCCCGTTTCTGGGAATCCGTTTCCCCCGTTTTCGTCATCGAATCGTTCCCGGCGGCCACCGCAGTGACCGCAATGAGGGCCAACGCCGTGGTGACACCGGTTACGCTGAGCATTCCCATGTTCCTGCTCCTTCCTGCCAATGCGGTTTTATTGTGGCGCAATCGACTCCGGCCGCCCGTCCCTTCCCCGACTACTCCGCCTTGACGAAATCCAGGGCGGCCGAGTTTATGCAGTACCGGAGCCCGGTCGGTTTCGGGCCGTCATCGAACACGTGCCCCAGGTGGGCATCGCACCTTCTGCACAGCACCTCGGTTCGTTTCATGAACCAGCTGTTGTCGCTCTCGGTGCGCACATTTTCCTCGGCGATCGGCTGGTAGAAGCTGGGCCATCCCGTTCCGGATTCGTACTTGGTCTCCGACCGGAAAAGGTCCGCTTTGCAGGCCACGCAGCGGTAGACCCCCTTTTCGTGGTTTTTCAGCAAGTGTCCGGTAAACGGTCTTTCCGTCCCCTTCTTTCGGGTGATCGCAAACTGCTCGGGGGTCAGCAGACTCTTCCACTCTTCTTCCGTCTTGATCACTTTTTCCGTCATGACATATCCCTCTTGGGCAGCGGAATAGATTTTTATCGTTCTCGACTCCCCCGTTTTCCCGTTCCCGCGCGCCGGGGGGACCTCCGCGGCGATTGCCCTTTCCCGCAGGACCGCGAAATCGGCCAACGCGGCTCCGGCCAGCAGGAAGGAGAACCGCAGGAACTCTTTCCTTCCCATCCTATGCGTCATCAGCATTTCCATCGGTCATCTACCTCCTGTCCCGTCAACGTTTCCGTATTTTTCCTTTGCGCCGGGGACCCGGCCGCCGGGCCCCCGTAATCCGCCAGCGCCGACGGTGCGGGAATTCACTTGGTGTGATGACCTGCCCGCCCCTGCCGGTTCATCCGCGGTACCTATTATACTGCCGCGTTCAAATCACGCGCCCGTAACGAAAGAGTCACGTTTTTGTCACGGGAAATGACGGGAAAGAACGCTTACGTCAGGGTGAATTCGAAAGTCGATCCGGCGTCGACCACGCTTTCGACGTGCAGGTCGGATCCGTGAAGCTCGAGAATCCTGCGGGCGATGACCAGGCCCAAGCCCGCGCCTTCCCCGTCCTTCCCGGAATCCCCGGCTCTCCCGGGGATCGGGTCGAACAGACGGGAAAGCCGTTCCGGCGGTATGCCGCAACCCGTATCCGAAACCCGGACGTTTACGCCGGTCTCCGCTCGTTTCACCTCGATGGTGATTTCCCCGCCCTCGGGGGTATGCCGGAGGGCATTCCCGATCAGATTCTCCAGGACCCGGTCGATGAGACCGATATCGCCGAAAGCGAAAGGAGTCCCTTCCTCTATCCGCATCTTGAACCGGATCGTTTTCTCGTCCGCGGCGAGCCGGAACTTCTCCACGATGTCCTGGGCAAGATCCCCCAGCGAAAACCGTTCCTTCCGAATCGTGACGTCGGGAGAGTCGAGCGTGGACAGCTCGAAGAGCTCCGAGACCAACGTGGAGAGACGCCGGCAATGGCCCAAGGCGATCCGGAGATATTCCTCCTGTTCTTCAGGGGATAGATCTCTTTTCTTCATAAAAAGGGTTTCCAGGTACCCCTGGAGAGAGGTGAGCGGCGTGCGCAGGTCGTGGGAGACGTGGGTCACAAGCTCCCGCCGGAGACCGTCGGCCTGCCTCAGGTCCCGGATCTGCTGGGCGATCCGGTCCGCCATCTGCGCGAAGGCGGCTCCCAGCCGCTCGATCTCGTCGCCTTTGCCGGCTTCAAACCGCTCCAATATCTCGGGCTTGTCCGAAAAACCGCTCTGCTGGAAGTCCCTCACGGCCTTCGCCAGCCTTCTGTGCCGGTGGGTGAGCCGGTAGAAAAGGAGGAGACCGGCCAGGAGAGCGAACAGTATCCCGCCCCCGGCCACCCAGGTGCTCAGTTGCAAAATGTAGCTTCCCTGGAGCATGCGGGAGACCGTGTCGTACTCCTCGCCGCCCAGGATGACGTAGAGATACCCTTCTGCCGGACCCTCCGGAGGGACGGGAGCGACGGAGAAGACCTTCCTTCCTCCCGGGCTGCGCGGGTCGTCACCCAGAATGGGCAACGCCTCGGTCCCGTTCAGAAACGTCTCCAGAGGCCTCAAGGATACCCGTTCTCGTATCACCTTGCCGGGGGGGGCAGAGTAGGCGAGAATTTTGCCTTCCTTGTCGAGCAGGTACACCTCGATCCCGGGATGGACGGCCATCAGCATGTGGAAGATCTCCCGGATCGGTCCCTCCTGGACACGGCCCCCCTGTATCAGGGGTGTTTCCGAGGCGATGTGCCGGGCAAGGGACATGTTCAGTTTCTGGGTCGTTTCCTGGAGATGGACCCGGGTGGTGAACAGGGTCAGGAGAACGAACAGCGTCCCGATGCCGAAAAACAGAAGCAGCAGGACGGCGGAGAGTTTTCCGTAAAGCGTCCGGAACACCCGCTACCCCTTTTGCCGGTCCTCTGGTTCGGCGAACTGATAGCCGACCCCCCAGATCGTCAGGATGTACCGGGGGCTGGCCGGATTCATTTCGATCTTTTCCCGGAGACGATTGATATGGGAGTTGACGGTGTGTTCATACCCCTGATAGCTGTACCCCCAGACCTTGTCCAGCAGCTGGCCCCGGGTGTAGGCCTTCCCGGGATGGCGGGCGAATTCCAGCAAAAGATCGAATTCCCGCGCGGTCAGGTGGATGGGCTTCCCCTGAACGGTCACCTTCCGTTTTTCCGGGTCGATGGTCAAGTCGCCCGCCCGGATGATCTTTTTCGGCGCCATCGGGTCTTTCCCCCGCAGCGCCTCCACTCTTCGCAAAAGGGCTTTTACCCGTGCCAGGAGCTCACGGACGTTGAAGGGTTTCGTAAGATAATCGTCCGCCCCCATCTCCAGCCCCAGGATCCGGTCCACATCGGTGGACCTGGCAGTGAGCATCAGAACGGGGGTGTAGTCCGGTCCCGTTCGTATGTGACGGCATACCTCCAGCCCGTCCATCCCCGGAAGGATGAGATCCAGGATGATGATGTCGTACGGCTTTGCGAGGGCCTGCTGGAGCCCGGTTTTCCCGTCGGGAGCGACGGTCACCGCATATCCCTCATCCCGGAGGTGAAGTTCCAGCAGACGGGCGATATCCCTGTCGTCTTCGATCACGAGGACACGGTGGGACATGGAGCGTTTCCTGTCAGCGTTCCGACATTGGTGGAAATACCGGGGTTTTCCGCATATACCCGTTGGCCCCCGGCTCATCATACCATCCGGGATCCGGACCGGGGGCTTGTCCTTGACCCCCCGGAGGTCCCGTTTGAATAAATCCAGATTGTTTTATATAATGAGGGCGTAGGTCGGTCCGTTAACCTGGCGACGGTTTCCCCGGAAAAAAGGAGGTAGCGCGATGAAAGCGAAGATCCTCGTCCCGCTTGACGGATCCAAACTGGCGGAACGGGCGGTGGAGCAGGCGGAGAAGATCGCCAAGGCCCTCAGCTACGAGGTGATTCTTTTCCAGGTCATCCAGAATCCGCTCGCAAACGCCCCGGAGGCAGGTCCCGCGGCGGAGGAACAGGCAACCCTGGACACAATCGACAAGGCCAACGCCTACCTGAAATCGATCGCCTCAGGCCTCGAGGGGAAAGGGATCAAGACCAGGGTCGAGATCGGGGAAGGACCTCCCCATGCCGGGATTCTCGGCCTGGCGCACAAGGAGGATGTGGATTTCATCATTATGAGTACGCACGGGCGCACGGGACTGACCCGCGCCCTCATGGGGAGCGTCGCGGAGAAAGTCGTCTACACGACGAAGCGCCCCGTCATGCTCGTGAAACCGGAGAAGATTCTCCGGGCCCGATCCGACGAGGCGGAAGCGATTCTGAGCATGCACTCCTGATGCCGGCACCCTCGGCCGCCCGGCCCGCACACCGGGCCGGGCTCTTTTTTTCCCGCCGGCGACCCGGCGATACTACCCGGGGACGGCGTAACCGAACTTCCGAAGGAAAGAAACGCCAACTGCATTCCTGTATAATCAGGAAACCATCTCATGGAAACACCCAGACAGGAGGAACGTTCATGGCACTGAAAGGATCGAGGACGGAAAAAAACCTGCTTGCAGCGTTCGCCGGGGAATCGCAGGCCCGGAACCGTTATACCTTCTATGCGGGCATCGCCTCCAAGGAGGGATTCGAGGGAATCGCCAGCATCTTCCTGGAAACAGCATCCGACGAAAAAATGCATGCCAAGCGCTACTTCGAACTGCTCGAGGGAAGAGACGTCGAAATCACCGCCGCCTACCCGACCAGGATCGGCGATACCGCCGTCAACCTGGAAGCGGCTGCGGCCGGGGAGCACGACGAATGGTCCCATATCTACCCGACTTTCGGGAAGATCGCCGAGGAGGAAGGGTTCAAGGCGGCCGCGACGATATTTTTCCGTGTCGCCGAGGTGGAAGTGGAGCATGAGAAACGGTATCAGACCTTGCTCGGGCGTCTGAAGAACGGGACCCTGTTCAAGCGGGAGAAACCGATCCGGTGGAAGTGCCTCAAATGCGGGCGCATTCACGAGGGTACCGAGGCGCCGGAACGCTGCGTCACGTGCGCCCACCCCCGGGCCTGGTTCGTCCCTGCGCAGGAAAACTATTAGCTCGCGTCACGGCAGAGGGAGAACCCCCTCCCCCAGCCATTCCACAAAGAATGTGGATAACCTGTGGAGTACCATGCGGAATATTTACGAATGCTGATATATTAAAAATACGCGGTCCGTGCAGCAACCGGTTTCTCTTCGAAGCCGAACAGCATGCCCATTTTTTAGGCGTCGTGTCGGAGGAAATTTCAAAACTTCCGAACCGAAAAATCTGAGAAAATATTTTCCGTAGAAACAAGGAGCCCTGTCATCGATTCGTTTTCGGGGAAAACATAGCATCCGTTTCGGGAAAGGCCGACGATGAAGCAAATGATCTCCGCCACGCTCGATTTCCTGCGAACCGACATCTGGGTGCTTCCGGAAAAAGGGCTCTCCCGGACAAAAGCGTATTTCGTACGCACGCTCAAGATCTTTCTCATGTCGATACGGGGCTTTCAGGATGATCACTGTTCCGTGAAGGCGTCGGCGCTGACCTTCTATTCCCTGCTCTCGGTCGTCCCCATCATTGCGATGTTCTTCGGTATCGCAAAGGGATTCGGGTTCGACAAGAGACTCCAATTCCAGCTCCTGGATAAATTTGCCGGCCAGGAAACGATATTGCTGAGGGTATTCGAATTTTCCGACTCCCTTCTCCAGAAAACCCGGGGAGGCATCGTCGCCGGGATCGGGGTCGCCCTCCTGTTCTGGTCCGTCGTGAATGTGCTCGGATACATCGAGCAGTCGTTCAACGATATCTGGGGAGTCGAAAAGCCCCGCAGCCTGGCCAGGAAATGCAGCGATTATCTTTCGGTCGCGATGGTATGCCCGCTCCTCTTCATCATGGCAAGCAGCCTGACGGTAACGATGGCGGGGCAGGTGAAATTCGTGGCGGAGATCGTTTCCCGCCTCGGCGTGCCCCCGGGTCCGATCCTCCTCCTATTGGACATCATTCCCTTTTGCCTGGTCTGGGCGCTGTTCGCCTTCATCTACATCTATATGCCGAACACGAAGGTCCGATTGCGGTCGGGCCTGATCGCGGCCGTGGTGACCGGCACTGCCTACCAGGCCTTCCAGTGGTTGTACATCGCTTTCCAGGTCGGCGTGGCGCGGGCCAACGCCATCTACGGAAGCTTTGCCGCCCTGCCCCTGTTCCTGGTCTGGTTGCAGATCAGCTGGATGATCGTCCTATTCGGATCGGAACTCTCCCATGCCGTCCAGAACGTACACACCTACGGGGGGCCTGCGGACCCGGAAAACGTTTCCCCGTATAACCGGAAGCTTCTTTCCCTGCTGATCGCCCGGGTCGTGATACGGAAATTCTCCGAAGGGGAAAAGCCGCTGACCGCCCCCGGAATCGCCGACGTTCTGGGAATGCCCGCCCATCTGATACGCCAGATCCTGTCGGACCTTTCGACCGGCGGAATTTTCTCGACCACGAAGCAGGAGGAATACGAGGAGGCCGCCTATCAGCCTGCACGCGACATCCACAAGATCACCATAACGACCGTTCTCGACGCCCTGGAGCGAAGCGGTTCCGTGGATCCGGTATTTCCCCCCACGGAGGATTTCCGGGAGATCTCGGCGACCCTGGAGGCCTTGGGCACCGCGATCGATACCTCCCCCGCCAACAAACTCGTGATGGACCTTTGATCCGTGCAGACCGAGAGGACGTCTCGGGTCGGCAGGAACGGATTTCCGACGGCAAGACAGATCCGGTTCGTTCTCGTGTGCTTTCTATCCCTTTTCGCATGGCATGGTGATACGCCGTCGCGAGCGCAACCGGAGACGGATTCTTCCCCCCTGCTGAGGATTGCCGACTTCGACCGCGGCGTGCAGAATCATGTCGGGGGGTTCCACAACGCCTCCGAAGGCGCGCCCTCTTCCCTTTCGGTGAGAAGGGTGTCCGGCGTGTTCCGGGGCGACGGCGGGCGAAGCCTTCGGATCACGGCAAGGCGGGAGGCAAGCGGGTTCGCCGCGGTCTGGATTTCCTTTCACGACGTTCGCCAAAAGCGCAAGACGTACCTCGACACCCGCGGGTATTCGGTCCTATCCTTCTGGGTCCGGGGGTCGCAGGGAGGGGAGGAGTTCCGTATCAAGCTCGCAGACGACGCCTGGGCCGCCCGGGAAGACGGACTGTCCATAGGATCCGTCTCCCGGTTCCTTCCGGGCGGGGTCACCAGGGAATGGCGGGAAGTGGTGATTCCGCTGGACGCGCTCCCGTCTCTTAACCGGAAGGCGATGGCGTTTTTCACGTTGGATTTCCACACGCCGGGCGCATACACGATTTTCGTCGACGACATATGGTGTAAACGGATTCCGGGGATTCCCACCCCTCGGACGCCGAAACCGGCGGCAGGGACCCCGGGACCCCGAAACCTTCCGCGGGCCATGTGGCATTGGAACCCGCTCCCTCTTCTCCAGGATCCGACGATGCAGGAGGATTTTTTCCGCTTCTGCGAGCGGGAAAGGATCCGGAGCGTGTGGCTGCAGCTTCCCTCCCGGATCGTGCGATCCCCCGGGACGGACAAAAAGGGCAGGCAACCGCCGGGAGACGATGTTCACGTCGAGATCCTGCACCCGGCGAGGTTGCGCTCCTTCCTTGCGTCCGCCCATCGCAAGGGGATCCGGGTGGAGGCGCTGGACGGCGCCCCGGAGTATGCCGTCCGGAAGAACCATTGCGTGCCCCTGGCGATCGTCGACGCGGTGATCTCCTTCAACCGGGCAGGGGGGCCGGGGGAGCGGTTCGACGGTGTTCACTTCGACAACGAGCCGTATCTTCTTGTCGGCTGGCATATCCCCGAAGTGCGAAAAAACATCCTGACGGAGTTTCTGGAGCTGAATCTCGAATGCCAGAAGCGGATTCGGGCTCGCAGCGACATGGTGTACGCGATCGACATCCCTTTCTGGTTCCAGTCCATCGATCCGGCTACCGGGGAGGTGATCGCACCCGTATCCTTTCGGGGCGTGGAGAAGGCGGCAAGCTTCCACCTGATCGACATGCTGGACTCCGTGGGGGTGATGAACTACCGCAACGTGGCCGACGGCGCAGACGGAATGCTCGCTCACGGACTGGAGTTGCTGGAATATGCGAAGAAGGCGGGAAAGGCCAAGATCTTCCTGGGGGTGGAAACGATCACGGAACCGCCCGTCGATGTCTGGTTTGCGGTGGGGCTTCCGAGAAAAGAATCCGTGCGCATTCTTCGAACCCGTGCCGAAGATCTTCTCTCTCTGAGCCGGATCAACGGTTTCCGCCTGCATGTCCTGGATGACGGCGCCAGCCTGCATTTCGGGGTCGCCATCCCGTCCCGACCATCCGCCGACGAGCAACGAGCGGCTTCCGATACGCTGGTGCGGTTGGCCAGGCTTGCAGGCGTACCGCTCGGGGGTCCCGGGAAAGACCGCGCAGCGAAGCTGCGCAAGACGGCGCTTGATAAACTGGCCCGGGACCCGGAGTGGGAAAATCCCAAAACGCGGAATATCCCGCTCCCGTCAGGGAAGAAAGGATACGCCGGATTCCAGGCGACGAACCTCCTGCTGGCGAAAATCACGTTCGGAACCAAAACGGTCGCGGAGATGAAGGCAGAGCTTGCGGTCGCGGAGGAGGAGTTCGCCGCGTACGAGCAGTATGCCGGGATTGCCATACACCATTATGGTACGTATCGCAGGATGGTGGAATCCGCTCTCTCCGGCGATTCCCCTTCCCGCTGATCCTTTCGTACGTCCCTCGCTCCCGATAACAACGCTTCATGAGAAGATCTTGCGGCTTACAGTCGTTATTTGGCTATTAAATAGCACTCTATCTCTGTTCAAATTATTTATTGACAACATAATATTGTTATATACATATAAAAGATAAGAAAAGGAGGGAAACCTGGTTTTCACGTCAATCAGCGATAACCTTTCAAACCGCGGGTGAGACGCAGCCGGATCTTCGGCTTCCTCTTCCCCGCCGTAAAGGAGGTGAGGATGCTCTCCTTGCTGAGGCGGTTGGCGTTGCGACAGGACGGAAACGGGAGGTACGCTGGCCTCGGACGGATCGACGAAATGCGGTTGCGGTTTCTGGCAAGACGGTTGAGATTACCGCAGGGAGGAAGCAGGCAGCAGCCCGGATTAGGGCTGATCAATGAAAACGGGAAGTTTGCCTGGGAAGAACCCTCCCAGGAGCCGGGGCATGAATTCCGCAAATTCGTCTACCAAATGCTTCGCTACCAGGAGCAGGCATAACGCAGGGAGAGCGAACTTTTTGAAGATCATCGACGGGACAAAACTCTACGAGGTGGAGGACCTCGTAGCGATGCTCAAGGTTTCCCGCATCACTGTGCAGGGATATCTTCGTTCGGGCAGGATCAAGGGAGTGAAGATCGGGAAACGATGGCACGTGACGGAGAAGAACCTGAAAGACTTCCTATCGGGGGATACGCAGGGGAAAGCAACCCGGAAGGCCGGATCCTGAGCACTACCCCTTTCGTTCTTCGGGCAGCATTCCCTCGATTTTCTTCAGCGCAGATAAGGAACCGTCGGGGATCGACAGGTGGGGTTCGTCAATCCACGGTTCCCGCGGATTGATCCGGACGACCGTCACCCCGCGCCTGCGGCCGATACGTTCACTCATGCCGCGGATGGTCGGAATGGCGGTACCGGCGCCCATTTCGATGACAACCGTCTCGCATCCGCTGGTTTCCTCGAGAAATTTCCCGAACTGACTCTCCTGGCGGTCGGTGCGATCGCCAAGCCAGGAAAAATCACCGAACATCAGGATATTGGGCCTGGCCACGCCGCCGCAACGGGGACATCCGGGGATATGAAGGGCGCGCATTGTCTGTTGATCGACCGGGATCTCCTCCCGGTTCGGCCAGATCGCGTCGGAACAGGGCGATAGGCACTGCAGGTGATGTATGGAGCCGTGGACCTCCAGCACCCTCTCTTCCTCGAACCCCGCCTTCTGAAAATGTCCGTCCACGTTGGAGGTAACGACGAAATGCGCCAGGCCGAAACGACGAATCCATTGCCTGAGAATCCGAAACCCGTCGTGGGGCTCCGTCTGGCGGTAGAGATGGGTCCGGTGACCATAGAACCCCCATCCGAACGCCGGATCGCGGAGAAAATGGGTCGGGTTGGCCGCTCCCACAAACGAAATTCCCAGCCGCTCGTACATCGGGTACGCTTTCCAGAATCCCCGCTCCCCCCGAAAGTCCGGCAGACCGGAGTCCACCCCCATGCCGGCCCCGGAGGCGATGATCAGGGCCCCGGCCCTCCCGATCGCATCGGCGGCATTTCGGCAAACCTCGTCGGAATCCATCCCGTTCCCCGCTGCTCCCGCATCCTTTCGGACAGTGCCCTGCCCTCCGCTTCCGTCAAACGAATCGCTCGAGACGACATTCGCCGTTTCGATATCGAAGATATCGTGATTTTCGGCCGGGGGAAAGCCGTGACATCACCTTTTTTCGCGGAGGTGACAATTTTAGGCACATTTCATGGGACATTCCCCGGTTCCTCCCCTGTTCCGGTCTCCCCCGCCCCGTCCCAGGTCCATGAAACCCACTGTTTCTTTTCACTTTTCTTTTTCCCCGCCATTTGGCATGCATCTTTCATGTCATTGCCGTGGAAGCAGGAGAAAAAGGAGAACCGGGACCTTGTCATATCCAGGGAGGAAGGCCATGAGGACCAGACAGCCCTTCGTTATCCTGTTGCTTACGGTATTTCTCCTGGCGGGGGCTCTTCCCGCCGCTGCCCAGGAGACCGTCGGCGTATTGCACAACTCCACAGGCTTCGTTACGGTCACCCGTGAAGGTAAGGTGTTCCCGGCACCCGCAGGGACGAAGCTCGTTGTCGGTGACATCCTGAGCACCGGCTCGGACGGGTCACTGGGGGTCATCCTCCGGGACAACTCCACCCTCTCGCTCGGGCCGGACAGCAGCCTTGTCATCGAAACATTCCTGTTCTCTCCCGCCAAAGGAGAGCTCGGCCTGGTGGCCCGCCTCACCAAGGGGACCATGGCGTACCTCTCCGGGCTTATCGGCAAGCTGGCCCCCGAATCGGCCCGATTCGACACGCCGACTGCCTCCATCGGCATTCGGGGCACCCATTTCGCGGTGAAGGCCGGGGAACCCGTTCTGCGGTGACGGGGAGGAAAAGCGAACCGGGACAGCGGGAGGAAGTCAGGTGGTTTTCGCGGATTTTGCCGAAAGGTACACCTGATTGATCGACTCCCCCAATTTCCCGTAGAAGGCGAATTCGCTTTCTTCCTCCCGAAGCGAAAGATTCGTGACGTCATTCCCGCGAACCCTCTCCCGGGCGCAACGGGCCACTTCGGACCAGGGAATGAATATCGGGGGATGGTAGAACCGGAGCAGAAATATCACCGACAATCCGATACCGTGCGGACTCAAACGGACGAAAACCACTCCCCCGTAGCCCGCGGGGTATAATCCGCTTCCCAGGGACATTCGCACGAACGTATATCTCCGGGAATCCGGGACCTCCCTGTGCGGGAATTTCCTCGCGATCCTGCGCCATCCGCTCCACAGGGATAGCATTGCGCTGATCCACAGCAGGATTGCCAGGGCGGCAAAGGGAGACCAGGCAACCAAACCGATACCCTCCGTTTCCTATCGCCGGCGTTTCTCTCGATATCCGTGTCACCAATACAACAGGGCATTCGGGAAGAAAGGATAACGCCTATTTTGGAAACTGCCAAGACTGCTTCCCCCCCCGGCCCGCATCGGAAGAGGATCCGCCTCGAGCTCTTGAGAATTTCCGGAATTCCCGATACTATGGCCATGGAACCGCCGTAGATATCTTCACGGAAAACAAAGAAGAACGGACTCCTTGGGTTCCGAGGCCCATCATGCCCGGATCGTGCCGGATCCCCTATGAAACTGCTGCATTTCCATAGAACGCCCGCGCTCTCCAGGACGAAGAAGGACGGGCTTCTCTCCTTCGCAAGGAAGAACGTCTCCCCGCACATCAAACGGATCGATACGGAGTACTGCTACAACATCGAGACGTCCGGCCCGTTGCGCGATGCGGAGTTCGAAACGCTCCGGTGGCTTCTGGCCGAAACGTTCGAGCCGGGCGGGTTCGCTTCCGGCAGTTTCCACGGCCCGAACCAGGTCCTCGAGGTGGGCCCGCGGATGAACTTCACGACGGCGTGGTCGACGAATGCCGTCTCCGTCTGCCGGGCCTGCGGCCTGGACAAAATCAAACGAATCGAGCGGTCGAGGAAGTTCCGGCTGGTTGCGGATTCACCGCTTGGCAAAGAGGCGTGGGACAGATTCCTGTCCGAAGTCCACGACCGGATGACCGAATGCCCCTATCCCGAACCCCTGTCCACCTTCGATACGGGAATTACGCCGGAACCCCACCAAACCGTCCCGCTCATCGAAGAGGGGATCTCGGCTCTTCAGGCGATCAACGCGGAACTGGGGCTGGGGTTGGACGCCTGGGACATCGAATACTACTACGATCTCTTCGTGAAAGACCTCAAGCGCAACCCGACCGACGTGGAGTGCTTCGATCTTTCCCAGTCCAACAGCGAGCACTCGCGCCACTGGTTCTTCAAGGGGGAACTGGTCGTCGACGGCAGGCGGGTCCCGGAAACGCTGATGGAGATCGTCAAGGCGCCCCTCAAAGGCTGCCCGGGAAACAGCGTGATCGCCTTCCGGGACAACGCGAGCGCGATCAAGGGATACCGGATCCGGACGATTCTCCCCGAGCAACCCGGTGCCTACTCGAGGCTTTCCCCTGCGAACCCGACATATCACCTCACCTTCACGGCGGAGACCCACAACTTTCCAAGCGGCGTCGCCCCGTTCCCCGGGGCCGAGACGGGCACGGGGGGAAGGATCCGGGACGTCCAGGCCGTGGGACGGGGAGGGCTCGTCGTCGCCGGGACCGCCGCCTACTGCGTCGGGAACCTGCGGATCCCCGGCTACCGCCTCCCCTGGGAAGACCCCTCCTTCGAGTACCCGGGCAACCTCGCCACGCCGCTTTCCATTGAGATCGAGGCCTCCGACGGCGCCTCCGACTACGGGAACAAGTTCGGCGAGCCGGTCATCCAGGGCGTGACCCGCTCGTTCGGCCTGCGGCTTCCGGACGGGGAACGCAGGGAATGGATCAAGCCGATCATGTTCACGGGCGGAATCGGGCAGATGGATTCCCGGCACGTGGAAAAGGGCCTGCCGGAACCGGGAATGCTGGTCACGAAGATCGGGGGGCCCGCGTACCGGATCGGCATGGGGGGCGGGGCGGCGTCGAGCATGATCCAGGGCGAAAACATCGCGGAGCTCGATTTCAACGCCGTCCAGCGCGGCGACGCCGAGATGGAACAGAAGATGAACCGCGTCATCCGCGCGTGCGTCGAGATGGGGGAGGAAAATCCCATCATCGCCATCCACGACCAGGGCGCGGGGGGGAACTGCAACGTCGTCAAGGAAATCATCTACCCTGCGGGAGCAAGGATCGATGTCAGGAAGATCCAGAGCGGGGACGACACCCTGTCCGTCCTCGAGCTTTGGGGCGCCGAGTACCAGGAGCAGAACGCTCTCCTCATCCGGCCCGAAAAAGCCGACCTGCTAGAGGAGATGTGCTGGAGGGAAAAGGTCCCCTGCGCCTGCATCGGGCGGATCACGGGGGACGGCCGGATCATCCTGTTCGACGAGAACGACGGGAGCACCCCGGTCGACCTCGACCTGGAAAAGATCCTGGGCGACATGCCGCAGAAGACGTTCCGCCTCAACCGGATCCCGCCGGCCCTGCTTCCCTTGAAACTTCCCCGGAACGCAACCGTCCGGGACGCACTTTGGCGGGTCTTGAAGCTTGTCTCCGTCGGGTCGAAGCGATTCCTGACGAACAAGGTCGACAGGAGCGTCACGGGGCTGGTCGCGAGGCAACAGTGCGCGGGGCCTTTGCAGCTTACCGTGTCGGATGTCGCCGTCGTCGCCCAGAGCCACTTCGGTCTCACAGGGGCGGCCATCTCCATCGGCGAGCAGCCGGTAAAGACGCTCATCGACCCGGCCGCAATGGCGAGGCTCTCCGTGGGAGAGGCGCTGACCAACCTCGTGTGGGCGAAGATTACAAGACTGGAAGACGTGAAATGCTCCGGGAACTGGATGTGGGCCGCGAAGCTTCCCGGCGAAGGGGCGAAACTCTACGACGCGGCCGTCGCGCTACGGGACATCATGCTCACGTTACGGATCGCGATCGACGGGGGAAAAGACAGCCTCTCCATGGCGGCGAAAGTCGTCTCGGGGGAAACGGACGAGACGGTGAAATCCCCGGGTACGCTCATGATCTCGGCCTATGCCCCCTGCCCGGACGTAACGAAGGCCGTTACGCCCGATATCAAAAGGCCGGGGAAAAGCCGGCTCTTGTTTATCGATCTCGGGGGCGGCAGGAACCGGCTTGGCGGAACGGCGCTGGCTCAGGTGTACGGACAGATTGGCGACCAGTCCCCCGACGTGGACGACCCCTTGCTTCTGAAACGCGCCTTCGGCGCGGTCCAGGAGCTGATCGCGAAGGGCCTGGTCCTCTCCGGGCACGACCGAAGCGATGGCGGACTCATCACCGCGCTTCTGGAGATGGCGTTTTCCGGAAACTGCGGACTGGATCTATCCGCGGGAAGCGAAGATCCCCTCCCCTTCCTGTTCTCCGAGGAACTCGGGCTGATCATCGAGTACC
Organism: Candidatus Deferrimicrobiaceae bacterium; assembly: GCA_041633075.1. Lineage (GTDB taxonomy): Bacteria > Desulfobacterota > Deferrimicrobia > Deferrimicrobiales > Deferrimicrobiaceae > CSP1-8. The sequence goes on along the minus strand of JBFKGZ010000013.1, from coordinate 10,985 downwards.
TTCCGGAGGAGGAAAGGATTATCACTTCCCGTCTCCGGAAAGCAAAGGTCCCCTTCCGGATTCTCGGGCAGACGACTGGGCGCAAGCGGATCAAGGTGAAGATGGACGGGCGGATCGTCCTGAACGAAGACATGAGGGTCCTGCGGGAGACCTGGGAGGAGACGAGCCACAGGCTGGAGCGGCTCCAGGCAAACCCGAAATGCGTCCTCGAGGAGAAACGGAACATCTTCGACCGGTCCGGACCGTCGTACAGGATCAACTTCACGCCAAAGGCCGCATCCCCTGCCCTGCTGCGCAAAAAGAAAAAGCCCGCCGTCGCGGTAATCCGGGAAGAGGGAAGCAACAGTGACCGGGAGATGGCGTCCGCGTTTCACCTGGCGGGTTTTAACGCCTGGGACGTGACGATGACCGATTTCCTCGAGGAGAAAGTGGATCTCGACGCCTTCTGCGGGGTGGCCTTCGTCGGGGGTTTCAGCTACGCGGACGTCCTGGATTCCGCCAAGGGCTGGGCGGGGGTCATCCGGTTCAACAAGGGGATCTTCGATCAGTTCAAAAAGTTCTACGAGCGTACCGACACGTTCTCCCTGGGCGTTTGCAACGGCTGCCAGCTGATGGCGCTTCTCGGCTGGGTCCCGTGGGCCGGGATCGAGGACAGGAACCAGCCCCGGTTCATTCAGAACCTCTCGGGCCGGTTCGAGTCACGGTTCGCATCCGTCCGGATATTCCCAAGCCCCTCCATCATGCTCAAGGGGATGGCCGGCTCGACGCTCGGCATCTGGGTTGCCCACGGCGAAGGCAGGGCCTACTTCCCCGACAGGCGGATCCTCAAGGAATTGGAATCCCGGTCGCTCGCCCCCGTCCGATACGTCGACGACAGACGGAAACCGACGATGCAATACCCCTTCAACCCGAACGGGTCGACAGGCGCGATCGCCGCCCTGTGCTCCCCCGACGGAAGGCATCTCGCGATCATGCCACATCCAGAGCGAACATTTATTAAATGGCAATGGGGGTTTATGCCGGAAGAGTGGAAGAAAAACTTGAAGGCATCCCCATGGCATCGGATGTTCCAGAACGCTCGGGAGTGGTGCAAACGCTAGAGGAGCGGTTTCGCGGAAGCGTCTGCGTCTACGGTGCCGACGAGATCCGTGGGTACCGGCTGCTCCACTCGCCGATGTGCCGGTCGAGCTCCGTCGCCAACTGGTCATCCGACAGCTGGCCCGTCTTCCGGGAAGGACAATGCCCGCCGGGCATTTCTACCGGTAGGATACCGGCTCTCTCTTAAGGCTTGACCGGCCCCGCTCCGGCGCCGGTCCGCTCGATCGCGCTTGCGATCTCTTTGTGCTCTTCTCCCGAAAGCGCAAGGCTCGCGGCCCCGACCCATCCGTCGACCTGTTCCGGCGAGCGCGCCCCGACGATTGCGCCCGTGACACCCTCCCACGAAAGGGTCCACGCCACCGCGACCGCGGCGACCGTCGTCGCGTGCCGATCCGCGATCGGCCGGAGGGCGTCCCGGAGTGCGAGGTTCCGCAAGACGTTCGGGGGGAGGAATTCGGGCATGCGGCGGCGCCAGTCGTCCGGGGCGAGTCCGCCGACCCGGTCGGGCGTCCACTTCTCCGTCAGGAGCCCGGACGCCATCGGGCTGTACACGATCACGCCGGTCCCTTTCCCTGCGCACCACGGGATCTCCGCGGCCGCGACCTCCCGGCGAATCATCGAGAACGGCGGCTGGAGGGAGTCGACATGGCGAACCTTCCCGCAACGCGACAGGAGATCGACGTCGAAGTTCGAGACGCCGCCCCACCGAACCTTCCCCTCCTCGACGAGCCTTCCCATCTCGGCCCAGGAATCCTCCACCGGCGTGCCCGTCTGGTCAGGCCAGTGAAACTGGTACAGGTCGATCTGCTCCACTCCGAGGCGGCGCAGCGACGCCTCGCACTCGCGACGGATTGCCTCGGGTCGCAGGTCCCGCCGGATCTCCCCCATCCGGTTCTTCTCGTCCCAGGCGAGGCCGCACTTCGTGAAGACGTACGGACGGCCCCCCGACGGAAGCTCCCGCAGCAGCCTTCCCACCAGTTCTTCGGAGTGCCCGAGCCCGTAGACCGCGGCCGTGTCGATCCAGTTGATCCCCCGCTCCCAGGCATGGCGCATCGCCGCAATCGATGCCGAATCCTCCTGCGGGCCCCAGCCGAAGGCCCAGCCGCCGCCCCCGATCGCCCATGCGCCGAACCCGATCCGGGTGATTTCGGGGCCGTTCTTGCCGAGTTTCCGGGTAGGAAGGGATGTCACGGCCGCAAACCTCCTTCGGAACGTCGGGAATCTACTCCTTCAGGGTGATGCGCATCCTGCCCTGTCGCACCTCGATGGTCCTGACTCCCGCGGAGAAGATCTTCCAGAACCCGTCCCCGGACCCGAATTCCTCCACCAGGTTCACGTTCTTGAGATATCCCAGCCAGGCGTTCGGCAGGGGAATGCCGCCCAGGGAAACCCCCTTCAACGCGATGTACGGTTTCTCCTCCACATAGCGGATGGCGAGTCCCATATGAATCCGGAACGTCTTTCCACCAAGGACAGGAACCTCGTCTTCGACGGGCAGGACCAGTTTTACGCTGATCAGGTCATCGGACAGGTCGACGGCGACCTTTTCGGCGACGTCGGGAGTGTCGGCGATGAGGGCGTTCAGCTCCCGCTCCGACAGCTGAACCTGCCTGCGGGCTCCTTCTTCGGTGTACGGTTCGGGAGACAGCGGCCTGCCGGGGACGGCTTCAGACGAAGCGGGGACCGGTGCTTCCTGCCGGAGCCGGGCCAGCTTGTCCTGGAGAACCACGTTCTCTTCCCGGGTCAGGGTCACGGGCGTGAATTTCGACGCGTACACATTTTTCCGTACCCAGACCGCGACCAGGACGGCGGCCGCGAGAAGAACGAGAAAAGCGACCACCCAAAAGCGCGGAATACGGGAAACCGGCTTTCCCCCGTCCGCAACCGCCTGGTTCATGCCCGATTCCCCGCTCATCGAAGCGTCAGGCAATCGCAGAACGTCTGGACAGGCCGGTGAAGGTCAATCGAGGTCGACGTCGCGCAAGGGACGAGAGGGTGTCTCTCCCTGGCTCTTCTCGAGGAACTCCTTGAACTTCCTGTCCATCGTTGCGCCTTTTTCCTTGTCGGTCCTGACGATCTCCTGGTAGCGCGCATCGACACGCGCCTTCTCCTCCCGAAGGACCTTCTCCGCGTCCTTCAGGTCGGCGGTTCTCCGGGGGTCCATCGCTTCCACGCACTCCGTTACGACAGCCGCCTCGGCATCGATCGTAAGGGTAGATCGGCAGCAGGGGCAGGTCACCTGAAATGTCGCTTTGCCGCTTTCCGTCATGGATCGCCCTCCCTTCCCGTGCTATCTCCCGGGCTGCGAATCTTCATTATATCGCGAAGCGCTCCGGCCGGAGGCGATTTGAGGGGAAGCCCTGAATCCCTATGCGAGCTCTCGATGTGCCTGGCGCAAGTGATGAACGATCCGGACGCCGTAGGGGCAGGTCTGTTCACACTTGCCACACCGGGTGCATTCCCGGGCCGTACTTGCCGCAGGGATGGCTCGATACGATCTCCGGGCAAGATCGTGTTTCCCGTGATCCCTGTGATATTGCAGGCAGCGAAGGACATCGGAGATGGGGATGGCCGAGGGACAGCCGGGAAGGCATGTCCCGCAGAGCCTGCAGACATCCCCCCCGGCGGCTTCGACATATCGCATGAGAAATTCGTTCTCCGCGGAGGACAGCGGTTTCCCGCTCACGCCCAGATTCTCCTCGAGCATGTCGAACGTATCCATCTCCGTGATGACGGCGGAGACCGCGTCGTCTCCGAGAACCCATTTCAGCTTCGCCTGGGGAAGGCTCACCCCTTCCCCAAGGTACGCGTCGAGGTTCTGCCTTGGCACCCCCGCCATGGTTTTCATGGCCACGACCCCCACGCCCCTCTCTTTGGCAAAAGCGAGTATCTTCGCGATCCCGGAGGTTCTCCGGTTATCGCCGCCAGCCTCGCCCTCCTTCCGAAACGTTTCCGAAAAGGCGTTGTACGCCACCGTGATCATGTCGTACCGCCCGCCCCGAATGGCGGATGTCGACACTTCCAAGGGATTGCGGTGACAGGAAACGCCTGAGTACCGAACCTTTCCTTCTTTTTTCAACGTTTCGAAAGCGGCCAGCACTTCCTCGTGCTCCACCACATGGACACTGGATACGTTATGGACGAGGAGAATATCCACATAGTCGGTCTTGAGCCTCGAAAGACTTCCTTCCGCCTCCCGGATCAGGGCATCCCGGGTGTCTTGCCACCCTCCGGAAAAATGAAACTTGGTGGCGATGTGGAATCTGTCCCTTCTCCCCTTGAGGATTTCGCCGATCCGGCGCTCGCTGTTCCCGTTCAGGTAGACCGAGGACGTGTCGACGTAATTGACGCCCATTTCGATCGCTCTCCGAAAGACCGGTTCCGGGGGAGGAGGGCTTCCCCCCAGGCCGATCTCCGAGAGAAAAAGATCCGTTTTGCCGAGACGCCGGTAGATCATGTTTCCTTTTCGGACGCGATCTTCCGGTTCCTCCGCTTTCGCCTGCCGGGAAAACGGGCCGTTCGCGGTGACCCGGCTGCCGATGGCCGCCAGCGCGGAGTTCTTCAGGAATTCCCGACGGGTCATTCCGGATGCGCCGATGCGAAGATATTCCTTCAAACCGGGTGGTTTCATCGTGGACGACGAACCCCTCCTCCTCCAAAAATATCCCGGGGATCGCGGCTGCGCCCCCGGGAACCGAAATCCGGAAACGTTATCAAAATAAACGTACCAGATCCCCTCCCTGTTTCCCAGTGAGCAGGTCGAACCCGGAACCACAAACATTCGCTTTTGCCCACGCAATCTGGTAAATACCCTATATCATAGTGAATATGGGGATCGTGAAGCGTGAAAACGGCAAACCGTAAGACCATCATTCTGGCCCTTGTGCTGATCGCGGCGGCGGGATTGGCCTGGGCGATCTTCCGCCAGTTTCAGACCCCGGGGGGCGCAGGCAAAGAAAGCAGGGCTTCCCAACCGGCACCGGTGGAAGTGGCGCAGGTCCAGCGCGGACCGATCGAGTTTCGGCGCACGTACAGCGGGACGCTGGAGGCACGGGCCGAGTTCGTGGTCGCGCCGAAGGTGAGCGGACGCATCGAACGTATTGCCGTGAACCTGGCCGACACCGTAAAGCGGGGCCAGGTCGTCGCGGAACTGGACAACGACGAGTACGTCCAGGAGGTGGCCCAGGCCCGGGCCGATCTCGAGGTGGCAAGGGCCAACCTTTCCGAAGCGAAAAGCGCACTGGAAATCGCGGACCGGGATCTCGAGCGCATCAAGACGCTTCGCGGGCGGGGTGTGGCCTCCGAATCCCAGCTCGACGGCGCCAGGGCGACCCACCTGACGAAACAGGCCATGGTCGAGGTCGCCATGGCCCAGGTGGCCAAGGCGGTGTCGTCGCTGGAAACGGCCAATATCCGGCTTCGTTATACGAAGGTCCGGGCGAGCTGGGCCGGGGGCAGCGACCGCCGGGTCGTGGCCGAGCGGTTCGCCAACGAGGGGGGGACCGTTTCCGCGAACACACCCCTGCTGCTGATCGTGGAACTCGATCCCATCACCGGGGTGATGTCCGTCACCGAAAAGGACTACGTCCGCATGCGGACCGGCCAGATCGGCACGCTGACCACGGACGCCTATCCTGGCGAAACGTTCGAAGGCCGGATCGACCGGATCGCGCCTGTCTTCCGGCAGGCTACGCGGCAGGCGCGGGTCGAGCTTACGATCGGGAACGCGGGGCACAAGCTCAAACCCGGCATGTTCATCCGGGTCACCGTGGTGCTCGACCGCCTGGCCGAAGCCACGATCGTCCCCGAAAAGGCCCTGACCACACGCGGCAACCGTACCGGGGTTTTCCTCGTGAGCGAGGACGGCAAATCGGTTTCCTGGCGGGACGTGACGGTGGGTATCCGAGAAGGCGACCGGGTCCAGGTGGAAGGCGAGGGACTGACGGGCCGGGTCGTAACCCTGGGCCAGCAGCTGGTGGATGACGGGTCACCGATCACCATTCCCGCCGGGGAGAGCGAATCCCCTTCCGCCGATCCGAAAGCAGCCGGGAAATGAACCTGCCGGAGTTCAGCGTACGGCGTCCGATTTTCGTCACGATGGTCACCCTGATCGTCGTGATTCTCGGCGCGGTGGCATTGAGCCGCGTGCGGATCGACCTGCTCCCCAGCATCGAGCTGCCGACGATCACCGTTCGCACGGAGTACGAGGGGGCCAGCCCGGAGGTGATGGAGCGCCTGGTCACCCAGATCATCGAAGAGATCGTCGGCACCGTCCCCGGCGTGGAGGAAGTGACGTCCCAGTCGTCGGAGGGAAACAGCAGGATCCGCGTTCGCTTCGTCTGGGGCACGGACGTCGACACGGCCGCGCTGGACGTTCTGGCCCAACTGGAAGACGAAATCAACGAGCTGCCCGAGGACGTCGTACGTCCCCGGGTCGCCAAGTTCGACATCGCCAGTTTCCCGGTGGTCCTGCTGGGGATCTCCAGCAACCTGGATCCCGTGGAGCTCACCCAGCTGATCGAGGACCAGATCCGCTACCGTTTCGCCCACATCCCGGGAGTGGCCCAGGTCGACGTCTGGGGAGGGTACAACCGGGAGGTCCGGATCGAGCTCGACCCCGATCGGATCAACGCCCTGCAGCTGCCCCTGGACCGGGTGCTCGTGGCGATCCGCGATGCCAATCTCGACCTCCCGGCGGGACAGATCGAACAGGGACGATACGAGGTCACGCTCCGCGCACCGGCGGAGTTCGCAAACCTCGATCAGATACGCAACACGGTCATCCTCCAGCGCAATGGCACCCCGGTGACGCTCGGCCAGCTCGCCGGTGTCACGGACACCTACGAGAAGCTCACCCGGATCGTGCGCGTCAACGGCGGACGCGGCATTCGGGTGGCGATCCGGAAGCAGGCCGACGCCAACACCGTCGAGGTCTCGCGAAGGGTGCTGGCCGAGATCGACGCGGTCAACGAGGCCTTTCCGCAGATCCGGATCGTCCCGGTGATCAATCAGGGCAACTTCATCGAACGGTCGATCAATAACGTCGCGCAGTCGGTGCTGTACGGGGGCGGCCTGGCGATCCTGGTTCTGCTTTTTTTCCTGCGCAACTTCCGCAGCACGCTGGTAATCTCCCTGGCGATTCCGATCTCCGTCACCGCGACCTTCGCGCTGATCTATTTCGGCGGGCTCACCCTGAACCTGATGACCCTTGGGGGGCTTGCGCTGGGCGTCGGCATGATGGTCGACAGCTCCATCGTGGTCCTGGAGAACATCTTCCGGCGGCGCACCGAGGCAGGCGATGCGCCGGGGCCGGCCGCGGTGGAAGGCACCCGGGAGGTCGGACCGGCCATCATCGCAAGCACCCTCACCACGCTGGTGATCTTCCTTCCGGTCATTTTCGTGCGCGGCGTCTCGGGGATCCTCTTCAAGGAAATGGCGTACGTGATCATATTCTCCCTCACCTGTTCCCTGCTGGTGTCCTTGAGCCTCGTACCAATGCTCTCCGCCGGCCCCCTGGCAATAAAAGAACAGCAGACCCGGAAACGGGCGGCGTGGATCGAGCGTTTGGATACGAAGGCGGACGAATTCTTCAGGAACCTCGAAAACGGCTACCGCGATCTGCTCCAGTGGGTGCTTTCCCACCGGCTTCAGACCGTTCTTCTCGCCGCGGCGATTCTTTGCACAAGCCTCCTCCTTCTTCCCTTCATCGGAACCGAGTTCCTTCCCCCCAGCGACGAGGGGGAAGTGCGGATCACCGGGGAGATGGAGGTCGGCACACGGCTGGAGCTGGTCGACGAGCAGACGCAGCGCATGGAGCGGATCGTCTATGCCGCGGTGCCGGAGGCCATCTCGTCGGTCGTCAGCGTCGGCGCGTCGGGATGGAACCCGGCAGCGGCTTCGCGGGGGAATATCTCCCTCGCGTTGTCGCCGGCGAAAAAAAGGAGCCGGTCGAACGTGGAGATCGCCAATGACCTGCGGCGCCGGTTGACCGGCAACATCCCCGGCATGGACATCCGGACCCGCGCCCCGCAGGGCCAGTTCCTGCTGGACCGGCTGCTGGGCGCAGACGAAGGGCTGACGATCGAGATTCGCGGGTTCGATCTGTTTACGCTCGACGCCCTGGCCAACCGGGCCGCCGCGGCGATCCGGGACGTCAAGGGGATAACCGACATCGACACCAGCCGCGAAGCGGGCGTTCCCCAGCAGGAGATCCGCGTGGACCGCGACAAGGTCGCCGACCTGGGCCTGAGTGTCCGCGACGTCACCAAGATCCTGGAAACCGCAATGGCCGGCTCCAAGGTCGGAGAGTTCCGGGCCCAGGGCAACTCCTACCGCATTCTCGTGAAGCTGAAAGACGCCGAGAAACGGTCGCTGGACGAGATCCTCAACCTGACCCTGACCACGGGAACCGGCGAACAGGTGGCGCTGCGAAGCGTCGTCACGACCGAGAAAAGCCGCGGGCCGATCCTGATCGACCGCAAGGACCAGCAGCGTCTGGTGAACGTCACGGCCAACGTCACGGGACGCGACATGGGGTCCATCGCCGCGGACGTCCAGGAACGGCTGGGCCGGATTCCGCGCCCCGTCGGGTACGATCTTCGTGTCGCCGGCAACTACGAAGAGCAGCAGAAGTCGTTCCATGAACTGGTGATCTCGCTCGTGCTGGCGCTTGTTCTGGTGTACATGGTGCTTGCCTGCCAGTACGAATCGCTGCGGGACCCCCTGGTCGTCATGGTGTCCGTCCCGGTGGCCGCGACCGGCGTGCTCCTCATCCTGTTCCTGACGAAGACCACGCTCAACCTGCAGTCGTACATCGGTTGCATCATGCTGGGGGGAATCGTCGTCAACAACGCGATTCTCCTGGTGGACCAGGCCGGCCAGCTGACAAAAGGAGGGATGGGCGTCCGCGATGCGGTGGCCGAGGCGGGCCGTCGCCGGCTGAGGCCGATCCTGATGACGACGCTTACGACCGTGCTCGCCCTGCTGCCGCTGGCGCTCGGTATCGGCGAGGGGGCGGATGCCCAGGCCCCGCTGGCCCGGGCCGTCGTCGGAGGGCTCACAGGGTCGACGCTGATCACGCTGGTGCTGATTCCGGCGGTCTACTCCCTGTTTCACCCCGAACCGAAAGCGAGCCGCGGATGACATTGCTTTTTTCGAGAAAGCCCCTGGCGGCGATGCTGACGGTCCTGGTGGCGGTGCTCTCCGGCGGCTGCGCCCGGCCGGATCGCCTAGGCTTCCTCCAGCCGGATTACGCAAGCCGCGTCCCGAAGGAGGAGACCCGTGCCCTTCCCGAGGCGGAGGAGTTTCGCCCGCGGGTGACCGGGGAACCGACGTTCGCATTGCCGGCGGGGGAAGCGGCGGATCTGTCCGTCGAACAGGCGATCCTGCTGATCTTGCAAAACAACAGCGACCTGCAGGTGCGCCAGCTGAACCCGGTCATCGCCGGGACCTTCGAACGGATCGAACGGGGAAAGTACGACCCGGAGCTGTTCGCGGAGCTGGAATACGAGAAGGAACGGTCGAAGGAGACGGCCGCCTCGACCGGAACGGGGTTCAGCGTCGAAGGAAGGGGTGCCGCCGGCATCGCCGGTATCCGGCAGGCATTTCCGACCGGCACCACGGTCGAGGCCACGATCGAGCAGGGACGAACCGTCTCCGACCGCACTCCCGAGCTGCAGTCCGCCCGGGTGGGCTTGAGCGTCACCCAGTCCCTGCTGCGCGGATTCGGACCCGCGGTGAACCTGGTCAGCGTGCGGCAGGCCGAACTCGATACCGCCGCCAGCGCATACGAGCTTCGGGGCTTCACCGAGGCGCTCCTGGCCAATACGGAAACGACCTACTGGAACTACGTGCTGGCGCGGCTCGAGATCGATACGTTCGAGAGATCGCTGGCCGTGGCGCGGCAGCAGCGGGACGAGGTCGAGCTGCGCATCGAGGTCGGCATCCTGCCGGAGATCGAGGCGGCGGCCTCCCGTGCCCAGGTCGCCAGTCAGGAGCAGGCCCTGATCGACGCGCGCAGCCTGCTGGAAGAGAACCGGCTGCGTTTGCTGCAGCTGATCAGCCCCGGGTCCCGGGACCAGCTCGACCTCGGGATCAACGCAACGAGCGATCCGACCATCGAGCCGGCGCCCATCACCGATCTGGCCGACCGTCTTCAGCTGGCAGAACAGTCGCGCCCCGATCTGAACGAGGCCCGGCTCCGGCTTGCGCAGAACCGCCTGAAAACGATCGTCACCCGCAACGGCCTTCTGCCGCGACTGGACCTGTTCATCGCCCTGGGACAGACCGGGTTCGCCGACACCTTCTCCGACTCGTTCCGCGAGCTCGACGGCAACACCTATGATTTCACGGCCGGCATACGGTTGAGCCACTTCCTCGGAAACCGGGCGGCCGAAGCGAACGATCTTGCCGCCCGGGCTTCACGCCGCCAGGCGGCCGAGGCCGTGGACAACCTCCGCCAGATGGTACGGGTCGACGTACGCCTTGCATTCAACGAGGTCGAGCGGGCCCGCCAGCAGATCTTCGCGACCAAGGCGACCCGCACGCTCCGGGAAGAAACGCTCGATGCGGAAAAGGAACGGTTCGACGTGGGTGCCAGCACCGCGCTGCAGGTCGCCCAGGCCCAGCGCGACCTGCTTTCCAGCAGCATCGACGAGGTCAAGGCGATCGTGAATTACCGGATTGCGCTCGTCCGCCTGTATCTCGCCGAGGGCAGCCTGCTCGAACGCCGAGGGGTCAGGTTCCCTGCCGCTGAACCCGGAAACCGCCCCTGAATTCCCTGCCCTCTGCCCGGGAAACAGGAGGCGGCATACAATAATCCAATTTATCAGATATCTATATTCAACTATTTGATATCACTTGAGATGCTTTTCCAGGAACTCGATCGT
>JBFKGZ010000012.1:0-31034 GCA_041633075.1 Candidatus Deferrimicrobiaceae bacterium | reverse complement strand
CGATCGATGATACAAGCGCCAGTCAAACGTATCGTAGAACGCAAGGGTCTCCGATTTGGATCTCTCGGTTCGGACCGGATACCGTTCGCCCAGTTCACGGATCAATCGCCCGACATCATACCCGTCCGGAAAACGGTATTTCAGGGAAAGGACCATGCCGGAAACCTCTGTTCGTCGGGAAGGATGTTCTTGTCGCGTTCCTGCGGGTCCGGACGGGAAGCGATCGGATCAAGCGGAATCCACCAGGTGACGTTTCGGATAGTCAAAAAAGACGGTTTCCCCTTTCCCTTCCCCTACGTCCTTCCAGCGGGCAACCGCAAACCGGATGCAGTACACACCGGTGGTAGGGATAGTATATACCGGCTCCCGTTCGAGCAACCTTCCCGAAAGATCTTCCAGGTCCGGATTGTGCCCGAACAGCATGATGGTTTCATGCCCGTCATCCTGGTTTCTCACGATTTCGAGCAGAACCTGCGCACCGGAATGATACATCTTGTCGTCGTATCGTATCTTCTTTCTGGGATACCCGATCTCTTTGGCAATGGAAACAGCGGTCTTCTTCGCTCTCCTCGCGGGACTCGAAAGGATCAGATCGGGAACAACTTGCCTTTCCTTGAGCTTTTTCCCCATGAGGGGGGCATCCCGTTTCCCTCGTTTGTTCAGAGGCCTGTCGAAATCCTTCAGGCTGCTATCCTTCCAGCTCGATTTGGCGTGTCTCACCAAGATGACGGTTTTCATCGGAAGCAGACTCCTTCTCTTTTCCCAATCAGAAAATTGCCGGCCGGTCCCGGTAACCATACCAGAATACCAGGGAAAGGAACACAAGCAGCGCAGACAGATCAAGTCCGCATCCCATGATCCGCGGTTCGATCACGGTACCGGTTGCGATCCAGGACGTCGCGCGCTCGGCGGAGCACGATGGGCAGAAGGGAAACGGTCTCCGGCGAGCAGCGTGTCCGATGGTTCCGGACCAGCCCCGAATCCGGCGACATCAACCGGTGCAACACCTTCCGGACGGCGGAACGGGTGCGCCCGGACAGGCTCCGACCAGACAGGAAAATCCGGTGTCCTCCCTTGACAGGCAAGTGGATTTGGCATTGGATTGATATGGAAACTCCCTGCAGCAAACCCTCCCGGAGAAAGGAGCCGTTATGTCGGCCACAATGGGGAAAGGCGCGGCAGTGTCGGTAGCGAAGGTAGTGGAAATCACGGCATCGTCGCCCAAAAGCTTCGAGGATGCGATTCAAGCGGGGATCGCCCGCGCCTCGAAGACGCTCGACGGGATCCAGGGAGCCTGGATCAAGGAACAGAAAATCGTTGTAACAGGAGGGAAAGTCACCGAATTCCGTGTGAACATGAGCGTGACATTTCTTCTGAAGGATTGATCCCGGTCCGGGGGGACACGCTTTCCAGGATCGCAAAGACACACGACGCGAATGCAACAAAGTCCCCTGTGGTCTTCGAGGCGAGCGCAGGAAGTTCACGGTCAGGAAGGTCGAGGACGACACAAGGAGGGGTTCGATGAAACCGTTTTTCTTTTTGGCGAGCGTATTTCTTGCGGTGGGAATGCTTGCTTCTCCTCTTGAAGCCGGCGTTCTGATAGTGTACGAGCAGGATTCCTTTTCCCGTGCCGAGAAGGCGACGACGACGGTCTATCTGGACAGGGACCGGATGCGGACGGAAACAAAAGGGAAGGACCTGGACCAGGCATTCATCTTTCGCGGGGACAGGAAATTGTTCTGGATGATTGACAAGAAAGAAAAGACGTATATGGAAATCTCCAAGAACGATCTGCAGAAAATGAAGAATGCGATGGGCGAGGCAAAAAGGGCGTACGAGGAACAGATGAAGAACATTCCCCCGGAACAGAGGAAAATGATGGAAGCGATGATGAAAAACCGGATGCCGGCACAACCTGCAAGGACCACCTACAAGAAGAAAGCCTCCGGCGTGAAAGTAAATCAGTGGATCTGCGATCAATACGACGGATATCGCGAGAGGGAGAAGACAGAGGAAATCTGGACGGCCGATGCGGGACAATTCGACTTTCGCCCGGAAGAGTTCCAGCTCTTTGAGGATCTCCGTGAGTTCGCGGAAGAGTTTTCCAAGGAGAGTTTGCCGTTTTACCGGATCGAAGCGGAGAAAGGGGAAAAGGGAGATGGCTTTTCCGGGGTTCCCGTCAAAATGATTGGCTATTCCGGGGGAAAACGGGAGCAGACGATGGAATTAAAAACGTTTCAGCGAAGGGATCATTCTCCTTCCCTGTTCGAGCTGCCGGGTGGCCTCAAAAAGGAGGACATCCCTTGGTGATCGGTTGATGCCAGATGAATCATCGGGCGGAGAGGAAACGAGGTGACGACAAATTCCGGATCGTCTTGTTTTTCATCATCGTCCCGTTACTCCAACTGTTTCTTCCCTGTACGATTTTCGCTGATCCTTCGGTGACTTCGGCAACCGTGGATCTCGACAACGACGGTACGATCGACAACGTTTTCCTCTCCGACATCAGGGAATCAGGCGATTTCGTTCTGAACGTAAACCGGATCGCCCGCAAGGGGAAATTACTCGAAGGTGAAGCGGACGGTTTCTTGATTGTGGATATCGATGCGACCGATCGATACAAGGAAATTTCCGTACATACGCCGGGACCAAGCGATGATGACGAATACCTTTTCTATTGGTATGACGGGAAATCGCTGATGGAAATGGGAAGACTCTCCCGGTGGCCGGAATTCGTCGGGAATGGAATCGTCCTAGTGGATGGCTGGATGGGCTTCTGGAAAAAACGGGAAAAGTACGTTCTCGACAAAACCACCAGGACATTGCACCGTGTCCCGCAAGAGCTCTACCATGTCGGGGTGGAAGCAACGGTGAGAGAGAGCTTTCCCATTTTTCACAGCCGGAAGCATTCCGACATCGTTGCCCGGGTCCGGCCCGGGAGCAAGGTTCTCCTTCTGGCGTGCGATCCATCCCCCGAATGCAAAACCCCCAAAGGGGAGGTCGATGATTACTATTGCGACTGGTATCTTATCCGGTCCGTGACGGGACTTACCGGATGGGCAAGGCTGCGTTCCTTCTGGAACAAGGTTGAGGGGTTGCCGTGGGCCGACTGAAACGTATCTCTTGGAAAGAGGAGGGAATCATGCAGCAGGGAAGGAAGGTAACGGCGGGAGCGGGAACGGTCTTCGTGATCTTCCTTTTCCTCCTCCTGGCGGGCACGACTCCTTTGGTCTCGGCGGGCGGGGATGCGCGTTCGGCCGAACGGGACGGAAATTCCGTCAGCGATGCGAAAGGGACCGTGCATCGGCTTTCCCCGACCTCGCGTTTTTTCGTGATCATCCCGGACGATGACAAGGATGAACGATTTTATCCATCCCATCTGCCGGCCGCTTTCCGGAAAGACGGTCTCCGGGTGCGCTTCAGCGGCAGGATCGGGGAAATACCGGAGAATGCGCGCCTGGTCGGAACCCCCCTGGAGTTGACCGGGATCGAAGAGGCGGAAGGAATAACCACTCCCCGATAGACAGATTCTTACTGGGGAAGAATGGTCAATGGGACAACACCACCATTATCCCGGCAATTCCATTCCCGTCATGAGGTGATCTTCCATGTATTTGATCTCCTCGATGCCGGACACCACGACCTCGGGATCGATCTCGAGTTCTTCCTGCGAAATCTTGTTCTCATACTCGACTTTGGAAAGGATGTGTTTGATGCAATTTATCCTCGCTTTTTTCTTGTTGTCGGAACGGATGATGGTCCAGGGAGAGATCGTCCGGTTCGTCTCATTGAGCATCTGGAATTTTCTTACGGTGTAATCATCCCATTTTTGCTGGGCTTCCAAGTCCACCGGGGAGATCTTGTATTGCTTGAGGGGATCCTTCACCCTCGAGTTAAACCGGCGAATCTGTTCTTCCTTCGAAACGGAGAAAAAGAACTTGAACAACAGGATTCCGTTCTTGACCAAAATCTCTTCGATCAACGGCACGTCTTTCAGAAAGCGTTTATGCTCCTCGTCGGTGCAGAACCCCATCGTCGGCTCCACCATGGCCCGGTTGTACCAGCTGCGGTCGAACAGCACGATTTCCCCGCCGGAGGGAAGCTGCTGGAAATATCGCTGAAAATAAAATTGCGTCCGCTCCCTGTCGCTCGGCTTCAGTAGCGCGACGGTCCGGGCGCCCCGGGGATTCAGATGCTCCACGATCCGCTTGATCGTCCCGCCCTTTCCGGCGGCATCGCGCCCTTCAAAAATCAACAGGACCTTTTGCTCTTTGGCGATGACATGCTTCTGCCATTTCAAGAGCTCGATCTGCAGCTTTTGCAGTTCTTCTTCGTATCGGAGGGTGAATTTGCTCACCCAGACGGCCTGCCGGCTTTTCCCTTTTTTCTTATCGATGAAGCGGATGGCGGTGTGCTCTTTCAATGCTTTCTTTTGCTTTTTCCCTTTTTTCTTGCCTTTTTCCTTGCCTTTCTTTTTCCCTTTCCTCTTGTTCTTCTCTTCCTTTTTCGCAGTCTTTTTCTCTTCTATCTCGATAACCTCCGCAATGTTCTCCGGATGTTCCGCCTTTCCGTCCTTGTTCCCCTTTTTCTCTTTCCCTGCTTTTTGCTTTGCCATCTTGCCCCCCTTTTCGCTACGCAACCATCGGAAACGGCCTAGAACGGTTCGACATCATACCAGCGATTTCCCATATTTTTTCAGTTGTTTCTTCATGATCTGCAGTTCCTTGTCCCCCGAGATCACGATTGCCGGATCCAGGGTAAACTCGAGTTCCTTGTTTCTTCCTTTGTACGGCACCGAATTGAGGATCAGCTTCATCGTCTCCCGTCTGGCCAGATGCTTGTTGTCGGACCGGATCACCCACCAGGGGGAATATTCCGTGTGGGTCTTCTTCAGCAACATGAATTTCTTTTCGGTGAATTCATCCCAGAGATTCTGGGCCTGCAGGTCGACTTCCGACAGTTTCCACTGACGTAGCGGATCGTTCTTTCTCCGTTCGAATCGCTTCTTCTGCTCCGCCTTGGTCACCGAAAAATAGAGTTTCAGCATTATCGTCCTGCCGGCATCCTCGAGGAAATTCTGCTCATACGTGACGACCTTCTTCAGGAATCGCCGGTATTGATCCTCGGTGCAAAATCCCATCACCGGCTCAACCAGGGCCCGGTTGTACCAGCTCCTGTCGAACAGGACGATCTCCCCCGCACGGGGGAAGTGCTCGATATACCGCTTGATATGGAGTTCCGTTTTCTGGTCCTCGGTCGGTTTCCCCAGTGCGACCACGCGATATCGCTTCTCGTTCATGTACCGGGCGATTCGCCGGATCGTTCCGCCTTTCCCGGAGGCGTCCCGTCCGTCGAACAGGATGACCATTTTTTTTCCGGTTTTTTCCAGGTGGCGCTGCAGCTTGATCAGTTCCGACTGGTACGGCTTCAATTCCTCTGTTTCGTAATGGAATTTCAATGCCTGCTTTATGATTTCCTCTTTCTCTTTCTTCTTGAGATGCTCCTGGATCTCTTGTATCTGTTTTTTCGGATCGGCGGATTTGGATTTTGGTTCCACTTTCCTGACCACATCGATGATCTGCGCCGACGAGCTATCCTTTCTTTTTGTGATTTTCATGGTCCCTCCAGCGCCGGCTAGTTTAATTTCTTTCCCGTCCGGTACATTTTCCCATAAATATCCGGAAGTCCGCTAGTTTTCAGACCCGTGGCCACCTCTTCCACGGGGTAGGGGATGCGAAAATGCTCCACCGTTATCTTCCCCGAGGAAACCGTCAGGATGGCAAACGACGAACGCGGGTCCCCGTCGAACGGGCGCCCCACGCTCCCCGGATTGATGAAGTGCACGCCATCGATGATGGTATGGAACGGTATGTGCGTATGCCCCAGGATATGAGCATGGTATGCCGACTCTCTCGCCAGGGTCCGGAAACGGCTTTCCTGGTCTCCGAGGGACGAGGAAATTTCCCCTTCCTCGTCGAAGTCGCCATGGATGATGCGAATGCGGAGATCCCCCATCGTGACAACGGCTTCTTCCGGAAGGGACTTCAGATATTCCCTATTCTCCGGTAGAAGTTCCTCGCATGTCCAGTAATACATCGCGCGTTTTTCTTCCTTCCTCGGTTTACCCAGTGGTTTCCCCTCCAGAATCGCCAGCACCCGTTTATCGGTATTTCCCGCGATGCAGACGGATGTCGTTCTCCTGCGAAACCACTCGATCGTCTCGTTGGGAAACGTGCTGTACACGGTCAGGTCGCCCGCGTTGACGATCCGGTCGAATCGGTCCGGGTCGACACGGTGTTCGATCGCCTTCAGCGCCGGGTAATTGGCATGAATGTCGCTCAATACGAGTAGTCTTTTCATCAACGGCTCGGGTTCTGTTTTTCTCTGCTCCCGGACTCAGGGAGCAATCTCCTGGAGCGTTCCGGCCAGTGACTGAATCTTCCTGGTTATTTTCCGGAATTTTTTCTTTTTCGGTTTCTTTCCGGCTCTTTTGAGAACGACGATAAGGTTCGCCGTTTCCCGGATGACTTTCTTCTTGCTCTTGTCGGAGAGGGTATTCCGGCCGTGGGACATCTCCCGAATATGCATTCTGAGTTTCCTCGAGTGTTTTTTCAGGTCGACGTACAGCTCCAGATACTTCTGCTTTCCCAAGGGCTTGAAATCCTCGTTCACCCGAGCGAGGCCTGTTACCAGCTTTTTCATCTTTTTCCGGAATTCCCGGTTGATCTCCCTGTTGTCCCGTCCTTCGCGGGATTTTGTCGGGCCGGGTATATTTTCGGGTTTTTTTTGGTAATGCTCGGCCGCGGAGTGCTTGATCCGTTTCGCGTAATGCGTTCCGATCGTCTTGATCCGGGCAAGGGTTTCCTCCGGCGTCGCGTGGAGCTGCCCGATCGTCGTGATTCCATGATCGTGAAGCAATTTCCTGCGGGAAGCGCCGACATGTTTCAGGTGTCCGAGATCACCCGGTTCCATCGTTTTCTCCCCACGGTGCACCTCTCCTTGTCA
Source organism: Candidatus Deferrimicrobiaceae bacterium (assembly GCA_041633075.1). Classification (GTDB taxonomy): domain Bacteria; phylum Desulfobacterota; class Deferrimicrobia; order Deferrimicrobiales; family Deferrimicrobiaceae; genus CSP1-8. Next base: position 24,029 of record JBFKGZ010000012.1, on the reverse strand, counting down.
CACCGATAGAAGTTCGCTCTCTCCTCGGGTCCTTAGGATCAATTTTCCCTTCATTCCGCTCTTGTGGCAACACCGGGCGAATGCTCCATAGCCCTAGGACCTGAACCCTCCGCATCCATGCAAAATCCGCCGGGAACCGGAGGGGTATGCGGGGTAATGAATAAAACAGGCGAACATTCGATCGTAATCGCCATAAAAACGGTGGATTAACGTGAAAAACGATGCAAGTACCTGATAAATCTGGCCGGGACGGCCGCAGATGAACCAGCCTCAAACCCCCGAATTTACACAAAAAATATATCTTGACCCGCCTGCACTATTCTTGAATACTTTCTGGCATGCTGCACACATCATGGAAGGGGAGGTCGGGGAATATGGAAGCGCCAAGGTCCCGCTACTCAGTTCTGTTACTGGTTCTCGTTGCATCTCTTTTTGTTTTCGGGGAGGTAGCAGAGGCTGCCTGGCCGAGCAAACCGGTGGAATTCGTGATTCCCGCGGGCGTGGGAGGAGGAGCGGACCAATACGCCCGGTTCCTGGTCGGTCTTAACGTAAAAGGCAAATATGTTCTCCAGCCAATCATCCCCGTCAACTTGGACGGCGGGGCCGGGGCCGTGGTCATGCAATCGGTGCTGAGAAACAAGAAAAACGATTATCAGATGCTCATCACCCTGAACGCCTTCATTACGACACCCCTGTTCCAGAACCTGCCCTTCACGTTCCGTGATTTTACCCCGATCGCATTGCTGGCCCTGGACAACTTTCCCCTCTGGGTCCACAAGGACAGCCCGTACAAAACCTTCGACGACTTCCTGGCGGAAGCCAGGAAGAAGAGCATAAGTGTCTGCGGGACGGGATCCAAGCAGGAGGATGAGATCGTCTTCCGGGCCATTGAGAAGATCGGCAATACAAAGCCCTTCAAGTACGTTCCCTTCAAGGGCGGCGGCGACGTTGCCATGAATCTGGTGGGCAAACAATGTGAGGCAACCGTGAACCAGGTCAGCGAGGCGGGCCAATTCTTCCCGGATTTCCTGCGTCCTCTGGTCGTCTTCCAGGATAAGCGACTGGATATTCCGGGCTACGAGAATGTCCCCACCGGCAAGGAGGCAGGCCTCGATTTCTCCTACGAAATGATGCGGGCCATCTTCGCTCCCCCCGGCATCTCCGATGAGGCCAGGAATGGGATGGTCGAGCTGTTCAGGAAGATCTCCGAGGATCCCGAATGGGTGGCTTTCGCCAAGAAAACGGGGCTGAGGAGAGAGTTCATCACCGGTGACGAACTGAAAAAGTTCGCGGAAGACTACGAGAAAAAACACATAGAGATCATGAAGGCGCAAGGCTGGATCAAGTAGCGTTTCCGAAAGGTTCAACAGGGGGGTGCAAGGGCAAAACATCGCACCTTGCACCTCCTCTGACAGACCTCCCCCCAATTTGCTCCGTTAAACGCGCCGGCCCGTGGTCCGAATTCGTCCGGGAGCAGTATGTCAAAGATCACCTGGCAGTTGACGTTTCTTTGTCTCAAGGGATGCCGCGCTAATCGGATCCCTCCGGATGCCGCACGACCAGAACCGGCTTTTTGCACTGCCGTATCACCCGCCCCGTGGTGCTCCCCATCAGGACATCGGCTACCCTGCCCTTCCCATGGGAACCCATGACGAGCAAATCGAAGCCGCCGGCTTCGACCTGATGCAGGATCACCTCCGCGGGATATCCGAACTTGACGAGAATCGACTCGATGACAAAGGAGAAATCGGGCTGCTTGGAACGCGCCTCTTTCAGAAATTTTTCCTTGCGTGCCTTCAGGATGTCGCATGCTTCCTGCGCGTTATTTTTCTTTATCTCCTCCCATCGGCTCGCACCAATCTCGCTGGCAATCAGTTGTCTTGACCCTTCGGGCACATCTTCCATCACGTGGAGAATGGTGATCGCGGCCCCGTATTGATGGGCCATGCTTGCCGCATAACGGAAAACGTAACTGGGGCTGTCGGAAAGTTCCGTGCAATAGAGAATCTTCCTGATCACGGGAATCATCGCTTCCCTCCCTGCGGTGGAGGTTCCATCCCTGCTCCGCCGCCCGTTCTTCGGGGAATTACGAAGGAGGCTCTCTGCTTACGCCGCTTCCGCCTTCTTGGAGAACTTGCTCTTCAGGGCATAGGCCCAATGGAAACTGAAAAGGTACGAATAACTATACGTCCCGATGATAACCAGAACAAAGACCTTGACGATGTCCATCGATTCGCCCTGCAGGGTGAACCCGGGGACATACCCGAACAGGAACGGCGCCAGGTAGAGAAATTTCGCGAACTTGAACGCCACAAACGCCGTCCTCCACATGTTCGCCCCCGCGATGGTGGCTCCCGCAAAGGCGGCGATGCATACCGGCGGGGTGATGTTGGAGTCTTGGGACAGCCAGTAGACGATCATGTGCGACGCCAACTCGTTTACCCCGAGATGGGTAAGCGCCGGGACCGCCACGACGGCGGTGATCAGATAGGCGGCGGTGACGGGCACCCCCATGCCGAGAACCAGGGATGCCAGGGCGATGAAAAGAATGGTGAGCCAGAGTTTCCCGGCGGCCAGTTGAATGACGATGTCGGCGAAGGTCAGGATCAGCCCGGAAAACGTCAGGACCGCGATGATGATTCCGATGACCCCCACCGTGGCGCCGATCTTCAGGCTGTCTTCCGCACCGCCTCTGGCGGCCTCCAGAAGCTCCTTCGGTCCCATCCGGGTCTCCTTGTTGAACCAGCTGACCACGATACAGGAGACGATGCCGATTACCGCCGCAAAGCCGGCCGAATACCCCATTAGCATCAGGATGGTGATGACGACCAGGGGCAGGATGTAATACCACTCGGTTTTCAATATCTCCATGGCGGGTTTTTCGCTTTTTTCGCCCTTGATGTTGTGGATCTTGGCCTCCCAGTGCACCATGTTGTAGACGCTGTAGACGTACATGATCGCCGGGAAGATGGCGATCATCATGATGCGGGAATACGGAACACCGGTGAGCTCCGCCATGATGAAGCCCCCGGCCCCCATGATGGGGGGCATGAACATCCCCGAGATGGAGGCCGCCGGCTCGATGCCGCCTGCCACGTGCGGCCGGAACCCCGCCTTTTTCATCATGGGAATCGTGAACGACCCGGTGGAGACGGTATTGGCGATGGCGCTGCCGGAAATCGAACCGAACAGGGCGCTTGCCAGGACGGCCACCTTGGCCGGCCCCCCCGTCCGGTGCCCGACCGCGGCGAGGGGAAAATCGATAAAGAACCGCTGCGCCCCGGATTTTTCCAGAAACGCCCCGAACAGGACGAACAGAAGAACGTAGGTGGCGAGCACGTTGGCCATGATGCCGAAGATCCCGTCGCTCTTGTAGAAGATGGTGGTGCACAGCCCCACGAAGGTGTCCCCGGGATGGGCGAAGAGCTCCGGTACGTATTCCCCGAATACCCCGTAGAGCAGAAGAACGGAGCCGATGATGACGAATGACAGCCCCACGACCCTCCGGGCCAGCTCGATCCCCACCAGGACCCCGATCACCGCAACGATCTGGTCGATTTGGGTCTCCGCCCCGGAGCGGTAATTGATGGCTTCGAAGTTCAGAATCCAGTACGCGATGACGCCGGCGGAGAGGAAAATCAGGACATAATCGAAGACCCGCATGACGACGTGCTTCGATTTGTAAAGGAGGAATACGAGGACGAAGGTGATGAGGCAGTAGATCCCCCGGTGATACTCGGTGGAAGCCGGTTTCAACACAGCGGAATAGCAGTAGAAAACGACGAGCGCCACCGACAGGGCATCGAAGATAATTTTCTCGATTTTGTGCAGTTTTTCGTACATCTTCCCCCCTTGACCCTCCCGGATAGGTCGTTTCCGGCTCGAGGCGGGAGGGGACGGCGGATGGACCCGCCGCCCCTCTCCCGATTCCTACTCCTCTTTTACTTTAGTACACCCATCTCCTTCCAGAACTTTTCCGCGCCTGGATGAAGAGGAGTGATGATTCCGTTGATCCCGTTTTCCACGCTCATGGCCTTGGCCGACTTGTGGACGCTGACCATGTATTCCAGTCCTTCCTTGCTGAAGACCACCTTCAGCAGGTTGTAGACCGTGTCTGCAGGAACCTTGCTGTTGGCCACCCACAAGGTGGAATCCTGGAAGGTGTTCGTTTCCGTCGATACGCCTTTGTACGTGTCTGCCGGAATGACGACTTTCGTAAAATACGGGTACTTTTTGAACATCCCGATGTTTTCCGCATCCTTGTAAACGTCTACCAGGTCGATGTCGTTCTGCAGCGCGGCCTCGAGCACCGAAGCGTTCGGAAAGCCGACAAACACCCAGAAGGCATCAATCTGTTTGTTGCCGAAGGCCCCCGCCGCTTCCCGGTACCCGAGAAAGTTCCTGTCGATCTTGTCCCAGATGCCAAGCTCCGTGAAAAACAGCTCGGCGTTGGCGGCCGCCCCGGACCCGGCGTTTCCCACGCCAACCCGTTTCCCCTCAAGCTGTTTCGCGCTCTTGATGCCGGAATCCGCCCGAACGATCAGCTGGGCGGGAGCGCCGTAGAAGTAGGCCACGGCCAGCACGTTCTCATACTTCTTGTCGTCGCCTTTCATCTTGCCGTTTCTGGCCTGAAAGACGTGCCCCGAATAGGCGACCGAAAAGTTGGTCTTCCCGGAGTCGGTGAGCCGAATATTTTCGATGGATCCACCCGAGGAACTGGACAGCACGTTTATCTTGTTCTTTTTCGACAGCGTGGAAATGGCGCTGGCATAATACTGGAACGTCCCGCCCGAGGGACCGCCGGAGAACTTGAACATCCTTGCGAATGAGTCGTGGGGAAACGATAGGACCAGGAGCAGGGATGCAAAACCGATCGTGATACCGCGAAACAAGTTCTTCATTGCCATACCTCCCGTGAATAGTTTTTTTTTTGTTGGTTACCGATCCACACTTATTTCTTCGTGGACATCCTCCAGTCCGGCGGGGGGACAAAGGTCGACGAGGCCAGGTCCCTGGGCCAGACGCACTGAAGTCTTCCGTTGATGACCTGCAGGACCTGGGTGGGCAGATTGTTCTGCCTCTCGTATTTTTCGAAGGAGGAAAACTTGACCGGCCCGAACGGGGTGATCATGTCGGTCTTGTCCAATGCCGCCCGTATGCTTTGCGGGCTCAAGGAATCCGCCCGCCGCAACGCATCGGCCGCCACCAGAAGCGCCGCGTACGCCTCTGCGGCGTGATAGTCCGGTATCATGCCGCAAGCATCCGTAAATTCGTCGCAATATTGTCTTATCCCTGGATATTTCAGTTCCGGGAACCACAGCGTTGCCGTCAGCACGAGGTTCGCGTCCTCTCCGGCCTTGGCGATGAAGTCCGGGTGCGTAAATCCCCCGGCGCCGCCGACGAGCAGCGATTTGATCTTCATTGCCCGGATCTCTCGTACCAGCGCAATCGCATCTTTCAGATACGAGACCATGTAGATCACATCGGGAGGCTCGTCCATCAAGGGGGAAAGAATGCGCTGGATATAGACGGGGTTCGTTCGTTCCCGGTGATAGGGGAGGATCTTCCGGATCTCGATTCCGTGCTCCCGGCAGAAAAACATCATCCGGAGCGCCGCGCTGGTCCCGTACGGGCTGTTTTCGTAGACGATGGCGATCGATTCCGGCTTGATGGTGCTCAGGAAGAATTCTTCCAGCCCCTGGGTATATTCACTGGCCGGGGGGTTGATCCGGTACACGTTTTTCCATTTTCTTTGCGTGATCCGGTCGTCCGCGGCGGTAGTGATCAGGAACGGCCGATCCAGCTTCTCCGCCATCCCGGCCATGTACACGGTGTTGCTGCTGCTGTAGCCCCCGACCAGCATGACGGCGTCCCGTTTCCTGACCAGGTCAATGACGGCATTCTCCCCCGCTTTCGGCTTCCCCTGGTCATCCGCGTAGACAAGCGTTACCTTCCGGCCTTTGATCCCCCCTTCCTTGTTGATTTTCTCCCGGGCCAGTTCGAAGGCATTCCTCATCATGATCGCGAAGGAAAATTTCTCGTACTGGGGAACCCCGATGACGATCGGCGTGGTGTCAGCCGCCTCTTTTGTCGATGCCTGATCGGCCACTACCGACGCGGGATTGACTGTGCCCAGGATGATGACGACGGCGAGAAAAAATACGGCGATAAGAATACGGAAGCGTGTGGAGGTGTCTTTCATGGTGCACCTCTCGATCAGCGTATGTACGAATTGGAATGGAATGTCCCTGGTAATAAATATATCAGGCGGGCAGAAGGTGAACATAGGAAGAACTCGGATTTTTCTGTCAGAAATTTCCCTACAGGCGGCAGGTGAAGGTCCGCCGCACCAGACCGAACGCGCACGTGAGGCAGACCACAGGGACCAGGAACAACCCCCCTGGCATTGAGGTGTTGCGTCGATCCGGGCGGTCAAGGCAGTTACGTTGTGTTGCTACACATACTCCACGTATGTCGGGTCGTACATCTGCGCCTTGACATGCGCGGCCAGATCGGCAGGCCGGCCCATCGTTGTCAGACCGCGCTGGAAGGCCACGTCCGCAACGGCCGTGGCGATGGTGGCGGAGACCTTCCGGATGCGGTCGAGGGGGGGATAGATGCGTCCTTCCGCGAGATCGTCTTCGGAGACCTGGTCCGCCAGCGTTTTCGCGGCCGTGAAGAACATCTCGGCGGTTACTCGTGTGGCTTCGCAGGCGACCGCACCCAGACCTACGCCGGGAAAGATGTATGCGTTGTTGCCCTGCCCGGGCACGAAGGTCTTGCCTTTGTACGTCACCGGCGGAAACGGGCTGCCGCTCGCGAAGATCGCGCGGCCCTCCGACCACGTATAGGCTTCCTCCGCCGTGCACTCCGATTTCGAGGTGGGGTTCGAGAGGGCGAAGAGGATCGGGCGCCGGTTCAAGCGCGCCATCGTCTCGACGACCTGCTTCGTGAACGTGCGCGGCATGCCGGAGACGCCGATGAGGGCGGTCGGCTTGAGCGATTCGACGGCCGCCAGGAAATCGGTTATGGGCGCATGGTCGTGCGCGTACGGCCGTTTGTGCTCGACAAGGTCCTTCCGGCTCCTGACGACGAGGCCCTTCGAATCCACATACCAGCACTTGCGCCTGGCTTCGGACTCCGTCATCCCCTCCCGCATCATACCGATCACAATCAGGTCGCCGATGCCGATGCCGGCCTCGCCCGCGCCGAGGAACAGGAATTTGTGGTCGGACAGCCTGTTGCCGGTAATGCGCAGGGCCGAGTACACACCCGCCACCGAGACGCTTGCCGTGCCCTGGATGTCGTCGTTGAACGTGCAGGCCCGGTCCCGGTAGTGATGCAACAGCCGGAAGGCGTTCGCGTTGCCGAAGTCTTCGAACTGAATGCAGGCTTTCGGGAAAATCTCCTGCACGCCGGTGACGAACTCCTCCACCAGCTCGTCGTACGCCTGGCCGCGCAGGCGCCGTTCCGGCAGGCCGATGTAGAGCGGATCCTTGAGCAGGGTCTCGTTGTTCGTGCCGACATCCAGCGTGACCGGCAGGCATTTCGCGGGATGGATGCCCGCGCAGGCGGTGTACAACGAGAGCTTTCCCCCCGGGATGCCCATGCCGTTCGCGCCGAGGTCGCCGAGGCCGAGGATCCGTTCGCCGTCGGTAACGACGATCATGCGGATATCGCGATACGGCCAATTCCCCAGAAGCTGCCGGACGCGACCGCGATCCTTGTGCGTAATAAACATACCGTGCGGACGCCGGAAAATATGGCCGAACTCCTGACAGCCCTGGCCGACCGTCGGCGTGTAGATGAGGGGTAGCATCTCCTCGATGTTTCCCATGACCACGCGGTAGAACAGGGCCTCGTTGCGCTCCTGCAGCGAGACCAGGAAGATGTACTTCTCGATGTCGCTGGTCTTGCGGCGGATGTTCTCCAGCACACGCGCCACTTGTCCCTCTTGCGTGAACACGCGCGCCGGCAGGAGGCCGCGCAGGCCCAGCCCATCGCGCTCTGCCTCGGAGAAGCCTGTGCCCTTGTTCAATGCCGGATCGTGCAGCAGATCGACGCCGCGTTTGCCATGAAGCGGAACTTGGTTGGACATGAGATCCCTCCTTAGCGTTCTCACGATCTGTTTCCGACCTTGCGTACCAAGAGGTGCAATTTTTTTTATATAACCATACATGTTGATATGGCTCAACAAGAATGGATGCCCGAAAAGGAGGGAACCGAAATATCGGGCCGATTTTGATTCCGACGCAGGAAATTTCCCTGTGATACGGGGCGGGCGGTACTACAATTCCACAATCCCGTTCTGAATCGCGAATCGCGTCAGCTCCGCATTATTCTTCAAATTCAGCTTCTTGAGCAGCCGCGCGCGGTAGGTATCGATCGTCTTCGTGCTGATGTGATAGGTCTCCGCGATCTCCCGGTTGCTCTTCCCCAGCGCCAGGCCGCGGAGCACCTGGATCTCCCTGGTGGAAAGAATGTCCAGAGGGGAGCGGGCCGCGGTCCCCTTGGCCATGCGGGTAGCCAGCGCCTCGGACGCCGACTCGCTCAAGAAGCGCCCGCCGGCGCGGACCTTGCGGATGGCCTCGAGCAGTTGCTCCGCCGCCGACCGTTTCGTGACATATCCCATCGCCCCCGCCTCGATGGCCCGGACAACGTATTGCTCCTCCTCGTGCATGGTCAGGATGAGAACGGGCAATTTCGGTTCGTGGGAGAGAAGCCGGCCGACGACTTCCAACCCGTCCATGCCGGGCATGGAAAGATCGATGACCGCCACGTCGGGCGCGCTTTCCTCGACTTTTTTGATGGCCTCGCGCCCATCGGCGGCTTCGGCAACCACCACCATGTCGCCGGCGTCTTCCACCAGCCGGCGAAGACCGGCCCGGACGATGCTGTGATCGTCTGCCAGAAGAACCCGGATCAATGGGCTGCTCCGCTCGCGCGACCGATGGGCACGTGCAATACCACCCGGGTGCCTTTTCCCGGCTGTGAGTGGATTTCCAGGACGCCCCCGATCAGGGCGGCGCGCTCGCGCATGCCGGCCACCCCCAGACCCCGGGAATCCAACAGGCTCTCCGCTTCGAAACCACAGCCGTCGTCCACCATCGCCAGCATCAGATGACCGTCGTCCGTCGTAAGCGAGACGTTAACCCGGGTAGCCGAGGAGTGGCGCGCTGCATTGGTTAAGGTCTCTTGGGCGATCCGATAGGATGCCGTGGCGACGGCATCGTTTACTTCGGGCACATCTCGGTGCGTAAAAACACATCTGATCCCCGTCCGTTTCTCGAAATCCAGGGAAAACCATTCCAGCGCGTCGACAAGGCCCAGATCGTCCAGCACTCCCGGACGCAGCCGGGTGGCCATGCCCCGGACTTCATCGATGGCATTCTCGATCAGGGTGCACATCATCAATGCTCGCTCCGCGGCTTGTTCATCGGCCCCGGTCAGTCGATCTCTCAGCCACACCGAATCGATGCGCAGGGCGGTGAGCACCTGACCCAGTTCGTCGTGCAGTTCCCGGGCAACGGCGGCGCGCTCTTTCTCCTGGCTGGCCATGATGCCGTCCGAAAGACGCCGCAACTGATCCTGTGCCCTTTTCAGTTGGGTGATATCCGTGGAAATCCCGCAGACCCGGGTGACGGATCCGTCTTGATCGTAAAGGGGAAATTTCACGGAAAGATAGATATGGATGCCGTCCTCCTGGGGAACGCGCTCCTCCACCTGGCAGGGATGCCCTTCCCGGAACACCCGCATGTCGTTTGCTCGAAACTGGTCCGCAATCTCTTTGGGGAATATATCGTGGTCGGATTTTCCTTGGATCTCCTCATTCCGTATTCCGAACAACTCCTCATAGCGGGCGTTGACCAGCCTGTAGCAACCGTCCTTGTCCTTGATATACACGACGGAGGGGGTATTTCGGAGAATGCCCGTGATCTCCCGGGTTCTCTCCCCCACCTGCCGTTCGAGATCCCTGGCGTAGCGGCGGAGTTCCTCCTTGGCGCTTCGTAATTGCTCTTCGCTCTTCCGCAACGCTTCCTCGGCTTCTTTTCGCTTCAGGATGTCGGAACTTGCCTTCTTGTAGAGGAATAATACCGACAACCCGATGAGAACGCACAAGGTTAGGACGATGGGGCCCGAAACCTTGAGGAAGGGAACGGAAAGATTTTTCGAAATATTCTGGAGCCTGTGCAGGTAAATAACCTGCCAACCCGGATAGCGATCGATATCCATCCGGTACATCAAATATTCATTCCCTGACGAATCCACGACGATCTTTTCATCCTTTGCCTCCACCCCGATCCACTCCCAGTTCCAATCGCCGAATTGCTGGGAATCGACGATCTCGGAGATCTCTTCGGGCGATAGTTTCCACAAGGTGTGGTAGACCCAATCCTCCCGGTTGGAAAGGAACACGACGCCACGGGGGTCCGTGAGCAGTACGATCCCTTCGTAATCCCTGCGGAATCCCGCTTCCATGTGGTCGATGGGAGCTTTGATTACGGCGACCCCGACCGGAGCGTCCCCCCTGTTTCGGTATACCGGATGGCTGTAATACACTCCCCGTTTCCCCGAAGTCACCCCCAAGGCCATGTAGGTGGCGGGAGTTCCCCGAATGGCCTTGCGCCAATAGGGGCGGAAGGAAAAATTCTTCCCCACGAAGCTGTCCGGGGCGTTGCGATTGCTGGAAGCCACGGTGTTTCCGCCCCGGTCCATGAGATAACAGACGTCGGCATCCAGGGCATTCCGGAAATGGTCCAGGAGGGAATTCGCCTTTGCCAGGGCGGTCTCATCCATTCGGGACAAGGCCTGTTCCAGTTCCTGCAAACCCGCCAGCGCCTTTACCGATTTCAGGTTTTCGGACAGATAGGCAGAGAGGCTGTTCTTGATTCTTTCCGCCTGAACGGCAACCTGTCTCTCCGCCTCCTTGAATTCCGTTTCCTTCAGGGAGGAGTAGTACAAATAGCCCGCTATCGATGCGGACAGGAAGGCCAGAATCGATAGAACCAGGAGAATGATGCGCAGTTTCACAGGTCGTTCCCCGACATGGGCGGTGGTTAGGCTTCTTTCCTATTCAATCACAATACCCCGGAAGGGCACCGACGAAAGGATATTTCTGCATTCGAACCGTACCCGCTTCTTCCGGTACCCGACGCGGGAAGCCCCCTGCAATCGAATATTGTGGTATTTTCCTAATGGCTCAGGAGAAACAGGGGGTTATCCATGCGACAGATCAAAATGACCATCGGTTCCGTCGTGCTCGAGGCCGAACTCCTCGAGACGCCCACGGCAGAGGCAATCTGGAATGCCTTGCCGTTCACCTCCAAGGCGAATACCTGGGGCGAGGAAGTGTATTTCTCCACTCCGGTTAAGGTGAAACGGGAGATCGACGCCCGGGATGTCGTCTTGCCCGGCGAGCTTGCCTTCTGGGTGGAAGGCGATTCCATCGCGATCGGTTTCGGTCGCACGCCCGTGTCCCGCGGCGATGAAATCCGCCTCGCGGCCCGGACCAATATCTGGGGCAGGGCCAAGGGCGATGTGAAGCAGCTCAAATCGGTCAAACCAGGCGAATCGATCAATGTCGAGAAGGCCGGTTAGGCCCCGCCGGAGGACGACCCGCCCGATCCTTAAGCGACCCGACAGTGCCCGGCTTGCAGTCCGCGGAAAATCGTGGGCGCGATGATGACGGATGCGGTCCCCGCCAAAACGTGCGCATTCATTCGGTGACCATGATGTCCACGCTTCCCTTGCGCCGCGTCACGTCCACCCCGACTCGCCGGCGATTCCTCCGGAACGTTATGTCGATGGATGCCCGACCCACCGCCAGGTTCCCGATCCTCACTTCCGCAAGGAACGCGGGCAGGACCGGGCGGTGGAGAGAGACCCTACCCTTCGACGCATCGATCGCCAGCCCAAGGCACGCCTGGAGGCAGAGGAAAACCGACGCCGCGGACCAGGCCTGGGGGGAGCAGGAAAGAGGATAGATCGTCAGGCCCTCCCCGGTCCGGCGGCGAAACCCGCAGAACAGCTCGGGGAGTCGGCGCAGATCCGAATCGACGGCTGCTTCGAAGAGCGCCCCGACCACTTTTTGCGCATGCGCCTTGAGCCCGTAACGGGCGAAACCGTGCGCGATGAGGGAATTGTCATGCGGCCAGACAGACCCGTTATGGTAGGACATCGGGTTGTAGGCGGTCTCGGTCCCGGCCACGGTTCGGATTCCCCATCCGGAAAAGGACGCACGGTCAAGGAGCGTTCTCGCCGTCCGCAAGGCTCTCCGTCGTCCGGCAATGCCGGCGAACAGACAGTGGCCGGCGTTCGACGTACGAACGCGGCAAGGCGTCTTGTTCCCGTCCAGCGCCAGCGCATACGTGGAAATCTCCTCGCACCAGAACGCCTTTTCGAATCTCTTCTTCAGCGCGCGGGCCTCCCGGACAAGTTCGGTCGCCCTCCCGGTCTTTCCAAGCTCGGCGGCCAGCCCGGCAGCCCACCGCTTCGCCGCATAGACGTAGGCCTGGACCTCACATAAGGCGATCGGCCCCTTGGCGTCCCGGCCATCCCGATGAAACACGGCGTTTCGCGAGTCCTTCCACCCCTGGTGGATCAATCCTCCCGGCGACCGGGTCTCGTACTCCACGAAACCGTCTCCGTCCGCGTCGCCGTGGGTGTCGATCCATTCCAGGGCCCGTTCGATATTCGGCCAGATCGAACGGACGAAGTCACGGTCCCCTGTGCGCTCGCGATACATCCCGGCAAGGATTACGAACAGCGGCGTGGCGTCCACGCTGCCGTAATACAGCCCGAAGGGGACCTCCCCCATCGCCGCCATTTCCCCTTCCCGGACCTCATGGAGGATTTTCCCCGGTTCCGCATCCCGTTGCGGATCCTTTTCGCGGGCCTGTCGCTTTGCGAGGTATGACAACACCCCTTTCGCCGGCGACGGGTTTACCGAGAGGAATTGCATGGCGGCGATGATTCCGTCCCGTCCGAATGCCGTGCTGAACCAGGGGACGCCGGCGTACGGGTACGGTCCTTCCCCGGTTTCCGAGATCATCATGTGCAGATCCGCCAATGAGCGGCCGATCCACTCGTTGAACAGATCGTTGGACGTTACGAGGGAACATCCTTCTGCGGTGAAACGCTCGAATGCGTGACGGGTCCCGGCGTACGCTCGCGGAAAGGGAACCGGGCGGGTCCGGATGCCGTTTAACCCGAATTGGACGGTGACGGAGATATTCGACTCCCTCTTCGGGCGGAGGCGGATGGCGAAATGCAACTCGGCCGGCGAACGCGTTTCCGGTTCCGGGTCTGTCCGGACCCAGGTGTCCCGGGTTCTGCCGTCGAGCCCGCGATACGCGAAATGCAGGCCGGGGGATTTTCGATCCGGTTTCCGATGCGTTCCCCTGCGGCTCCGCCGGGCGCCCCGGACCTCGAAAATATCGCGGAAATCGGCCTCGAAATGGAGCGAGAGGTGTACCGTAACCTCGCGGCGGGAATAATTCCGGAGCCACAACCGTTCATGGCAGGCGTCGTTCCGGATCAATTTGCGGCGAAAGATGTGGATGCTGTTCCGGGGGACGACCACCTCCCCGTCGACCGCGATATCGGGGTTGGCAAGGTCGACGGAAAGGACCGAGTTGTCCTCCTTCACGAGGGAACCGAGCAAAAGGGGCCGTTTCCCCCATAACCGCAGTTCCAGCCGGCTTAAAAACCTCGTGCACTCGTGATAGAGCCCCTGCTCCCCCAATCCCAGCGGCTGGATGTCCCCGTACCGGTCGAACACCGCGAAGGTGTCGCCGTGTTTGAGCACATGCGTCCGGTCGTCGGCCAGCGCCGATTTCGCCAGGATGTAGTACTCGTCCTCGATCCGAAGGACATCCCGAATCATTTTTTCCATGGCATTATACCCCCAACTTCCACCGATTCCGTCCGATCTACGGCGTAGCAGGCGTGTGCCGTCCGTTTCCCGCGAGGGCATCCAGTACGATCTCCTCCCACCCGGCGTTGGGGAGGTACAGCTTGCGAACGAGGGAGGAATCGAGATGTTGGTAACGGATCTTAAGCAGGGCCAAGGGGATCCGATGCGCCACCAGCCCGATCGTCTTCCCTTCATGCCGTCGCACGATCTCGTCCACGGCGGCATGGACCCGTTCCCGCACCTGAAAGAGGCTCTCGCCCCCCGGCGGAGTGACCGACCAGGGGTCGGTTTCCCAGAGGAGAAACCGTTCGGGATCCCGCGCGGCGACCTCTGTCGCCAGCCGGCTCCCCCAGTCCCCCAGATGGATCTCCATGAGGCGCGGCTCGAAATGCAGGGGGACCGCCAATCGTTCTTCCAACGTGCGTGCCGTTTGCCGGGCACGCTTCAGGGGGCTGCTGTACAAAACTTCCAGGGGAACCCCGGAGAGCGTTTCGGCCAGCAGTCGCGCCTGGTCCTGTCCGCAGCGATTCAGTGGCGGGTCTTCCTGCCCCTGGTATCGCCCCTCCACGTTCCAGTCGGTTTCCCCGTGACGCATGAGGAGCAGACGGGTGGTCATCCGGTCGGCTCCCGTATTTCCTCCTGCGTGTCCGGCCCGTGCTTCCGGCGGTATTCCTCCAGCTCGATCATGGGGGGACGCTCCCGCTCATGAATCTCTACACCGTCCAGATAGAAATGCCCCACATCATAGCGGATCATGTTCATCATCCTGTTGAACTCCTCGAGAAGCTTTATTTTCCCGCTCTTGTGCAGGCGTTGGAAAACGGCCTGCATGATGGCGAAGGACATCTTCGACAGGGAAGGGAGCGGCTGGTTGTGATGGATCCGTTCCTGGAGGTCCACCTGCGCAATCGAGAACAGGCCGCGCGTCTCCAGCAGGTCGATCAGAAGACCGGTTTCCACCGCGTAGCCGGCGAAAAAGGGGAGCCGTTCCAGCGCGTCCCTCCGGCCGGCATACTCCCCGGAAAGGGGCTGTACGAGACCCGAAAGCTCCGGGTAGAAAAGGTTGATCAACGGACGCGCGGTCAGCTCCGTCACCCTGCCTCCCCCGCCGGCCAGCAGCCTGTCCTCGTCCTTGAGGGGTCTTCGGTAGAACCCCTTCACATACTGGATGTCCGGGTTGAACAGGAGGGGGCCCAGGACCCCGTAGACGAAACGCGAATGGATGTTGGTGATATCGGTGTCGACCCAGGCGATGATATCGCCGTTCAACATATACAGACTCTTCCAAAGCCCTTCTCCCTTGCCGTCGAACGATCCGTGCGCGGTGAGGACGTTCTGGTGGATGAAGACCGGAATGCCCAACTCCTCCGCCACCTCTCGGGTGTAATCCACCGACCCGGAGTCGATCAGGACCATCTCGTCCAGCAGCGGCACATCGTCCATGAGCGCCGTCTTGACGGTGCGTATGACCTTGCCCACGGTCTTTTCCTCGTTGAGCGCGGGAAGGCCTAAGCTGATCGTTACCCCCTGTTCCCTCTTCCGGGCAAGCAACCCGTCCAGATCGGAAAATTCCCGGCTGCAGTATGTGTTCTCGGCGAACCAGCGGTTCACGATTTCCGGAATCCTGTTGGATGTCGAAGATTTAATCATGGGCGCAGACCTCCTGCAGAAGGGGGAGGATGTCACGCACGATCACGGCACGCCAGGTGAAGCGCTCCATCACGCGTCGCCGGAGCAGGTAACGCCGGTCGTCTTCCAGGACCCCCGCGATGGCATCGGCTACCCGTGCCGGATCGCCCCGGGGATCGAACCGGTAGGCCAGGTCGCCTGCGCTCTCCCTCACCGGGGGGATATCGGCCGCAAAGATCGGCAATCGGGCAAGACCTGCCTCCAACACGGGAATGCCGAAGCCTTCCCGGAAGCTGGGAAAGAGAAGGAGGTCGGCCAGCTGGTAGAAGTCGGTAACCACCGCGTCGGAGAGGTGGAGCGGCTTGCCGCCCTCACCCTGCTCATGGAGGAAATGCACCCTTCCCGAAACATCGAGCGACTCCCGCAGATGTCGCAATTCCTGCAGGTACCTTTCATTGGCGGGATTGTGGGGTCCGGGCGGACCGGTCACGACAAGGGCGACGTCGGGCTTGCGACGGCGCATTTCCGAGGTCACCCGCACGGCGAACTCGATGTTTTTCCGCCGCGTAATACGGCTCGGAAGCAGCATCAGCGGGTCGGTGTTCCGCAACCCCAACCTTTCGCACAGTTGCCGGGTGAGGGGATCCAGTTTCCAGAATTGCGCGATCTCCACGCCCGGGTGGATCACCCGGATCTCCGATTCCGGCATTCCGAGCAACGCGGCCATCGTTTTTTGCCGGTGGGCGGAGACGGCCACGTAGCATACGCCCCTCCAGGGGGTGCGCAGGAGATCCCAGGGATACCCGGAATGCAGATCCTCCGCGTACAGGGGATCCTTCCAGGCGAAATCGTGCGACCAGGAGAGGAAACGGGTGATCGACTCCTCCGCCAGTTGGTTCAACGCGGCGGTCAGCGGGATGTTCTTGTGCAGCGTCGTGGCGTTATGGACGATGCAGACGTCCACGTCCGAAAGCAGCGGATGCAGACGCTCGACCAGGAGGTCCCGAAGGGCGGTGAACCGGGGCCCCACCTCCCCCTTGGCGATCGACCTGCCCGTTTCCAGAACCTCCGGATGCCGGGAATCCACCTCCGGGATCGTGACCAGCGCAACATCGGGGTGGAACGGCTCGCCCCGTCCGGCGATCACCCGTACCCTGCAACCCGCTTCCGCAAGAAGGCGGGCGTGGTGGTAGATCGTGCTCTCCACTCCCCCCACGACGGGCGGGGCGGTGTAGTGGAGGACCGCAATGCGCAAGAATCGGGTCGCGCCGGTATCCGGGGCCGGAATGGAACTCCCCGGGGAAGCCTGTTTCCGTATCCTCAAGGAACCGGTTTCGGAGTGAAGGACGGATCCCACCACTTGGGCTCGTACGGCTGGCCGTGCTTCCCCTCGAACGGTTCGATCTCCTTGATGACCTTCGCGGGATTCCCTCCCACGATCGAGAAGGGGGGAACGCTTTTCACCACCACGCTCCCCGCGGCGACGACCGACCCCCGCCCGATCGTAACCCCTTTCGTGATGATGGAGCTGTTGCCGACCCAAACGCTTTCCTCCAGCGTCGTCGGCTGGGATACGGGGGGGTTGGTCCCGATGCCGTGGTAATCGGTGTCCATGATGATGACGTCCCACGCGATGGAGCAGTGGGGACCGATGACCACCCGCTTCTTGCAGTGGATCTCCGTCCGGAGATTGATGTGGGTATAGTCGCCGATTTCCACGTGCCCCCCCGGGCCTACGCGGATGCGGACGCCGTCGAACACCTTCAAGTCGCCCAGGAGAATGGTCCCCCCCTGGTCGAGAATCCAGAAGGGGCCGATCTTCTTCCAGGGGAAACTTGCCGTGCAATCACCGCGCTCGAGGCGATCCTGAATCGTTTTGTAGTCCTGAAGCATGGCTGCACCTCCTTTCCGTCCTGTTCCCCATGCCGCACCGTTATACGGGAACGGCAGGTACCCGCTCCGCAATTATACACGGGGCCTAAAGATCCGACCCGGAATCCGGATGGGCAAGATCCAGGTACAGGGATGCCGTCCACGTCATCAGGGGGGCCCCGATGGGAACGCCGGCCGGATATTCCCCCGTGGCCTCCGGCACGAAATACTCGCTGAACAGGACGCAGTCCTGCTCCTCGGAGACATCCCTCTGTGCACTTGCGGCTCCCTCCTTTTCCCGAAGGGCCATGTATCGCATCGTGACCGTGTCCCAGAACTCCTGGCCGGCAGGTTTCTCCGGGACATGCACCCAGCCGATCGCCGCCAGACAGGAGTCCCAGAACCATCCGTGCTGATACTGGGTTTTCGACGGCGTCGTGAACCGGTCGGCATGTGAGTTGTGCATCATCAGGGAAGTGGCCAGGGCGCGTACCCTTTCGGCCGAGGTCCTTCGATTCTGTTCGATCGTCCGTATCGTCGACGCCCGCAACGCTTCCGCCATTTCTCCGTCGTACATTTTCAGCCCCTCATGCATGAGCCAGTTCGTCACCGGCCAGACCGGGCCCCGCCAGTACCGCAACGGGTCGAACGCGGGCATCTTGCGGGACACGGTGGGGATGACGGTCTCCGTCCGGAACTCCTCGCTGCTCAGCAGCTTTTCCCTTATCCTCCTCGCCTGTTCTTCCGTCGCGCAGCCGCCGAAAAGGGGGCTCACGGAGTGGATTGTATCCACCTGGAGAGTCTTCCCCGCCGCCGCGTCGAAGGAGTAGAACAAACCGCTTTGCCGGTCGTACAGCTTGGTTCGTATCGCGTCACGGGTCTTCTCGTACACCCCTGCGTTCCGTTCCTCCTCCTCCCGGTAGTACGCCTCCTTCGGGGTTCCCCGGACCCTGGCGGCCAGCTCGCCCGCCAGGATCGACAGGGAGATCGTCGAAGCAGCGAAGATGGAATTGAACAGGACATCCTGCACGACAAACGGGGAATCCCGCAGGATCTCCGCCTGCCCGTAACCTTTCTCCAGGAAGAACCCGATGAGCCTGCCGAAGCAATCGTAATGTCCCGCTGTCGGCCGATATTCCCGGGAAACGGAATCGGTATCCTTCCGCTTCCTGATCCTTTGCTCCACACCCCGTTCCTCGAGGAGCGCCCGGGTTCTCGCTACCGGCTCATCGAGGCAGGGGGAATCGTCCGTTCCCGTCTCCCAGGGATGCACAACCGAAACAAGGAATTCCCTGTCCGGATCGCGCTCCCGCAGGAGAAACGCGTGGTACTCCTTCACCCTGTCGTAGATCCGATCCACCTCGTCAAGCATCGCTTCCCTGTTCCCGGCCCGATCCACCATCTTCCGGAGGGAGTACCCCAGAATGGGGGGCTGCGTGATGCCGGAGGTGTCCTGGCAGGGATTGCCGCTCACTTCCCGCGTTACGCCCCACTCACCGGCATCGGGGCTATAGCCGCCCTGTCCGTCGACGAACCGGATTTGTGGGAGCATCCCGTTTCCCCACTGGGATTGGAGGATGGACAGGATTTCCCTGACCGCTCTCCTTTCCCCGTAGGAAAGCGCGGCCCCTCCCTTTCTTTCTCGCCATCCCCCCATCACACCACCCATGGCTGCTTCCGGCGGCCTTTCGCCTTCAGGGTACTCACCACGAGAGGGGATGCAACCCGAAACCCGCGCACACGTCCGGCGCCGAGGCGAGAAGCCCAGGGAGAGCAAGCCCGTCTTCCGGCCGCCTTGCTGTGATGAACTCCACGAGGCGCCTCAGCCCGCTGCAACGGCTTATGAGACGGATCAACCTTGTCGATGCGTCGGGTGATTCGGTCCCACGATTTCCGGCGGACCGCAAAGCATGCACTGTCTGGTGGCACGGAATCGGCCGGTTCGTCTCCCGGCGGGACCTCGAGGAAGGGCGCACGCCGGCGCGTGATCCCACGGTGGGAGTCCGGGTAGGCGCCGCCGTAGTATTTCCTCCTCATGCCGCGGGCCATACCTAAAAAAAATGCCCGGCAGCGGGGAGCCGCCGGGCCCGGACACCCACGCGTTTATATATTCATTTTTCCCAATCTCCAGCAGATGATCGCGCTGATGAGCAAACCACTGAACCATTTCAGCCATATCGTGTCCATCATTTCCCCCCCCTCTCATCGAAGGCCCACTTGCAAGAGTGGTTTCGGTTGTTCGTCGGTGCGATGACCAGCGTTGCCCGGCACATATCCGCCCCCTGCGACAATGTTTACATTGCATACATCTAGTTTGTAAACTTTGTACACAAATTTCGAAATTGGCAAGCATTATTTTGTATGGTGTATAATTATGCGAAAACGGGGAGGAAACCCCTCAAATGGAAAAGCCTGCGAAACGCCGCCTGCTACCGATCACCGTTTCAACGAGGTTGTCGGGGGAAACGCGGGGGCGAATCGAGCATTGGGCCGCAAAGGAGGACCGGCCCGTAAGCAAAATGGCCCGGATCTTGATCGTTGAGGCGTTGAATGCACGGGACCAAAAAAAGAACCGGCGCAAGGAATAGTATAGGCAGCGAAAAAAGAAACTTCCGCTCGGGAACACGAATAAGCCCGTCCCGGGACAGGAGTTCGCAGTGTTCTCTCGGGGGTAGATGCCGCCGCCGGGATGAGACAATCAGACGGTCCCGCCCCCTGCCGGCGGATCCGGATTATGTTTGATGCAGGTGAACGTCCCGCTGCGGGAACGGAATGGAAATGCCCTCTGCGTCGAAACGTTTCTTGATCCTCTCGGTCGTATCGAAGTAGACGTTCCAGTAATCTCCCGTTTTGACCCAGGGGCGAACGGCAAAGTTGACGCTGCTATCCCCCAGCTGAAGAACGGCGATGGTCGGGGCCGGGTCCTTCAGGACGCGTTCATCGCCATTCAGAACGTCGGCAACAACGCGTTTCACTTTCTCGATGTCGTCCCGATAGCTCACCCCGATGACGAGATCCACGCGCCGCTTCTCTTTCCTTGTGTAATTCGTGATGTTGTCGCCGGTTATCTTCGCATTCGGGATGATGATCGTCTTGTTGTCGGGGGTACGGAGTTGCGTCGTGAAGATCTGGATCTCCTCCACGACCCCCGAGACGCCTCCGCCCTCGATGAAATCGCCGACCCGGAAGAAACGGAAAATGAGCATCAGGACGCCTGCCGCGAAATTCGCAAGCGACCCTTGCAGGGCCAGGCCAACGGCCAAACCGGCCGCACCGATCACGGCGATGAACGCCGTTGTTTGAATCCCCAGTTGCGCGAGCGCCGCCAGAATGAAGAACGTAAGGAGGGCGATGTAGATCAGTTTCCCGACGAAGGCGACGAGGGTCGCATCGACGTTGCCTCTGGTCATCATCTTCTCGGTGGTGTTCCGGAGGAATCTCGCCACCCAGCGACCGGCGACGACGATCAGGATCGCGGTAATAACGTTGAGTCCGAATAGCGCTGACCATTCCTGCATCTTCGGAACTATCGCTTCCATTTCTCACCTTCTGGTTCCGTCTCGAATATTGCGCATGCCGTTTCCAGCGGATGGACAGTACTCCGCTCCCATGCAACAGCCGGAACCTTTCTCTACTGGGGAGGGATGCGCAGATTCTGTCCCGGGTAGATCTTGTCGGGGTCTTTCAGCATCGGGCGGTTCGCCTCGAAGATCACCGGGTACTTCATCGCGTTCCCGTAGTGTGTCTTTGCGATCTTGGAAAGCGTGTCCCCCCGCTGAACCGTGTAGTAGGTGGCCTCCGGCTCCTTCTTTTCCACGGTGATCCGGTCGTCCACCTTCGCAATTCCTTTTGTGTTTCCCACCGCGAGGACCACTTTCTCGCGATCGGCCTGCGTCTGCGCGGCCCCTGAGACCGTCGCCACGTCCCCCTTCACCTGGATCGAAAGGTCCTTGACCGGAATCCCTAGAGCGTTCACGGATTTGACGAGCGCTTCCGCGGCCCTCTTCTCCGCTGCCTCCCCTCCTCCAAAGACATCTCCTATCGTATCCATAATGTGCTCCCCTGCATCCCTGACGAAATCGATGAGTCCCATGGCGTTCCTTTCTGAACGGAGAATTGCAATCCCGTTCGATGACTGGATGCATCTCCGATGCTTTCCCTTCCGGAATCGTTTCGCAACCGTATCGCGACCCCATCCCGAAGCGGTGGCAGGAGGGGTGGCGGGATTGGTGAGTCGGGCAGGTGGATCCGGCCCCCGAAACACAGCGGCCGATCGGGGGGAAGCACCCACCTGGTTCGGCAGCGAAAAAAGAAACTTCCTGTCGGATTGTTCCGTATTCGCATCTTCCCGTGGTGTGCGCGGGGCCTGCTATACTTGCGCATTATTCGTCTGCAGCTGCAGGCGAATGGAAAGGGGAATCGACGAGCATGAAATATTTTCCTTGGGAAGGCCGGGTCGCAGTTGTTGCCTTGCTGTTTTCCCTTGCGTTCAATCTTGTGCATTATGCCGTCTTTCGCGACAGCAACTATATTGCGATGTGGATCCTTGCTTCGCTCGGTTTTCTTCCCATCTCCGTGTACCTGGTCACCGTCGTCATCGACCAGCTCCTGGGCCGCCGGGAAAAGCAGGCGATGCTAAAAAAACTCAACATGGTGATCGGCAGTTTTTTCAGCGAGGTCGGCACGGAGCTGCTTCGTCTGATCTCGCATGGGGAGTCAGACAAACTCACGATCCACAAGCATCTGCTGGTTAGTCCGGATTGGAGCGGATCCGATTACAGACGGACCCATGCCAGACTCAAGGAAATGGACATCAGGTTAAGCCAAGCGGATATCGACTGGGAAAACCTGCGATCGTTCCTGATGGCCAAGAAAAATTTCCTTTTGCACCTGCTTGGCAACCCGAATCTGCTGGAGCATGAAACGTTTACCGATCTTCTCTGGGCAGTGTTTCATCTCGAGGAAGAGCTTGCCTACCGGAAAAACGTCTCATTGCTGCCGAATAGCGATTATGAACATCTCATCGGCGATATCAAGAGGGTCCATGTCCTGCTATTGTCGGAATGGCTGGACTACATGAAGCATCTCCAGGAGGATTACCCCTATCTCTTCTCCCTGGCAGTGCGTACCAACCCCTTCAACCCGGACGCGAAAACGGAAGTCGGATAAACGCTTTGTGAGGCAAGGGAATCTTTTTTCCCGTCGTGGCAACTCTGGCCGGGGCAAAGCGATCAATCGATTCCGTGGGGGCCGGTTCGAAATGGACGGGCGGCTCGAGAGAAGAGCCGCCCATGGGGGTGGCGGTGACCAGTAACCCACTCATCCAACGCGACCACCCGACATGATGGTAAGCAATGAGAATGCCATTGTACGGGCCGTGGGGAAAATTATTATCTACCTGAAAATGCAAGGATATTTTATAAAACATCCTGATGGGAAAAAAGGCGAAGGAAACAATTTCCTTTTAGTTAGCTGTTTTTTCCTATTATTAGTGTTCGAATTCCATACCTGCCGCACCCGATACACACCCTGGGGGACACCCCGAATGTTGGCGGAACTCCCAGAACGACTCTCCCCCGTCCCACTCATCTCGGGTTATCATTATTTTTGATTGCACATGGCCAGTTCAGACGCCCCCAAAACTATTCCATCGCGCTCAAAGGATTTTATCCTGCCGACGTTCCCCTGCAGTTCACGGCAAATCTCCACTGTTGGTTTCTTCGGCTCTGCAGGTGTTTCGCATGCGAATCCAAGACAACGCCAATTCGTATTTTTGATCTCGAGAGATCCTTGTCTCTTGGGGTAGGCCCCAATTTTTGCCATCATGGCAGGTTTAGGAGAATCCCGATGGGGTGATATACGCAACATCACGTCCCGTGCAAATGAAATGGTTTTATTCGTTAATTTCACGACTGCATGAAACCTCACATCCTCCGTATATCCCGGCCCCAGCGAACTTGGGAATAATCCGATCTCTTCCTTGGAAACGTTGCGTCCAAAGATGCGGGAATCGCCCGGAGCCAGAGCCACACGATGCGGCCGTTCTTCCCTTGGCGCTGGCGTGGCATACTTCAAGGGTTGCCATCCCGGCCTGATCACCCCCTGTTGAAGTTCAACATCGAGTTCTTCGGAATTGGGGAATGCAATTTCCTGCGGCCTGCTGCTCCCGTTGGTTGCTTTTATCTTGAAACGGCAGCGATCGCTATCGGATTTCGCCCCTTCCTCATCGGGAACGATTTCACCGATGAGGAAGGAATTTGACTCCGTAAGATCAAAATCCAGATTCTTAGCCGCCTGCAGTGCCGTGTCGGCAAGCCGCGCAGAAAGCGTAATGTGCCCGGGAGTGATACGCAGCGGATTATTCTTGCCCTTCTCACGATACGTCATGTCCGTGATGCCGCCCGATACCCCGTAGCGGATCCCTCCCTCCTCCAGGTCATTTGCAGCATGAGTTGGAGATTGCCATCCCGAAATGAAGAGCAACAGCAGCAGGGGGATTACCATACTTGTCGCCGTTGAGAGAAAACACGAACGATCGTTCCGCGACAAATCGTTATTGGGGGTTTCTCTCATCATAAAGCCTGATAAAGCAAGCCCGCCTGTCCCAGGCCTG
>JBFKGZ010000011.1:0-31602 GCA_041633075.1 Candidatus Deferrimicrobiaceae bacterium | reverse complement strand
CGGTTGATGTCGTTATCTTCCACGACGAGGACCTTCGCAGCTCCGCTGTCTCCCCCATGCGCAACGTCTATGGAAGGTTGGTCCGCCATCGCCCCGTTAGCTACCGGAAGGCGCAAGAGGAACGTGGTCCCCATCCCTTCCTCGCTGCTGACGTGGATGTTTCCCCCATGCCGGGCAACGATCCCGTAAATGATGCTCGTTCCCAGCCCATACCCGTAATCTTTGGTGGTGAAGAACGGCTGAAACAGCTTGCCCTTGACCTCCGTGCTCATCCCGTCCCCGTTATCGGACACCTCCAGCCCGATGGTCTTTCCCTCCAGGAACGTCTTCAGGGTCAGTTGGCCCCCGTTGGGCATCGCTTCCACGGCGTTGAAGATGAGGTTGCTGACCACCTGGGTGAGATCGGCGGCGTTTCCCTGAATTAAGGGAATCCGTCCCCGTTCGAATCGCACATCCACGCGCACCCCTCTTGTTTCGCACTCGTCTTTCCACTTTGCCCTGGTCACTTCCAAGGCATTGTCCACGGCCGAATTGACGTCGACGGACTCGGAGGGGGAATCCTTCCGGATCCGCGAGTATTCCTGGATGCGCCGTACCGTTCCCGCTCCCTGAAGCGCAAGTTTATTGAGCGATTCCAGCTGCGAGCGGATGAAAGGAAGGTCTGCCCCCTGTATTTCGATCTTCCTCTGCAGAAGGTCGACTGTTCCGAGTATGCCCGAGAGCAGGTTGTTGAAATCGTGGGCCACCCCTGCCGCCATCTGTCCCAATGCGTTCACCCGCTCGGCCTCCAGGAGATTTTTCTGGGCGGCCTTCAGCGATTCATGGGCTTCCTGCAGTTCTTCGTACTGTATCGTTCGTTCGATCGCCACGGCGGCCTGACCTGCCAGGCTGTATAGAAACGCCATGTCCTCTTCGTCGAACGATTTGCCCGAGCGCCGGTTCGTTACATTGATCACCCCCAATACTTTCTCCTGGAGCAGGATCGGGATGCTCAGGACGATCGGAGCGGAGATGAACGACGTGGCATCCGTGGAATGGAGGGACGTCTTGACCCTCGGGTCCGAAACGACGTCCTTCACCAGGACCGGTTTCCCTTCCCTTGCCACCCACCCGGCGATTCCGGTGCCCACCGCCATCCGTACCTTTTCCTTCACCTTCTCATCCAGCCCGCGCGCGGCGACTATCCACATCTCCTGGGTCTTCTCGTCGAGCAGCATCAGGGAAATCCTGTCGACCTCCAGCTCGTCGGCCACCACGCCGACGAAGAAGTCGAGAAGTTCGGACAGGACGCAGATCCCCCCCATTGCCCTTCCCGCATCGATCAGGGCTTTGGGACGCTTGACGGCCGCCGACAGTTCCCGGCGGTTTATCTCCCGTTCGAGATGCAGATCCCGGCTCGTCAGGGAAAGGGACCGCTTCTCCAAAGCCCTCCGAACCGTGGCCAGAACATCCTCGCGGTCCGAAAACGGCTTCGGGAGATAGTCGTAGGCCTCTTTCCGGACCGCCTCGATCGCCATGTCCGTGGAGGCGCAGCTGCCCATCACGATGACCTCGGTGTCCGGGGATACCTTCTTCAGTTTCCGCAGAAACCCGAGGCCGTCCATCCCGGGAAATCCGTTATCCAGCATCGTAACGGCCACCGTTTCGTCGTGGAGAATGGACAAGCCCTCTTCGACGGAGGAAACCGTCTTCGTCCGGCATCCGAGCCGGCCGAGCTGGAAAGAGAGATCGGCGCAAACCGACCGGTCGTCATCCATAATCAAGATCAGGTCCGATTCCGCGGACATATCGCATCCCCTTTACAGACTTGATAACCAAACTGCTGCGTTATGCACAATCTCCTGTCCTTTTATCGGCAATAGGCCGATTATTATTTAGGAAAACCATTTTTTCCCCGGGGGGCGTCCGGACCGGCCGAATTCTTCCGCCCGGACCACTAGGGCAGATGCGGCAAAGGTTGACTGTCTCCGCCGATTCGGAGGAAAATAATTTGGTTTACTCCAGTTTATGGGGGTGGAATGCAGAAATCGGCGTTTTACGCCATCGTGGGCATATCCCTGCTCGTCACCGCCGTCTCTCTCGGGTATTCCGCGAGCCGTTACCTTTCCACCCGGTTTTACGCTCCGCCCGCCCCTTCGCCCCGCGGGAAAGTAACGGCCCCGGGCGGACGGCCGCCCGGATCACCCCCGGAGCAGTGGACGAACATCTTCGCTCCGTCGAGCGGCATGGACATCCCCTCGAAGTATGCCGGAACGTTCGCCGGACCGGTCCCGACCTCCACCAGCGCCTACGTCCTGCTCGGAACGATCTCCTCCGGATCCCCCGCCATCCGCCGCGCGATCCTGTGGGCGGAAGGGATGAAGGAACCGGTTTTGGCCCGGGAGGATGCGGAAATCGAGCCGGGAATCCGGGTTACGAGCATCGAGCGGGAGCACGTTACCATCCTGCGCGGACAGGGGAAGGAAAAGCTGGACCTCCTCCCCGTCGGCGCCCAGACGAGGAAGGGGACTCCTCCGACGCCGCCCCCCGCAGCCACACGAACCTCACGCGCCGCCCGCGCGGCCACCCCGACGAATTCCTCGATTCACGTCAACAAGATCGGAGAGAACGCCTTCTCTCTCGACGAAGCGACCGTCACCGAACTGACGGGGAACATCAACCAGTTCATGACGCAGGTCCGGATCATCCCCTATTTCGAGGCGAACAAGTCGGCGGGGTACCGTCTCGCCGCCATGCGGCCCGGGTCCGCCTTCGCGCAGCTGGGGTTCCAGGGGGGGGACATCATCCAGCGCATCAACGACGTGGAACTCACCAGCCCCGAGAAGATGTACACGATCTTCCAGAACCTCAAGGACGAAAAGCGCGTGACGATCGACATTCTCCGGCGGGGACAGAAGAACACGCTCACGTACGAAATCCGATGAGCAAGGAGAGAACCATGAGAAAGTTGGCGTTGGCCGCCGCACTCTTTGCGCTGCTCCCCGCCTGTGCACACAGGGTTGCGGACCTTCCCACCCCGGTAAGCCCGCCTGCGATCGTGGATAGCGAGGCGCCCGCCGCAGTCGTGGCCGTGGATCCCGTCCCCGCAATCGACAACCAGGCCGTCTTGGGGGGAAGAGTTAGGGACGTTTCCGTCTCGAGCACACCCGGCTACACCAATGTCGAGGTGGAGATCGACGGGAAAATCGGGGACTACAAATCGATCAAGCTGGTCGACCCCTTCCGGATCATGGTGGATGTCTCGGGAGTGGACCGGGGCACGGCGGCATCGGAGATCACGGTCGGAACCCCCCAGGTGAAGACGGTCCGGCTGTTCCAGATCGACAACGCGCTGCGGATGATCGTGGAACCGTCCGGAGACCGGGTGGTGCCGTTCATCGTCAGTCTCGAAGGAAGCCGGCTTGTGCTTTCCGTCGGGGGAGCACAGATGGGAGCGACAGCGGCGGCGACCGATAACCAGTCGCTCGCCGCTGCCGACACCGGCACCGGAACCGGCACGGAGAAGAGCAGAAAACAGGCGGCGCCACCCCCCCGGGCGGCCGGTCGGTCTTCCGTCTACCTGTCGATGGATTTCACCGACGTGGACCTTCCCGTACTGATCAAATTCATCAGCGAGCAGACGAAGAAGAACTTCATCTTCGACGAGCGCGTCCAGGGCAAGATCACGATCATCTCGCCCCGCCGGATCAGCCTCGACGAGGCGTACAACGTCTTCCTTTCGGTCCTCCACGTGAAGGGGTTCGCCACCGTGAAACAGGGCAACACGATCAAGATCGTCCCCACGCGGGACATCCGGCAGGAAGACCTCCCCACCGAGACGGAAAGGAGCGGGGAGCCCGACTCCCAGATCATCATCCGGCTGATTCCCCTGCAGTATGTCGACGTTGCAGATACCATCACCCTGCTGACCCCGCTGATATCCAAGGACGGGCTGCTCACGTCGTTCCCCCCCTCCAACACCCTCATCGTCATCGATTCGCGGGCGAACATCGACAAACTGGTCCGGATCCTCGCGGAGATCGACCAGGAGGGGACGGGGAGCACGATGCGGATCTTCACTCTTAAAAACGCAACCGTCACGGAGATCGCCAAGACCCTCGAACTCCTCTTCAAGGAAACGGCGGCGCCCCAGGTGTCGGCCCGCCGCGGCCGGGTCACCCGGCCCGGGATGGCACGCGGGGTCGCCCCGAAGTTCATCCCCGACCCCCGCACGAACCTCCTGATCGTTCTCGCCGGGCAGGAGATGATGGGGGACATCGAGGACCTGGTCGCCCGGCTGGACATCCCGACGCCGGAGAACACCGGGAAGATCAACGTGTACTACCTGGAGAACGCGGACGCGGAAGGGGTCGCCAAGGTCCTCGCATCGCTGACCGAGCAGCGTCCCGGCACCCCGCAGGCCGCGCGGCAACCCGCCACGATCAAGGGGGTCATCTCCGCGGAGCTCGAGGGGGGGGTGAAGATCACGGCGGACAAGGACACCAACTCCCTTATCATCATCGCCTCGCTCAACGACTACCAGACGCTCCTTGACGTCATCCGGAAGCTGGACATCCGCCGGAGGCAGGTTTACGTGGAAGCCCTCGTGATGGAGATCCAACTGGACAAGGCGCGCGACCTGGGCGTGGAGTTCCGGGGCGCCGCCGAAACCCGAAACGACGGCGCCGTACTCGGCGGCTCGAACTTCGACTTCGCGGGGAACCTCAATGAACTGCTCGTCTCCCTGGCCACCGGGAACCCTCTCCTGTTTTCCGGCACCGGATTCATCGCGGCGGGAATCGCGGGGAACGTCGTTCTTCCCGACGGGACGGAGGTCCCCGCCATCACCGCGGTTCTGCGGGCGGCGCAGACCCGGGAAAACATCAACGTCCTTTCCTCGCCGCATCTTCTGACCATGGACAACAAGGAAGCGGAGATCATCATCGCCGAAAACGTCCCCTTCATCACCAGCCAGTCGCGCGACACGACGAACCTCGCCAACGTCATCAACACGGTCGAGCGGAAGGACGTCGGGATCATTCTGCGGATCACGCCCAGAATCAACGAGAGCGATTTCGTCAGCCTGGAGATCTACCAGGAGTCGTCCGCCGTCAAGGGGGACACCCTGCTGGCGACCTCCACCGTCGGCCCCACGACGACGAAACGGTCCGCCAAGACCAGCGTTCTCGTAAAGGACGGGCAGACGGTCGTCCTGGGGGGGATGATGCAGGAGACCGCCAACAACATCGAGCGGAAGATTCCCCTCCTGGGGAGCATCCCCCTTCTGGGCAACCTCTTCAAGTTCTCCTCGGTCAGCCGGAAGAAGACGAACATGCTCATCTTCCTGACTCCACACGTCATCAAGACTCCCGAGGAGATGGGGCGGAAGACCTCCGAGCACGAGACGAAAATGAACGATTTCATCGAGCGGCACAGGGGGGAAATCGATACCATTCTGCCCGGCCGCAATCCGGCGGAGGGAAAGTGAGCCAGGAAGCGAAAAAGGAATCACCGCGGGACCTTACCTCGCTTATCCCCGAGGCCGACCTGCTCGGTAGGATTCCGATCGGATACGCCCGGAAGCATCTTCTCCTGCCCTGCCGGGATGCCGACGGGACCCTCGTCATCCTCTCCGGCAGGCCCGACTCCACCCACGCCCTGGACGAGATCCGCTTTCTGGCCGGTCCCGCCCGCATCCTGCCCGCCCCGGGAGAAATCATCCTGGGGAAGATCGACACGGCGTACGAGCGGCAACATGCCCCCGAGCGGGAGATCGTGGAGGGGCTTTCCGGGGAGTGGGACCTCGACGTCGAGGCGGCCATCGAGGAGACCCGCGACCTCCTCGAGTCTCCGGACGAAGGCCCGGTGATCAAGTTCGTCCACTCCCTGATCTTCCGTGCGATCCGGGAGCGTTCCAGCGACATCCACGTCGAGCCGTTCGAAAAGGAGCTCGTCGTCCGGAACCGGATCGACGGGATCCTGTACCCCATGGTGAGCGCGCCGCGGAAGTGGCACGCCCCCGTCGTGTCACGCATCAAGGTCATGGCGAACCTGGACATCGGCGAGAGGAGACTGCCACAAGACGGGAGGATCCGGATCCGCCTCGGAGGGAAGGAGATCGACATCCGCGTGTCCGTGGTGCCCACGGCGTTCGGGGAGAGGGCGGTCCTCCGGATTCTCGACCGATCGAATCTCCTTCTGGGGCTCGAGGACATCGGGTTGGCCTCCTCCGAGCTGGCTTCCGTCAAGCGCCTCCTGGGCAGGTCCAACGGGATCCTGCTCGTCACCGGACCGACCGGCTCCGGGAAGACCACGACCCTCTACGGGGCGCTGCGAAGGCTCGACTCGGGAACGAAGAACATCATCACCATCGAGGACCCGGTGGAATACCAGGTCCAGGGAATCGGGCAGATCCAGGTAAATCCGAAGATCCACCTCACGTTCGCCGGGGGCCTGCGGTCGATCCTGCGCCAGGACCCCGACATCATCATGGTGGGAGAGATCCGGGATTCCGAGACGGCGGAGATCGCGATCCAGGCGTCGCTGACGGGCCACCTCGTGCTGTCCACCCTCCACACGAACGACTCCGCCAGCGCGGTGACGCGGCTGGTCGACATGGGGATCGAGCCCTTCCTGGTCGCCTCCTCCCTCTCGGCGGTCATCGCCCAGCGCCTCGTGCGCAAGCTCTGCCCGAACTGCCGGGCCCCGTATGTCCCGTCGCCGGCGCAATGGAGGGAGATGGGGCTCGCCGGAAATCCCTCCGGACAATTCTTCCGCGCGGGCGGGTGCCCCTCCTGCATGAACACCGGCTATCGGGGCCGGGTGGGAATATTCGAGATCCTGATCGTGGACGATCGTCTGCGTGCCCTCATCCTGGAGCGGGCCGATTCGGAGGGGATCAAGGCTTTCGGCGTCTCGCGGGGGATGCGAACGATCCTCTCGGCGGGAGCGGAAAAGGTCCGCGCCGGCATCACCTCCGCGGAAGAGGTGCTGCGCGTCACCCAGGAAGAGTAAGGGGTCCACGTGCCCACGTTCCGGTACACGGGGGTCTCCCGGGAAGGCATCGAGAAAAAAGGGGTCGTCGACGCGGAAAGCGTTTCCGCCGCGCGCCTGAAGCTGCGCACGGACGGGACGTATCCCCTCGCGCTTACGGAGGAGACCAGCGGAGGCAGGCTCCTTCCCTCCCTGTCCCTGCTCGGCCGAAAGGAATTCCTTCCCCTTCTCACCCGCCAACTTGCCACCCTCGTCGGGGCGGGCGTCCCGGTGGTGTCCGCGCTCCAGTCGCTCTCGGCGCAGGTGGACGACCCCGAAAGCCGCCGGGTGCTCGTCGATATCCAGGAAGGCGTACGCAGCGGCATGTCGCTTGCCCGTGCCGTCGAGTCCCAGCCCGGGACGTTTCCCGAACTCTACGCGAGCATGGTGCGCGCCGGCGAGGAGAGCGGCACGCTCCCCCTTTCGCTGTCCCGCCTGGCCGACCACCTCGAGGAGCAGGCCCGTACGGTAAACCGGGTCCGGTCGGCCCTGACGTATCCTCTCCTCATGGCGTCCGTGGCGGGACTGGTGGTCGTCTTCCTCCTGTCCTTCGTCGTGCCGAAGATCGTAGGCGTGTTCTCCCATCTGGGCCAGGCCCTTCCCCTTCCCACCCGCGTGCTGATCGCGGTGTCCGGCCTTTTTGCCGCCGGATGGTGGCTGCTGCTTCTTTTGCTCGGGGGCCTGGTGCTGGCGGGCAGGCGGTATCTTGCCACCGACAAGGGGAAGCGGGCCCGCGACTCCCTCCTCCTCCGCCTGCCGATCCTGGGGAGGATCGTCCATCTTTCCGCCCTCTCGCGCTTCGCCCGCACCCTGTCCACCATGGCGGCGGGGGGGATTTCCATCGATCGGGCGCTGCGGATCGTCGCCCCCGTCGTGGGGAACGCCGTGATCGCGGAGCGGATCGAGGCGGCGGCGGCCCGCGTCGTGGAGGGATCCTCCCTGTCCGAAGCGCTGCGCCAGCACGCGGAGATTCCCCCTACGCTCGTCCAGATGGTGGCCGTCGGGGAGGAGAGCGGAAAGCTCGATTTCCTGCTCGACAAGATGGGAGAGGCCATCGACGGGGAAGTGGAGGCGCGACTGTCGCGCGCCCTCTCTCTGATGGAACCGGTTATCATACTGATCATGGGGACGATCGTCGCCTTCATCGTCATCTCGGTCCTTCTGCCGCTGCTCGAGATCTCGACAATCGTCCGCTGAGGAGGCACGTCATGGAGAAAATACGAAACGGGAGGGACCGGCTGCGGGGCCGGGCGGGGTTCACCCTCCTGGAGATCATGGTCGTCATCGTCATTCTGGGCCTCCTCGCCGCCCTCGTGGTCCCGAAGCTGATCGGGCGGACGGAGGAGGCGAAGCGGACCCAGACCCGGATCCAGATCAAGAACCTCGAGCAGGCCCTGCAGCTCTTCAAGCTCGACAACGGGTTCTACCCCGAAACGGAACAGGGGATCGAGGCGCTCGTGCGCGCTCCGGAAATCGGCAGGGTACCGAAGAACTACCGGAAGGGGGGCTACCTCGATCGGGTGCCGAAGGACCCCTGGGGGAACGTTTACGTCTACGTCTCTCCCGGCACGCAAGGGGATTACGACATATCCTCCTACGGGGCGGACGGTGTTCCCGGCGGGGAAGGCGAGGATGCGGACATCAACTCCTGGGACGCCGAGTAGCGCCGGCTTCACGCTCATCGAGCTGTCGGTCGTACTCTTCGTGCTGGGGCTCATGCTCTGGCTCGTCGTCCCCCGTCTCGCCACGGTCATGGGCCCCGATCGCAACACGGTGTTCCGCGAGATCGCCGCGGGCTCCGAGACGGCCTTCGACACGGCACTTTTCGAGAAGCAGGAGGTGGTGTTGGTCATCGACCCGACCGCCGGAACCTACCGGTTTGAGGTAACGGGCAAAAGCGGGGCGCAGCAGACGCCCCGAAGCATGGCGGAAGGACTGTCGATCACCGGGATCCGGGTCGACGGGGAGGACCGCCCTCCCGACCTCGTCACCGAGATCCGGTACCTCCCCGGGGGGAAGGTTCCCGCCTTCCGGATCTTCTTCCGCGAAGCCGGCGAAGGCGCGGCTGCTCCCGAGTGGACCCTCCGAGTCAACCCCCACGACGGTTCGGTGGACGTCCTCGAGGGGAACGTCCCGGTCGATGCGTAAGCGAAACGCCTCCGCGAAAGGCTTCACGCTACTCGAGGTCCTCGTGTCCCTGGCGATTCTGTCCGCTACCCTCATCACGGCCTACCAGGTCACCTCGGGGGCTCTGGCCGCGGAGCAGAGGGCGGAGGCGTGGACCACGGCCATCCTCCTGGGCGAGGAGAAGCTCCAGGAGGTCACCGAAACGTTCCCGGAGGTCCAGGAGACGAACGGAACGTTTCCCGACCCCCACCCGGAGTATGCCTGGAAGCTGATCGTCAAGCAGGCCATGCACCCCGACGCCCGGGAAGTGTACCTGACGGTGTCGTGGGAGTCCGGCGGCGACGGGGAGACCCTCGTGCTTTCGGGACTTTCGGTGCGGTGAGCATGACGGCCGGCAGACGCGGATTCACCCTGCTGGAAGTCCTCCTGACGCTGGCGATCTTTTCCGTGATCGTCGTGCTGCTCCTTTCCTCCTTCCAGGGGACCCATCGCGCCCGGGAGATTCTCTCGGACCGGTCCCGGGACTACCGGCAGCTGCGGATGAGCATCGACCGGATCGGGACGGAGCTTGCCGGGGCATTCGCTTCCGACGGGATCGAGGCGACGGCGCTTACCTGCCACGAGGACGACTTTTCCGGGAAACCCGCCGCCACCCTGGTCTTCACCGCCTTCGTGCTTCCGCAGTCGGCCGGGCCGCGCCCCTCGGGCGATATCGTGAAACTCAAATACTTCCCGAAACTCAGCCGGGACGGCAGGTTTCTCGAATTGTACCGGGAAGAGTCCTCCCTCCCCCTGATCGAGAACAGGATCCCCACGCAGGAGGTCCGAATGGCGGATCGCCTCCTGGGGTTTCGGGTGGAGAGCTTCGACGGAAATGCATGGTCGAAGGAATGGCCCACCGGCGGCCGGAAGAAGAGCGCTCTCCCCGTCAAGGTGGCGTTTATCCTTACGTCCTCGTCCGGGGAGGAGTACCGCCGCGTCGTTTCGCTCCACCTTGCGGGGGAGGAGGCGCAGATCCCGTACTCGGGAAAGCGCAAGGAGGCGGGGTCGTGAGGGCGGTGCGGATCGGCGACAGGGGGGTTGCCCTCCTCGTCACGCTCATGATTCTCGTGCTGATCGTGACCCTGGTGTGGGAAGTCTTCCGGCTCGGCGCGCGGTCCGCACAGACGGGGGCATACTCCCGCGACTCCATCCGCGCAGGCCTCGTGGCGGAGGCGGGCATCAACGCGACACGGATCGCCCTGCGGGAGGACGCGGAGGACAATAATTACGACACGCTCGACGAGATCTGGTCGAGACCGGTTCCCCCCATCGACCTGGGCGAAGGAACGATCGGCATCGTCGTGGAAGACGAGGAACGGAAGATCAACATCAACCGGCTCGTGCTGCCCAACGGGAACGCCCCCGACGACCAGAAGCTCGCCGTCTTCCGAAGGCTTCTCGAGATCCTCGAGATCGACCCGTTGCTCGCCGATGCCGTCGTCGACTGGATCGACAACGACGACACGCCCCGCGTGGGAAGCGCGGAGAGCGCCTTCTACCTTTCCCTGCCGTTTCCCTACCGGGCGAAGAACGACTTCCTGGACACCGTCGACGAACTCCGTCTCGTCCGGGGCGTTACCCCGGAGGTCTTCGAAAAACTGAGGCCGTTCGTCTCCGTCCACTCCTCGGGAAAAGTCAATCTCAACACGGCCCCGAAGCAGGTCATCATGGCCCTTTCCGCCGGCCGGGATGCGGCGGACGCCGGGGAGATCACGGAGGCGGGTGCCGACGAGATCATCGAGTACCGGAAGGAGAAACCCTTCCGGAAAATCGAGGAGATCCGGAACGTGAGCCCGTTCCTTTCCGACCTATACCAGAAGACCCGCTTCCGGGACCTCCTGGAGGTCCGGGGCACCGCGTTCCATGTCCGGTCCGCGGGGGAGGTCGCGGGCACGGTCCGGACGATCGACGCCGTAGGCTTCCGGACCGGAAACACTATACATTGGCGGTACTGGAGGGTAGAATGATCCACCGAATTCGGCAAGTTACGGGGTGACCATGAGACGTTTCCTTACGGTGACCTGCCTGACGTTGCTGGTCGTTGCGATGGCGGCGACCGCGGCCGCGGAAAAAACCGTTGCCGTAAACGATCCCGCCATCCCCGGCGTCTTCGACCAGCCCTCCGCCGTGGCATCCGGGTCCGTCGTTCACGTGGCCTACGTCGGGGCGGACAACACGACCGGTCCCTTCCGCCTGTTCTACGCGGCGATCAACGGAAATTCCAATTTCAACAGTCTGTCCCTCTCCCGGACCACGGCCGGGTTCCTGGTCACTCCGCCCACCCCTGTGGACAACACGGCTCCGGGAAACGACGCCTACGTGGACGCGCGGCACCCCCGGATCGCCATCTTGTCCGCCACCGAGGCGGTGATCCTCTTCCAGGCCAAGGCGGCCGCCTCTGCGGACCCCGCCTATGCCCTGTATCTGGCACGGCTCACGCTGGAAAACGACGCGGTGGTGAAACAATCCGTGCGGGTCGTGACGGGACTCAGCGGGTTCACCGAGGATGTCTCGTTCGCGCTGGTCCCCTCGGACAACACCGCCCGGGTTGCCTATGCCGGCAGGCCGGGGATCTCGGGCGAGTTCAACGTGTTCTACGCGAGGGTCTCCCTGGATACCGCCGGCGTGACGGGTTCCCCGGGAACGCCTCTTCTCCTTTCCTCCGTCGACGGAAGTTCCGGCTTCCGTCCCCTTCCCAGTCTGAAACTCGATTCGTCGATCCGCTCCCACATCGCGTGGGCCGCCAACGACAACTCCTCCTCGCCCAACGGGATCTACTATGCACTCGTGAAGGAGACGGACGGGGCGGACACCGTCGCGATCGCGGCGACCGAGGTCATCGGCCGGTCCCGGAAATGGGGGGGGCCGAACCTTCTCGTCTCCACGGCAAGCTCCGTGATCATTGTATCGGCCGACGAGTCCCTGCCCGGAATCGCCGGAACCATCGGCCTGGTGAACATCAACCCCGACGCCGACGACCAGGACGGAAGCCCTGTCCAGGTGACGACCGACACCAATTTCCTCCTTACCCCGCCGGGAGAGGCCATTCTTCCGGAGAGCTTCAGCCTCTACCGTCCCGAGGCATTTCTCGACGGCCTCTCGCAGATCCATATCACCGGATACGGCAGCAACGGCACGAGATCCACCTATTACAGCTTCAAGCTCGCAAGCGCCTTCCCGTATGCGCAATTCGTGAAGATCCCCGCCACGGTGGGCCTCGACTCGTTCGAGTTCCCCGTCTCCCTCACCGGGGACTACACCCGAGCCGCCTTCGGTTTCCTGACCGGGGGAAAGGTCGTCATCTTCTGGTCCGGCGCGGTCCCGGGGACGGGAAACCAGAATCTCGACGTGACCGGCCTGGTCACGGTGAGCGCGATACCTTTCGATGAATCCGGGTGCACGGTTGCGTCCGACCCCGACGGGGACAAAACGGTCCGGATCGCGGATGTCCTGCTCCTTCTCCTCCCCCTGGCCGTACTGGGGGTCCGACGGGCGATGAAGGCGACCATTCGGTGAGGAGGCGTTTTGCCCCGGGCCGCTGGCTGTGGCTGGCCCCGGGCGCCCTTCTGTTTCTCCTTGTTTTCCTCTCCGTGCTCACCTATACCCTTCCGGGCGACGTTGTCCTCTCTTCCGTCCGCCCCTTCCTTGCCCGGGCAGGGCTTACGATCTCTGCGGAGTCCGCGCGCACGGAATTTCCCCTGGCCTTCCGGATGGACAACGCGGCCATCGGCCGTCCCGGCGGCGACAGGCTCCTGCTGGACACGGTCCGGGCCGGCTGGGAGTGGACCGGCCTGCTCCGGTGGCTTCCGTTTCACGTTATTGTCTCGAAGGGAAACGCCACGGCGGAGGTTCGTACCTCCCCGCGGCTCTGGAACCCGGGCAAAGGGCGGCTCTCCCTCGCATCCCTTTCCAGCGAGGACCTGTCCCCCCTGATCCCGATCTCCGCCTCCGGGGCGGGATTCGATCTGGATACCGTTGGCGTGCGCTGGAAACGCACGGCGTCGGGAACACTGACCGGAACGGGAACGGGACGGTTCGCCTGGGTCCGCGTGCCGATTCCCGAGCCGTCCTCGCCCATCCGGGAGGCGCTGCTCCGGGATGTCACGGTCCTGTTCGCGCTGCGGGAAGGGTCCCTGATCGTCTCCTCGTTCACGGGAACGTACGAGGGTGCCCGGGTCGAGGGGACCGGCGAGATCGCGGGGGTCTTCACGCCCTCCCGGTCGGCGATCACGTTTCACCTGAAAATCGAGAATCCCCTCGAGGGGAAGATTGCCGGCATATTTGACCTGCTGGCGAAAAACGCCAAGAATGCTAATCTGAGAATTACGGGCACGCTCCTGTCTCCAACGGGCGAGTTCCGGTTCTTCTAAAGGGAAGGACGCATGAAAAGTCTGGGCATTTCCATCGGACGCAACACTCTTTCCGCTGTCCTGTGGGAGCAGACCCTCTTTTCCTCGAGGATGGAGGGAGCCTGCGCCGTTGCGTGCGAGGAGCTGTACGGAGGTCCCGGAGATATCGCCCGTCTCGCGGAGGAGGTCCGCAATATCGCCGGCGCCGGAGGATTTCCTCCCGCCGTGCTGTCTCTCCCCCCCGCGTGGACGTTCCTGCGCCGCGTATCGTTGCCCGTTTCCGACCTTCCGCGCGCGAAAAAGATGCACATCGCGGACCTCGAGGGAAATCTCCCGATCGAGGACGAGGAGATCCTCTCCGATGTTCTTCCTTCCCCCCCCGGGGAAACGGGGACGTTCTTCGCCATTTCCGCCCGCCGCTCCATCGTGGAGAAAACGGTGGCTGCCTTTACCGCCGCCGGGTTCCGCCCGGACCGGGCGATCACCGACCACGTGTCCCTTCTGTGCGCCATCCTTTCCACCCGAATCCGATTCTCCGGCCTGATCTATTCCGACCAAAACGACATTGTCGCCCTGCGGCTGTCCGAGGGCGCCATCGCGTCGGCCCGCCAGTTTCCCGAGACGATCGCGGCAAACCCGGAAGAGCTGGAGGGAGGCATTCGGGAGATCCTGGGTACCGACGCGTTCGGTTCCCCGCCGCCTGTCGTCCTGCTGGGAAGTCTTCCCCCCTCCCTTGCGGATATCGTTCCTTACGCGGACTCCTTCGTCTTGCCCGCCGAGGCGGAGAACGCCTCGCCGTTTGCCTTCGGCGCGGCGCTTGCCCCCTTCTTCGGCAAGGAGACCGGAGGGTTCTCCCTTCGCACCTCGGCGGAAGCCGAATCGGAAAGAGCGAGGCGCCGGTTCCGGTTCCGCGTCGCGGCCGTTGCGGCAGTGATCGCCGTCCTTGCCGCTTCGGTCTCCCTCGGGATCACGCGGTGGTCCGAGGGGAAAAAAGTCTCCCGGATCCGGGCCGAGATCCGAAAGGAATTCACGGAGGCCGTCCCCGGAGTGAAGGTAGTCGTCCAGGAAACGGCGCAGATCCGGGAGAAGATCCGTTCGCTTTCCCGGCAGAGCAAGGAGCTCGGGGCCGACTTCCCGGAGGCGACCTTCATGCTGGAACTGGTGTCCAAGGCCCTCCCGGAAGGGGGAAGCATTTCCGTCCGGGAAATCTCGTTCGATTCCGGCCGCCTGCAGATCACCGGCGACGCGGGGTCCGCGCAGCAGGTAGAGACGTTCCGGACCGCACTCGTCAACACCTTCGGTCCGAAGACGAACGTGAACGTCCAGGAATCCGAGGGGAGCGCGCGGGGCGGCAACCTGCGGTACACGATTCTCATCGAGAATGGAGAAAAGGGCCGTGCTTCGTAGCCGGGAAAAGGTCGTCCTTGCCCTGGGCGCGGCTGCGGCGGCCCTGATATTGCTCCTCTCGTTCGTGGTGATCCCCGGAATCTCCCGTGTCCGTTCGCTGTCGCGGGCATCGGTGACGGCCGAGAGGGACCTGGCGGAACTGCGGAGGATGCGGCCGGAACTGATGAGCCTGGACCGGGAGGTGCGCCGGAAGATGGCAAGGGTAACCGCCGCCGCCAACTCGACCGAGTCGCCCCTGGCCCGACTGACCGTGGAAATCCAGCAGGCAGGGCTGCCCCAGTCGGCGTTCAGTCTCAAATCCACCGGCCCCCGGAACGGGGAATACGTATCCGAAGAGGGGTTCGATCTGAAGGTGGAGAACCTGACCTATCTGGAGGCGATCCGCCTCCTCAACCGGATGGAGGACGGACCGCTGCCCCTCGTCGTCCGGTCCGCAAACATGAAAAGCCGGTACGACGACAGCAAGTACCTCGACGCCACCCTGCGCATCGGGTTTCTTCTCCCGGTGAAGCGATGATCCGACGGATTTTCACCCTTGGACTCCTCCTTCTGTTGTTTCTGCCCGCCTGCCGGGAAGACCGGGCGCGGCCGCAGCTCACCCAGGAGGAGGAGGCGATCCTCAAGGAAAAGGGGGACGAAAAGATCGGCCTGATCATCCGGGAGAACCTGCCCGCGCTCTTCGCCGGTATTGTCGTTTTCCGGTCCGACGTCTTTCTCTTCCAGTCGGAGATGCTCGACCGGCTCGAGCTGTCGGTGCTGGATTCCTTCGGAAACGCCGCCATCGTCCTGCTCAACTCCCCCGACATCCCTATGCTGATGAAGGAAACGTCCGTGCGGAAAATCTACTATCTCTGCCGGCAGGGGCCCCTGGCCCGGGTTCATCCCGCATTCCTGATGGGGATTCTTCAGCAGTTCGGCGAGGGAAAGGAGACCGAGACCTCGCACTTTCTCGTGCGGTTCCGGGATCTGCCGCAGGAAA
The DNA here is from genome assembly GCA_041633075.1 of Candidatus Deferrimicrobiaceae bacterium. Classification (GTDB taxonomy): domain Bacteria; phylum Desulfobacterota; class Deferrimicrobia; order Deferrimicrobiales; family Deferrimicrobiaceae; genus CSP1-8. Next base: position 15,687 of record JBFKGZ010000011.1, on the reverse strand, counting down.
AGGAGGAGAAATTCCTGGAGACGGCCGGATTCACGATCTCCTCGCGCGCCGGGCTCGTCTGGTCCCTCTCTGGCCCGCTCACCTCCTTGCCGCGACTCCTGGAGGACGATCGAATACTTTTCTACGAAGGTGCATCTAAAGCCCGGACGATGTGACGCGCCGGAAAGTTACCAATTTGCATTTCAAACCCGTTCCGAAACATATCCTTCTTCTTATCGGCATTCTCTTCGGGGTGGCGTCCCTGTCCGGCGTGGATGTGCACCCCGACCTGCGAAAGATCGAGCCGCTTATGCTGGCGACCGACGAGCCGGCCATGGTCGCGGCGCAAGGCAATGTCATGAGGGCGGCGGGACGGCTGTCACCCCTTCCGCGAGTCTTCGTGCACCTCCGCGATGCGGACCAGGCATTTCCGGGAAAAATCGAAGCATTGGGGGGGACCGCCTCTCCCGTTCACGTGCGGCTCTTCTCGGGCGCCATACCGCGGGACGCAGCGCGCTACATCTCCCGCTGGCCGGAGGTGGCCTACATCGAGGCCGAGAAACTCGCCAGGCCGATGCTTGACGAAAGCAGGCCGGCCGTCTCCGCGGACATTGTGCAGGCGGGAACGGGGCTTCCGGCTTCCTACACCGGGACCGGTACCTTCGTGGGGATTGTGGACAGCGGGATATCCGGTTCGCATCCGGACTTCACGTCCCGTATTGCGTTTGGGACTTCTTTCTCTCCCTCATTCGATCCCCTCGAAGACACAGACGGCCATGGAACGCACGTAGCCGGGATCGCTTCCGGGGACGGGTTGTCTTCCTCCGGCTTGTACTCCGGTGTGGCTCCGGAATCCAGCCTGCTTATAGGAAAAGCGGGACTGTCTTCTTTCGGTACCGACGACATCATCACCGTCATGAATGACCTGCTGTCTTTCGCGGGAACGACACCCGTCGCCATCAATCTGAGCCTCGGATTGACCACCGGCCCGCATGACGGAACCAGCGGATTCGAATCCGCCATCGATTTTCTTGCCAAGGGCCCCCCGGGAAGCAGGAGAATTGTGGTGGCCGCTGCAGGAAATGAACGGACGAATGAGGAGCATTTCCAGGTTGTCCTCCCCCCTTTCGGCCTGACGACAGCGACTGTCACGTTTGACGGTCTTTCGAGCACGCCGGTGGAGATCTGGGCGGACGGAGACGACCGATATACCGTCACGGCCACGATGGGGACGGAGACCGTCACTGTTGCCCCGGGCTCTTCCGGTTCCTCGCCGGGAAGAAGAATAACCGTCTCCAACGCAGTGTCCCTGCCCCCCAACGGGGCAACCTTCATTTCGGTCGTCTTCCTGCCGGTAACGGCGGGGGGAACGGCGACCATCCAGTTGGAAAGGACCCGGAACGGGGGAACGGGGAAGATCGATGGCTACATCGACCTGTTCAACGGAATTTTCTCGGCGTCCTCGGAAGCGGGGACAATAACAGAACCCGCCAACGCAGAGAACGTGATCGCGGTGGGATCATTCAACACGAAGCGGTTCCCGGGCGGCCTGCCGGACCCCACCGAGGGGATCTCGTCTTTCAGCAGCCTCGGCCCCACTCGGGACGGCCGGATGAAGCCCGACGTAACGGCTCCGGGAGTTGTGATCTATTCCACGCGCTCGCTCCAAGCACCGGCCGGCAATTATATCGACGTTGTGTCGGGAAACGACGACTACGCCATCCTCGCGGGCACGAGCATGTCCGCCCCCCACGTCGCGGGGATCGCGGCGCTGGTGTGGGAATCGAACCCGAACCTGACGGGCGCGCAGATGCGGGAGCGCCTGATAAGAACGGCTGCCGAGCCCTCGGACGGATCGGAAGTTCCCAACATGACCTGGGGGCACGGAAAGGTAAACGCCCTGGACGCGATAACCGAAACCGTCGCCGGGATCAGCGGACCCGTGAATGCCCTGCCGGGCCAGAACCTGACCCTTCGGGCCGATGAGAAAAGCTCCGGACCGTACGACAACGCCGTTACCTATTCCTGGTCGGCCCCCGGGGCGACGGTGGCGCCCCTCACGGGGCCATCGACCACGTTCACCGCGAACACGCCGGGCGACTACCCGGTCACCCTCACGGCCGCACCCGGATCCGCGCCCTACAACCAGGCCCTCGCGACGATACGCGTGAACAACGTACCGACCGCCTCGATCTCGGGCCCCGCCGCGGTGGACAACGTCACATCGGTCCCATTCACGGGAACGGGAATGGATGCGGACGCGCAGCCGCTCTCTTTCCACTGGATCCTCCTGGCAAGGCCTTCGGGCAGCGTATCGGTTCTGACAACCGCGAATGGAGACAACGTCACGCTGGTTCCGGACGTTTCCGGCACATACGAATTGGGCTTGCGGGTCAACGACGGCCTGGACGACAGCGCACTGGCCACGCACACGGTTGCGGTCGCCCTCGCGACAAGTTCGGGCGGTGGGGGCGGTGGAGGTTGTTCCGTCGTGAACGGCAAGGGAGAGGACGACGCGGCATCGATCGTTGCCACCCTGCTCCTGCAGCTTTTCCCCTTGGGAGTGCTTTCCGCCAGGAAACGGGGGTACCGGTTTCCGCGCCCGTGCCTTCGCAGGAGTTGCCCGCGACGTTAGGAAGGTGGACCCGATCCTTTCGCCGGCCCTTCCAGCGCGGTGATCCGTTCCTTCAACTCCCTTTCCTTCCGCCAGCGGACGGTCACGTCGCGCAGCATGGCCGATATGCCGAGCAGAACGCCGTCCTCGTCCCGGATGAGCGCGACGGAGAACTCGAGGGAGACCCGGGAGCCGTCCTTGCGAATCCCCGGCACGGAGAGCAGATCCTTCCCGTATTTGGTGATCCCGGTCTTCATCACCCGGAAATACCCTTCCCAGTGCCTCTCCCGGATCGTCTCGGGGATGATGATGTCCAGCGTCACCCCCACCGCCTCCTCGGCGGTGTACCCGAAGATCGCCTCGGCCCCGGCATTCCAGAGCCGAATGATCCCGTCCTGGTCGGAGAAGATGATCGCGTCGGGGGAGCTTTCGACGATCCTTTTACAGAGGGAATCGTTCGTTTCCGTAGACATGCGGTCCTCCCGGGCGGATGGATTCCTTAAAACCATATTGCGGTGCGCTGTACCCATCAAGAGGTCGGGATATTCATGATTCTAGTATCAAGGAACAAGATTGGGGAAGCGGCGAGACGGAAAATGGGGTAAGATTCCGGCATTCCTTTTGCTCACGTGTACGGCAAAAACGCAGGGGTTCCCCATGATTCCGGCAGAAAATCCGGCGATCCTGTCCGTCTCGATCTCGAACGGAATGACCGTCGAAATCCGGCTCGGATTGAAAGAGGTCAAGATCGGAAGAAGCAAGGAGGCGGATCTGTTACTGCCCGATCCTTCGGTAAGCCGGCTCCACGCGCGTATATTCCGGGTGGGTGATCAGTATTTCCTGTCCGACAACAGCAAGAACGGGACGTTTGTCGAAGGGAAACGAATCTCCCAGGTGCAACTGGAGGGAGGGGTTTCCTTCCGCATTGGACCATACCGGATCCACTTTTCCCGGGATGGGAAATCGCCATCCGCGGCCGAACCTCCAACGATCGTTGCCGGGTCTTCCGTGGATCCCCTGCCTTGCATCGACAGAAACACTTTCCCAAGAACATCAACCTCTACCTTAGATATGATAGGTAATAGTACCGCCATAAAAGAGTTTATATCCTATATTTATAAGGTGGCTGGCTCCGACTTTCCCGTTTTGATCGAAGGAGAGACGGGCAGCGGAAAGGAACTCGCCTCGCGAGCAATCCACGATTGTTCCTTGAGGAAGGACGGCCCGTTCGTGATCGTCAACTGTGGAGCAATCTCCCCGGAGCTGATCGAAAGCGAACTCTTCGGCCACGAAAAAGGGGCGTTCACCGGAGCAACCGTGCAAAGAAGAGGGGCCTTCGAGATCGCCCACGGCGGGACCATTTTCCTGGACGAAATCGGCGAGCTTCCCTTCCGCCTGCAGCCCAAGCTCCTGCGCGCCCTTGAACAGAAGGAGATCAAGCGGGTCGGAGGGAACGAGTCGATTCTGGTGGATGTCCGTGTCCTTACGGCCACAAACCGGAACCTGAGGAAGGAATTGTCCGATAAGAATTTCCGGGACGATCTCTACTTCCGCATCAGCACCATCACGCTCACGGTCCCCCCTTTGCGGGACAGGCGCGAGGATATTCTCCCGATCGCGATACACTTTCTTGCGGATGCCGCTTCCCGGGCGAACCGACCGGTACCGGAACTTTCCGTTCCCGCGGTGGAACTCCTTTCCTCGTACGACTGGCCCGGCAACGTGCGCGAACTCCGGAACGCCATCCAGCGGGCGGTGGTGATGAGTGATTCTCCCTCTCTCACGCCCCGGGATTTCTCCTTCCTCCTGCCCGCCCATTCCGATACCCCCCCGGAAGGTATCGACCAGCCCCTGTCGCGATGGGAACAGTCGGAAAAAACCAATATCCTGAGCGAACTGTCGCGACAGAAAGGGAACAAGACCCGCACCGCCCGGGAGCTTGGTATCGCCAAATCCACCTTGTTCGAGAAACTGAAGAAGTACGGTATCCGAACAACGCAGTAGGTTCGATCCCCGAACCTGCGGTCTGGAATTCCTACCCCTCTTGATATTCCTTCGCCCTTCCCTCGCGATCCCTCTCGTCCATCTCTCCTGATTTTCACCGGTATTCGCCGCGTCTCTCCCGGACAACGTCAGGTATGCCCCTTGCTCGTACCCGCCCGCAAACCCGCAAGGAAAAGGAGGAACGCAGGCATGAAGCAAAAAAGGGCAGGGAGAGCGAAACAAGGCGGCCAGGGCCTTACCGAATACATCATCATCGTCGCCCTGGTCGCCATCGCTGCGATCGGGGTCGTAAACATCTTCGGCAACCAGCTCCGGCATCAGCTCTCCACAATCGTTGCCGCCATGTCGGGAAGCTCCGTACAAGTAAAATCCCTCGCGACGAAAGCAAAACAGCAGACGAACCAGAGAACCCTGAAGGACTATGCCTCGGAAAACAGGTAACCGGCGAGGAACGGCAATGGTGGAATTTCTTTTCGGGGGTACGGTCCTCCTACTGGTAGTGATGGGCGCAATTCAGCTCTCTCTTCTTTGGGCGGGGCAGGGTGCGGTGGAGACGGCAGCCCATTTCGCCGCCAGAAAATTCGCACTCCATGCCCGGGAAGACATTCGGAAAGCCAAGGAGGCAGCTCTTGCCGAAGCCGCCTCCTTTTGCCTCCACCGCCCGGGGGGTAAATCGGGATCCACTCGCCTCACCTCGATCGAATTTTCCCGTCAGGGGAAAGGCAACCCTGCGCACCACGCTCTCCCGGGGGAGGCCTACTGCCTGCGCCTTACCCACTGGCTGGAACTTAGCGTGCCGTGGATTAACCACGTCCTTTACGCCATCGCACCGGTGAAGAAAACACGGACCAGGGAGCAATATTTTCTTCTTCTCCATTCGTCACGATGGGTGACCGTGGAGTAACGATGATATCGATGTTTCCCAGACAGATCTTGACCCTTCGCCAGGGCGCATACGGGCAGGCGGCCGTGCTTCTCCTCACCACCCTCACGGCCATTCTTTCGGTGTTGTTTATGGCCGTGTACCTTGCCCATGTAGGTGCCGGAAAAGTCGCTTCCGCCAATGCGGTCGATGCCATCGTCCTCTCGGCCGCGACCTGGGAAGCTCGTGGGCTCAACATGATTGCCGCCCTCAACGACGGAATCGAGCAGTGCTTCCGTCTTATCCGGTGGACATCCGTGTTGTGGGCAGCCATGGCGATCTCTGCGTTGACGGGGCTTGGGTTGTCCGCCTTTCTCAACTATTCGAGGAAGGCAGCACGGGTTATCCGTTCCTCCTGGAACACAGCCCGCCAATTCGCAAAATGGGCCGAAAGAATCAAGGATGCGATCCCCTATATCGTGTTGGCGGAAACCGCCAGGCTCTCCCGGGAACTGCAAGTCACGGGAATGCTCTACCCATTCGACCCGAGAGGACCTCACGACCGCGAAAGAACGCTTGCGCTTCACCTGACCCGAAGTCCTCCGCTCACCCTGGCCGATGCCATCTCCCCCATCAACAACGTGAAAAGAAAAATCCGCAAGTGGAAATGGGCGAAAAAGATTGCCGGAAGAGTCGTGGGAATCATCGATTCTGTCCTTCGATCCCAACTCGGAACCGACCCGGGCCCGATCCATATGCTGGTTCCCGAAACCCATTTTCCCGTTCGCCAAAAGGTCCGGTTTGCCGGCTTCAAGGCCGTTTCTTCCCTCCCCGTTCCCTTTTTCCCTCCCGCATCGAAGCACCGGTTCCTGTTCGAGGCTTCCGCAGAGCCTTACGGAGGAAGCGCAACGGAAATGTCCTGGAGATCGAGATTCACGGTTTGGAGGAGGAAACATGACGAAATGCCGAAATAAAGGACAAGCCCTTCTGGAGATGGTTTTGACAATGCCGATCCTTCTTATCCTTATCCTGGGCGCTTACGCGTCGACACGGACCTCCGTTCTGAAATCCCGGGCGATATCGGCGGCGTTTACGGAAGTACTCCGCGCAGGACGGAATCATCGCGGGATCGAACGAGAACTTTCCACGTCCATACTCCCCGAGGAAGGTACGGTTACCATCCGATCCGCAAGGGAACGAACCTCCCGCCTTCTCCCGGCTCCCTTCCCCGCCCTTGCGGGCCGGACGATGGCTTCCGTGGAGGTCCGGAAGAGATGGAAGGAAATCGGGGCGCCACGATGGATGCCCGCCGTGAGGATCCTCCAGCAGACGGAATCGAATGTGGATTGCTGGGGAAAAGACACCTCCTCCGGAAAACGCATGCGCCGATGGGTCCGGGGGGTTGTTCTGCTGGGGGTGCTCCGTTGAAACCGGTCGCCAGCCTCGTTGCCGCCTTGCTGGTAGCCGGTGCATTCTCGGTATACGCTTCTCCCCTCCGCATCAGCGGATTACTTTCCGCAACCCGATTCTTTTCCCTGGATGGCAAATGGTACTCCGTGGGAAAACCATCCAGCGGCAATTCTCTTCTCCGGGAGGAATTACGCAAGCAGGGGATCGATATCGGCCGTATCTCCCGGGAAGCCCTGGATTCGGGTGATTGCGTCCTCGACATTCTCTCCGAGATACCGCCGAGAATGCGACCCCGTTCGTCCCCTTTGCCGTCCTGTCTTCGCGTGGAGAACAACATGGGGATGGAATCCGGATTCGGTTTCCTCGGTATCCGCTCCGGGAAGATCGCACCGAAAGGAACATACGCAAGGAAAACTCTTGCCGCCCAGGGTTGGACGTTTGTCGACAGGAAGGAACGCGCAACGCCGGTTACCATCGGCACAATTCGCAACGGAAGGGAGACAGCCATTGTCTTTCTGGAAGAGAACGAAGGGGACTTCCTGTACATCAGGCAATGGGAAAAATAAGGTGACGGATTTCCTTCCTCTCCTTGCCGGAATGATTCTGACGATGCTTGCCATCATCGCAGCCAGACAACGTATCGCTGCTGTTGAGAGAGACATCCTGGGGAAAGCCGCGCCGGCGGAAATCGTCGTGGCCGCCACCCCGATCCCCACCGGAGCGCCATTTACCATGGAAAACCTGTCGAAGATAGCCGTTCCTTCCGCCGGAACAAGTCGACGGAATGTCCCGGCATCGGATTTTTCCCTCCTGCTGGGGGCAAGGGCAAACGTGGAAATATCGGAAGGTGAGCCGGTCCTGTGGACGGACGTGGAAGAACCGTTCACTGCGGATTCGTTCTCCCTGACCATTACGGAAGGACGGCGCGCCATGACGATCGAGGCGGACAGCAAGGCCTCCTTTTCCGGTCTCCTCCGGCCCGGAGACCGTGTGGACCTGCTTCAGGAAGGGAAAGACCGCCGGGGATTCACCCCCTTGCTCTTCCATGTCCCGGTGTTAGCCGTGAATCGCCATTTCCTACCTCGTTCCTCCGAAGGAGGAGAGAACGAAATCAACACCATAACCGTTTCCGTCACCCCCGATGAGGCAACTCGACTTTCCGCCGCTGCCCAGGGAGGGAGTATCACCTGGCTACTCAAGAATCCTGGCGACCGCAGCAGGCCGCACAAGAAAAAGGGACTGTTCGGGAAATCCTCTCCGCGCATCGAAATCTGGAAAGCAGGAATTCGGGAACGAAGCTTGCCATTCGCTTCCCATGCGTGGAAACTCGAATGATCCGCTCCCCTTTTATTATGGTTTCCTTTTTCTTCTGTTTCTTCTGGAATGTTCTTCTTCCTTCCGCTTCGTTTGCAGAAACGATCCACCTCCGCCCGGGATTTCAATACATCATCGAATGGCAGAACGCGAGAAGGATATCCATCGGGAACCCGGAAATCATTGAAGCACGTCCCCTACCCCGCAATGACGGAATCCTCGTCGTGGGGAAAAAAGAGGGGGAAACGGATCTCGTCATCTGGAGAAATAACGAGAAACGGGAATGGATGATTCATGTCGTGGGGGAAGCCGGCGCCCTGGCAGAGGAAGCAAGGAACCTTGCGGCAACGTTTCCCGGATTGAACGTCACGCAACTCGGATCGTTGGTGATGATCAGCGGAACCGTGCCCACGACGCGGGACAGGAATCTTCTCGAGACATTCGCACGGACGCGGAAAGGGGTCCATCTCCGGATTTCCCTCCCCGAGGAGAAGAGAACGCTCCTCTCCTACGACCTGAAAATAATCGAAATCAGCAAAGGAGCAACAACCCATCTCGGCATCCGGTGGCCGGATTCTCTCCCCGCAAAGGGGTCCTGGTCCTACGGATCCCGGGAAAACACTGCTTTCGGAATCGCATCCGACTTCGAGGCAAGACTCAATATCCTCATGGCGGACGGTCGGGCGAAGATACTGGCAAACCCCAAGCTGGTTTGCGAAAGCGGAGAAAAAGCGGAATTTCTTGCAGGAGGGGAAATTCCGATCGTGATCATCACTCCGGAAACAAGAACCGTGGAATGGAAGACCTACGGAATCATTCTCAGGCTTGGGCCGATGATGGACCACGAAAACCGCATTCGAACGCAGCTAACGGCCGAAATCAGCACCGTAGACCACGGCAGCGGAGGATCGGATGTCCCGGGATTCCTCACCCGGAGGGTGACCACGAACTTCTCCACCACTGCCGGAGAGACGGTCTTGCTTTCCGGACTGGTAAAAAGCGAGATGGCAAAAGACGTGGCAAAAGTCCCGCTGCTTGGTCAGATCCCGGTTCTGGGGGAATTGTTCAAGTCCCGAAGCTTCCGGGAAAATAAAACCGAACTCGCCATTTTCATTACCCCCACGGAAGTCCGGGAGGACAGCAAGAGCGAAATCGCGGCGTGGCAAACAAGGGAGGCGCAGGAACAGGAACGGATGCGCTTCCGAATCATCGATTAGAGGAGAAACGGCATGTACACAGAACTTCGTCGATCCCTGCATCAAAAGGTCGTTTCCCACCTGGATTCCCGAAACACGGGCCGAATCGCAGATAACGAGGAATCGATGAAGGAACGGGCGGATCAGCACCTTCGCGCGGAGCTGAAGCGGATGGTATTGGGGAAAGAGGAAGGGGAAATTCTCAGGAAAGGAATTCTCGACGAGTTGTTCTCTTATGGCCCCATTACCCCCTTGCTTTCCGATCCCCAGGTTACGGAAATCATGGTCAACGGGAACAACTCCATTTATGTCGAACGAGCGGGGAAATTGACCCTTACCGGAATTTCCTTCCTGACCACCGAAACCCTCCGCGGGACGATAGACCGCATGATATCCCGGGTAAACAGGCGTCTTGACGAGTCCTCCCCGTATGTCGACGCACGTCTGCCGGACGGTTCCCGAATCAACGCGATAATCCCGCCCGCATGTCTGACCGGGCCGTGTCTCACCATTCGGAAGTTCCGGAAAAAACCGTTCTCTCTCGAGGAACTCATCGGACTCGGCACTCTTTCCGGAGAGGCTGCGGAGTATTTGCGGGAAGCGGTGATTAGGAGAATGAACATTATCGTTTCCGGGGGCACCGGGTCCGGGAAAACCACCCTTCTGAACGCACTCTCCCAGTTTATCCCGGAAGAGGAACGAATCGTCACTATCGAAGATGCCGCGGAAATCCAATTGATGAAACCTCACGTCATTGTCCTGGAAGCACGCCCCCCCAATATCGAGGGGGCGGGGTCGATAACCATCAGGGACCTCGTGCGAAACTCGCTCCGTATGAGGCCAGACCGAATCATCGTGGGAGAATGCAGAGGCGGGGAAGCCCTGGACATGCTTCAGGCGATGAATACCGGCCACGACGGATCGATTACCACCGGCCATGCGAACACCCCCCGTGACATGCTTCGCCGACTGGAGACGATGGTCCTGTTTTCCGGGGTAGAGATTCCCGTCAAGGCAATCCGGGAGCAGATCGCCTCCGCGATCGACATCCTCGTGCATATGAGCCGAATGGGCGACGGAAACAGGGCCGTTACGTCCCTTACCGAGGTGACGGGAATGAGCGAAAGCCAGATCCTGCTGCAGGAAATTTTCCGTTGGACAAGGGAGAGAGGATCCTCGATTGACGGAAAATTGCTCCCGACCGAAATTCCTTCGAAATTCCTTTCGTCCGGTGAAAACCCATGGGCATGACCTTCATCGAATATTCCCTTTTCCTCGGCGGTGCTGCATGCCTATGCTTGTTCCTCATTCGCACCCTCGCCCCCTTTCTCCGGTTCCGTTTGGACAACACCTCGGAATCCACATCGAGAATTCTCCGGGAAGAATTCCTGTCCCTGGCACCAGGACAAGTTCGGTGTATCCTTCTCTCGTCCGTCGGTATCGCGGCTTTCGGCGCCATGGTTTCGACGAGGGACATTTTCTGGTTTGTTGTGGCCGGGGTTTGCCCTGTTCTTCTCTGCGGTGGCGTGGCACGGTGGTTTCGAGCGGAAAGACGAAAACGAATCGTGTCCCAGCTGCCGGCGTTTCTCGAAATTCTCTCCGGTCACATCAAGGCCGGGCATAGCATCCCCGAATCCCTCCAGGCGGCGACCCCCCTTCTCTCTTCGGGTATCCGGGAAGAGATCCAATGGCTCTGTCAGGCGATCCGCCTGGGGACCCCCCTGCCGGAAGCACTGCGCGTATGGGAAGAGCGTATGGCATGCGAAGAGATATCCATGATCGTTTGTCCTCTCCGCATCGCCATCCCTGCGGGGGGAAACCTTTATGATCTGCTCGCCCGCTGCCGTGACATCCTCAATGCGAAGATACGGCAACGGGAAAAGATGCGGAGTATGACGGCACAGGCAAGGCTCCAGGCTCTCGTGCTGACTCTTCTTCCTCCCGGATTCATCGTGGTTTTGTCGAAAATCGACCCCGAATACCTTGCTCGATGCCGGGATTCCGGGGCAGGGAAAACCCTATTGGCGATCGCCGGTGCGCTGCTGCTTCTCGGTTGGCTTTGTATCCGGAGGATCATGGCAGCGAGCAAATGAAGACGATCGACTTCGTATTGATCGGCATTCCGTTGATGACCGGTGTTTTTCTGTTGTGCCGGTGTCTTGCACGAAGTCACCTTACCCGCGTGATCGTTCGTGTCCCGGAGAAATTTATTGGAACCCACAGAAACGCACACAGGAAACTGGTCGACGGAAAATTATTTTCCATTCCCGGCGGTTTGCTGGTCACCTCGTTGCGTGGCTGGATCGCGGGAGAAGTTGTCGGGATATCGGTCATGGCGCTAACCTTTGCCCCCAACCCGTCCCTTTCCCGAATTCCCTTTTCGCTCGTACTCGGTTTGTGTCTTGGTTTTTCCATAATCCTGTTTTCCGTTCGGGGAGAGGCAAGCAGGCAGATGGAAAGCGTCCGTTCCTCCCTTCCCGTCGCCTCCTTCCTGCTCTCCCTCCTCCTCGAAGCGGGGATGGGATCTCACTCCGCCTTGCAGGAGGCGGCACGCGCCATCCCGAATGGCCCTCTCACCAGGGAACTGGAAGATATCTCCCGGGCCCGGATGTTGGGAATTTCCAGGGAGGAAGCCGTGGAGAGATCCCGGAAGCGGGTTCCCCTCGAGGATTATCATATTTTTCTGAACCTTGTCCGCCAGGGGGAACGGCTGGGAGTAGGCCTTTCCCGGGCGTTGCGTGAACATTCATCGAAAATGCTGGAAGGAGAAACGTTCCGTGCGGAAGCAACCGCCCAGAAAGCTGCGGTGAAACTCCTCTTTCCCCTGGTAGTCTTTATCTTTCCCGCAGTCGTATTGATTATTTTTTCTCCCATCCTATTGAATATTTTAGAGATTTGGGGGCAGTGAGGAATGAAAACGATTTGTCGGGTCGGCAAAGCAAGAGGTGTGGCCGCAACGTTGCTGGTTTTGGTCTTTCTTTCTGTTTCATGTGCTTGGGGAGGGGAAACCGAACGGTCCGGTCGTAATAGCAAAACCGGAACGGGCACGAGCAGGGAATTAACCCTGTCTTTGCGTATTGCGGAGGTCAAAGGAAATGATACCGTGCGAACGTATGTTCGAAGTCTCCTTCGACAGAAAAAGAGGAAACCGTTACGGCACTCCCCTTAGGGTCATGCGGCATCCCTCTTGCTGTTGAATATAATAAGGACTCGAAACCTGTCCCGCAGGGAGAATCACGGATGACCATTCGGTGAAACCGCCGAGAATGCATTACGGCTGGGTCATCGTCCTCACCGGAGGACTGACCGTCTTCTCCTGCCTGGGACTGGCGCGGTTCGCCTACAGCATGCTGCTCCCCTCGATGGGCGAGGCCCTGCGCCTCGGCTACGACCAGATGGGCTTCATCGGGACAGGAAATTTCGCCGGGTACCTGGCCGCCGTCGCCATGGCGCCTTTCTTCATGCACCGGTGGGGGGGGCGCCGCACGATCACAATCGGTCTGTTTCTTCTTGCCTCCTGCATGATCCTCATCGGCCACGGCACGGGGTTTGTTTCCGTCCTCGTCCTCTACTTCCTGACCGGCATCGGAAGCGGCCTCGCCAACGTGCCCATGATGGTGCTGGTGTCCCACTGGTTCACGCAGGCGAAACGGGGACGGGCGGCCGGGCTCATGCTCGCCGGAAACGGGCTGGCGATCATTTTCGCCGGAATGCTCGTTCCCGCCCTCAACCGTGCCCTGGGTCCTAACGGGTGGCGGACCGGATGGCAGGTACTGGGAGCAATATCCGTCGTGATCGCCGTCACCGCCGGTTTGCTGCTGCGCAACTCCCCTTCCGATCTGGGACTGGCGCCCCTCGGCCAGATGAACCCTGCCGGGGAGCATCCGTTGCCTTCCCCCCCCAATGTGGCCGGAAAGGGAACCATGCTCCACCTCGGCATCCTGTACCTGATTTTCGGCCTCACCTACATGATCTATGGAACCTTCATCGTCACCACGATGGTCGCCGAGCGCGGCATACCGGAGGTCACGGCGGGCCGGTTCTGGGCCTGGGTGGGATTCTTCTCCCTGTTCTCCGGCCCTCTGTTCGGGGCCCTTTCGGACCGGATCGGGCGCAAGGGAGGGTTCATGGCGGTCTTCGCGGTGCAGGCGATTTCCTACGCCCTTGCCAGCGTCGACATCGGGATGTGGGCCCTCTATCTGTCGATCGCCCTTTACGGAATCGCCGCCTGGAGCATCCCGACCATCATGACGGCTGCGGTAGGCGACTACTTTGGTCTTGCCCGTGCAGCCGCGGGGTTTTCCATCATCACCTTCTTCTTCGGCGCGGGGCAGACCCTCGGTCCAGGGCTGGCAGGGGTCGTGGCGAAACACACCGGCACCTTTTCCTCTTCCTACCTGCTGGCCGCGGGAGCGACCGGTTTCGCCGTTTTGCTTGCCTCCTTTCTCCGAAAGCCGCTCGGAGAGAACCTGGCATCCGATCTGCCATCCGAGTGACGGAACAGAAAGGAAGTGAGACAGGGGAGGGACAAAGTCCGAAAGCGCGGTGGCTTGTTTTCTCTATCGATGGGTGTTTCCGTGAAGTTCGGGATTCGGCCAGTCCATGGCCTTGCCTACTCCTCTTCCTATAATTTTGAATTTTCTCCATACATTGGGAAAATGATTATCCTTTTTTATTATTAAGAATCTATGCCAGGAAGATTATCCTATTGTTATCAGGTTTATATAAAATTATAAAACAAATCTTTCATGGCAAAATAATTGCATTGATTCCTGCTACAAATTAAGGTGCAATTTCAAAAACTTACATCCGAGGGATCGTGCCTCGGGGTTTTGTTATTTTAGTCAACTCGTTTGCCTTACCCGATGGAGGCTCACCTTGACGTGTGTAGGCATCTTGGTGGTCGGGATGGAGTCCACCATGGTCACACATATACAGTGATTGAAACGACAAACATTCCCTTCGGCCATCGGCCGAAAGCCAATGGGAAATTCCTCTGCATCGGGCATGAGAAATTCTGGGTGCGCGGCGTCACCTACGGTACGTTCGAACCCGGATATAACGGACACGATTACCCTTCCCCCGAAATCGTCGAAAGGGACTTCGCCGCAATCGCGGGAAATGGGATGAATGCGGTTCGCACCTACACCGTGCCGCCAACATGGCTGCTGGATACTGCCCAGGAACACGGTTTGCGCATCATGGTCGGCTTGCCCTGGGAGCAGCATATTGCCTTTCTGGAAGACAAACAGCGGGCGAAGGCGATCGCCACGCGTGTCCATCGGGAGATAAAGCGATGCGCAGGGCATCCGGCCATTCTCTGCTACTCCGTGGGGAATGAAATCCCGGCATCCATCGTGCGCTGGCACGGACGGCACCGGATCGAACGATTCATCGAACGTCTGTATCGGATCGCAAAGTCAGAGGATCCGGAGAGCCTTGTCACGTACGTGAACTTTCCTACGACGGAGTATCTGCAGCTTCCGTTCCTTGACCTGGTGTGCTTCAACGTTTTTCTCGAGCACCGGGAACGGCTCGAAGCTTACCTCTGCCGTCTGCAGAACATTTCCGGTGAGCGCCCACTGATGATGACCGAGATCGGGCTGGACAGCAGGCGGAACGGAGAGGAAGAACAGGCCCGCAGTATCGACTGGCAGGTGAGATCAGCTTTTTCGGCCGGGTGCGCCGGGACGTTCGTATTTTCCTGGACCGATGAATGGCACCGGGGGGGAACCGAGATCGAGGATTGGGATTTCGGTTTGACCACCCGGGAAAGGCGTCCGAAACCGGCACTGGCTGCTGTCTCCCGGGCCTACGCGGAAGTCCCCTTTCCTTCGGATACGAGGTGGCCGAGAATCTCGGTGGTTGTTTGTACGTATAATGGAGCCCGCACCTTTCGCAATACCATGGAAGGGCTCAAAGCACTGGATTATCCGGACTATGAAGTGATCGTGGTCAACGACGGTTCCACGGACAACACCACACAGATCGCAAGGGAGTATGAAGTAAACCTGATCAGCACGAGAAACAACGGGTTGAGCTACGCCCGGAATGTGGGCTGGAAAGCGGCCACTGGAGAAATTGTTGCTTACATTGACGATGACGCCTATCCCGACCCGCATTGGCTAACATTTCTCGCCTCGACTTTCCTGACGTCATCCTTTGTCGGAGTCGGCGGTCCCAATCTTCTGCCTCCGGAGGAAGGATCGATTGCCGAATGTGTAGCCAACGCACCGGGTGGGCCTGTACACGTGCTCGTTTCGGACCGGGAGGCGGAGCATATCCCGGGCTGCAACATGGCGTTCCGG
>JBFKGZ010000010.1:0-33784 GCA_041633075.1 Candidatus Deferrimicrobiaceae bacterium | reverse complement strand
GATCGATGTCCGTGCCCGCCTCGCCCACGCGGCCAACGGTCAAGAGAAGCGACGCCCGGTAGGTAAAAAAGCGCGGATCGCTAACGTCCTTCGAAACCCCATCGATGGCCGAAAACGCCCCTGCCAGGTCCCCCTTCCAGTACGCATCGACGGACTTTTGCATCATGTCCCGCAGCCCGGCATCGGGAATATTTCCATAGTCGGCCGGACGAGCGTAGACGACGGGCGGATAATAAATGGCCCACCGGACGGCATCCCGGGGGCGCACCACGACGGCCGGGACCGGCGCTTTCCCCTTCTCGGCCACCGCCGACTGGCCCGTGGTGACCGCAAGACTCCCGGCCTCGTTCGTGGCCAGGACCTTCCCCTCGAAGATCGACAGGGAGGTCTTGTCTTCCTCGACCCTGATGAAGAACTCGGTTCCCTCCACGCCGGCGTTCACGGTGGCCGTGCGCACCTCCAGGTTCCGGGTGACCCGGCTGAAGAAGAGCGCGGCCCCGCTCAGCATGTCGATCAGGGAGGTCCGTTCATCCTTCATCCCCGCGAAGGTGATGGTGCTGTTCTCGTCCAGGCGGAGAAGAGGGTGATTCTGAAGGGCGACTTCCGCCCGGCTTCTCCTCCCGGTCCGGAGCATGTCGCCGGGGCAGTAGGTATCGTTTTGCTTGGCCGGTTGCCACTGCGTCCCCCCCGCGACCTTGGCATCAACGGTCCCCTGCAGCGATACCACCTTACCGGCCCATTTCTCGCAGGTTGCCGCGGAAGATATATCGGGGGTCAACGCAATCGCGAGGACAGTGCAGGCCAGAAAGACCGCCTGAAAGCACAAAAGAGTTCGTCTCATCACCTTCCCTCCTAAGGTTGGCTTGACTTCTCCTCAGCTGGCCAATTGGTATCGTTTCGCTACTTTTTCTCCATGTGGACCACACCGTCCCACGGCTGATCGGGCGGACTCTTTTGGTAGTTTTGGCAAAGGTCCAGGTAGAACCGGGAAGGCCCGTCTTCCCCCAAGATTTCTGTCACCCGTTGAAACATCCCCCTCGCCTCGTCCCAGGCCCCCTGTTGAAACGCCGCAAGCCCCCCGGCAAAGGTCGCGCAGGCGTCTCTCTGCCTTTCGTCCGAATCCTCCACCCTGCACCACAACTCATGGACGCGGATTGGTGTTGTCTTTCCTTTCAGCCGGAATTTCCCGCAATCCCTCGCCAGGTAGCCGTCGTTCTGATGGAAGACCTCGTCCGACACCAACACCGTCGTCCCCAGGAATTTGTTGAGGCCTTCGATTCTCGACGCCGTGTTGACGATATCCCCCATGGGGGTGTATTCGTAGTGGTCCATGGCGCCGATGTGGCCAAGCAGGATCTGGCCGCAATGCAAGCCGATGCGGGTTTTTAGCCTCACTCCCTCGAACGACTCGTCGTACGACTTAAGCTCCTTGTGGATGTCGACTGCCGCGAAGCATGCCTTGTCTCTCAAGTCCGCCTCCGAGCGCGCCGACACCCACAGTGCCAGCATGGAGTCCCCGATCACCCCGGAGACGAACCCGCCGTGCCGCTTCACCGGCCGGAACATCGTCTCGAAGTACCGGTTCATGAACTTCCCCAGTTCGTGGGGATCCATGATCTCGGACAGCGTGGTGTATTCCGCCGCGTCGGAGAACAGGCAGATCCCGTAGACGACCCGGCCGCCGGTCTGGATGTGCGCGATGTCTTTGGACAACTGGTCGACGACGTCCTTGGGGAGGTAATGCTCGAATGCGCTTTTGATGTTCTGCTTTTCCCTGTTCGCGTCGAGATAGTTCCACACCACGGCCCCGAAAAAAGCGGCAGGGGCCTGGAAAAAGAGGGGGACGGCGACGGGGAACCATTCGTTGTGGCTCTCGAAACGATACCGAACTGCAAGGACGTACAGAACGCTAAGGCCCAAGACGCTTGCCGCGGCGGCCCCGATCTGGAACCGGCGGGAGATAACGCCCGTCAATATCCCCCACCCGAGAAGGACGAGGACGTGGACGGGCAGGCCGATCGGCTTCACCGGGGCATTCGCCAGAAGGTTCGCGAACGCGGTGGCGGAAATCTCCACCCCGGCGATAAACGTGCCGTTGGCCTTCGAAAAGACCGTATAGAAGCTGTCCTTGCGCTCCGCCAGCAGGACCTCCGAAAGCCCTACGAAGACGGCCTTGCCTTTCAAGTCCACCCGTTTGTCCCCCAGCATCCCGTCCCGGATCGCAAGCGCCTGGTAATACGGGATGGTGGTGACCGTGCCCGGGGGGCCGTAGAAGTTGATGTACCTGTTCCTCGGGCCCCCGTACAATCTGATCAGGGATTCGACTACCCGGCGCTTCTCCCCATCCCCCGCCAACGTCTGTGCACTGTCCAGTTCCCTACGCATCCGACCGGCCAGCGCCGGGTCGCCTTCGAAGATCCCCCGGATCTTCCGGATCAGCCCCTTGACGCCCAGGATTTTGATCGCCTCATCGCGATTCGCAGGCAGTTTCCCCGCATGAACGGGACTTGCCCGTTCCAGGAAACGGACGAACTCCGCGTACGCGTCCATCCCGTAGAGCTGGAGCGTCACGACCGGCATGGCGGGCGAGTCCCCCGCTCCGGGATCGAACGTGAAATACCGGTTCACCTTGAACGGGATACGGGGCAGCGTGAAGGGCGCAGTGGCCACCGCGGATTGCGCGAAGAGTTCGATCGGGGGCACCACGCGCACGATGTTGTGAGTCGCTTCTCCGGACCCGCCCCCGCCGGAGACGGGGACCTCCTTCTCTTTCAGCGGCTCGGTCAGGACCACGTTGCCCGCCCTTCCCATCGCCCGGGCAAAGAGAATGTCATCCCGGGGGATGCGTGGCTCGATGAAATGCACGTCGAAGGAGACGACCCTGGCCCCTTCCCGGGTCAGCGTGTCCGTCAACCGGGCGTGTAGGGACCGGGGCCACTTGTCGGGGTTGTCCGGCAGGTCGAGATGTTCGGAAGATTCCCGGTCGATGCTGATCACGACGACATCGGAGGGCGCCTGCCTTGCCCCCCGGAGCTTGAACAGCAGGCCCAGGCCGGTGTTCTCCTCGATGCCAAGGGTGAAACGAAAGGGACTTGTGACCAGCCCGAAAACCCCGACGAGAAACCCCAGCAGTATGGCTTTTGATAAAGGGGACATCAGGGAATCTCATTTGGTGTTCCTCGTTGTTCACTCCATATTCCACAAGGGCAGATAGAACCCGCCTTCACGGTATCCCCGTCCTTTCCTTTTCCAATTCAAATTGCTTATCCCCGCATACCCCTTCGTATAACCCCGGTACCCGCGCACAGAAGGGTTTCCAATAACCTGTACCGTCAAATTTATTAATTTGGTTTAATTCTTATAAAAAAGATGGAATTCGCCCGATAGGAAAATCAGCAAATAATCAATGGGGAACCTATCGAATTTAACTTAGAAATATAAAAGAATATGCAAAAATCGATCCATTAAAAACAATGTTCCGTTTGCTGGTAATATATTGATTTTTCTTAAATTTCTTTCCTACCAAGTACTGTTGTTCGCTTCCCCTGGTCAATTTTTTTGTACAATTTCCCTGTATTTTTCATAAATTAGGAAAAACCGGAGATACGAACAACTTTTAAGATCGGCAGTCGTGATATTTAAAATATAGAATTACTAGATATTGAACTCATGTCAAGGGAAATGATGTTCCCCCTTTCCTCCCCCCCGAATAATGGTTCGAGGTTCGGACCGGCGGCGCGGGGCACCCTGGCAATCCCACAGGCCCCCTCCCATTTTGTCCTTGGACCGGACCTATGGTTCTCTATAAAATGAAATCGATCAATATATGACCACGGTTTGCCCGCGGTCAACCGAAGGCAAAACCCGTTGCAACCGACAAACGCAAGACAAATTCTTTCCGATAGGATGGTACCCTCTATGAAAAAGACCTTTATTCTCGTCCTGCCCTTCCTGTTTCTGGGGGCCACCACAACGATCGCCTCTCCCCCGGTGAGCGGGGCGACCGAGGAATGCCTGTCCTGTCATGCGGAGGTCACACCGGGGATCGTCGCCGACTGGAAGCGTTCCCTCCATTCCCAGGTAACCCCCGAGGAAGGGTTGAAAAAACCGGCTCTCCAGAGGAGAGTCTCCGCAAAGGAGATACCCGAACCCTTCCTGAAAACGGTCGTGGGATGCGCCGAGTGTCACACGCTAGCCCCCGATACCCACAAGGACACCTTCGATCACAACGGGCACCGCGTGCATATCGTCGTAAGCCCCCCGGACTGCTCCACCTGTCATCCCGAGGAGACGACCCAATATTCCCGCAACATCATGTCCCATGCCTACGCGAATCTTAAGAACAACCCGGTCTACCACGGGCTCGTGGAGGAGGTAAACAGTACGTATGCCTTCACCGGGGGAAAGATCGGGCTCACCTCTCCTTCGGACCTGACAAACGCCGACGCCTGCTTCTTTTGCCATGGAACCGTGATCGAGGTTTCGGGAATGAAGCAACGGGAGACCGCGATGGGGGAGATGGCGTTTCCCGTTCTTTCGGGATGGCCGAACCAGGGGGTGGGGCGCATCAATCCCGACGGGTCAAAAGGAGCCTGCACGTCCTGTCATCCCCGGCACCAGTTCTCGATCAAGGTGGCCAGGAGCCCCGCCACCTGCTCCGAGTGCCACAAGGGGCCGGATGTCCCCGCCTACCCCGTCTATCTGGTAAGCAAGCATGGAAACATCTATTCCTCGCTCGGGGACACGTGGAACTTTACGAACGTTCCCTGGCAGATCGGTGCGGATTTTACCGCTCCCACCTGCGCCGCCTGCCACGTGAGTCTCCTGGTTGCCGGGGAGGGCGACCAGCCGGAGATCATCGCCGAACGTTCCCACCAGATGAACGACCGTCTTGCCTGGCGGATCTTCGGACCCGTCTATGCACACCCCCACCCGTTGTCCCCGGACACCACGGTGATCCGGAACAAGGCGGGCCTGCCGCTGCCGACCGAGCTCACCGGCGAGCCGGCGTCGTCGTATCTGATCAGTGCCCAGGAGCAGAAAGAGCGTACCGCGAAGATGCAGAAGATCTGTTCCGGATGTCACGGCGGGAACTGGGTGGAAGGGCATTTCGCCCGCTTCGAGGAAACGATCCGTACCACGAACGAGATGACCTTGGCCGCCACGAAGATCCTTTTGTCCGCCTGGGAGAAGGGGGTGGCGAAGGGACTCGCGCAGAACGACGGCATCTTCAACGAACCGATCGAGAAGATGTGGGTGGAGCAGTGGCTGTTCTTCGCGAATTCCACCCGCTTCGCCTCCGCGATGATGGGTGCCGACTACGGGGTGTTCGCGAACGGGCGCTGGTATCTGTCCGGAAACATTCGCCGGATGCACGAATGGCTCGACCTGGCGCTGCAACGGAAGGAAGAAAAGGAAAATTAGGAAGAAAACAAGGGGCTAGCCGGCAGCGGTTAGCCCCTTGCGATTATTCCTGGTGGAGCTGATCGGGATCGAACCGACGACCTCCTGAATGCCATTCAGGCGCTCTCCCAACTGAGCTACAGCCCCGCGATATGTGAAGAACCAAAATACGGGATGGGTGCCGAAAAATCAATCCCCCTTTTCCGGCAACCTCTTGGCCCCGTTGCTTATTTTTTCCTGGCAAAGTCCTCCATGAAGCCGGACAACGCGTCCACCCATTCGTAGGACACCGCGTTGTAGATGGAGGCGCGGATGCCGCCGACGGAGCGGTGCCCTTTCAGGCCGACCATCCCCTTCTTCTTCGCGTCGGCGAGGAACGCCGCCTCGAGCTCCTCGCTGGGGAGCCGGAAGACCACGTTCATCACGGACCGGCTCTCCTTCTCCACCGGCGACCGGAAGAACTCCGGGTTGCGGTCGATCACGCCGTAGAGGCGATTCGCCTTCTTCCGGTTCGCCTCCTCCATCTTCGCCAGTCCCCCCTGGCTTTTGACCCATGCGAGGACGTTGCGGACCATGTAGATCCCGAAGGTGGGCGGCGTGTTGTAGAGCGACTTGTTCTCGGCGTGGGTGCGGAACTGGAAGATCTTGGGAATGTCCTTGCGTCCCCTGTCGAGAACCTCCTTCGACACCACCGCCACCACCACCCCCGAGGGCCCCAGGTTCTTCTGCGCCCCGGCGTACATCAGGCCGAACTTCGTCACGTCGAGGGGCCGCCAGAGGAAATCGCTCGACATGTCGGCGATAAGCGGCACGGCTCCGGTATCCGGGAACGGGCGGGATGGGTCGACGTTGAACTGCACGCCGTGAATCGTCTCGTTGGAGGTGATGTGCAGATAGGCCGCCCCGGCGTCGACCTTTCCCTCACCGCGGGCGGGGACGCGGGTGTAGCGCTTCTCCTTGCCTTCCTCGACGCCTGTCGTCTGGACCGATAGGTTGGCGCCGAACAGAGCCGAGACGACCTGCGCCTCGCCTAACGCCTTCTCTCCCCAGGCTCCCGTGATCAGGTACTGGGCGCTTTCCCCCTTCTCCAGGAGGTTCATGGGGATCTCGGCGAACAGCGACGTGGCGCCCCCCTGTACCAGAAGCACCTCGTAACCCGACGGTACGCCGAGGAGTTCCCGGACGAGAGCGATGGCCTCGTCGTGCACCGCCTCGTACTCCTTTCCCCGGTGGCTGTGCTCCATCACCGACATGCCGCTGCCGGCGAAATCGAGCATTTCGTCCCGGGCACGTGTAAGCGCGGGGAGGGGAAGGGCTGCCGGTCCGGCGTTGAAGTTGATCGTTCGGCTCATGGTGTACCTCTTCTTCGGCGCGCAGGGGATTCCCGCGGGTCGCGCCTCGATCCCGGCCGCGGGCCGGGGGAGGGGGATCGTCAGGAATGCATCAACTGGCCCGTCTCCCGTCCGAGAGGAGGTAGACCGCGTTCTCGGCAAAAAGATTCGGCCTTACTCCCCGGAGAACACGCCCCCCGCGGTCGGTGGACAGATAGACGGACTCTTCGATCCTCACTTCGTGTTTCGCGCAATACATCCGGAAGTCCAGGATCGAGCAGAAGTGGATGTTCGGCGTGTCGTACCACTCGAAGGGAAGAAACTCCGTCTTGGGCATCCGGCCGAAGGCGAACAGGTAAAAACGCATCTTCCAGTAGGCGAAGTTGGGAAATCCCACGATCCCCTTTTTCCCCACCCGCAGGATCTCCGAGAGGACCACGTCGGGCTTCTTCACCGCCTGAAGCGTCTGGTTGAGGACGACGTAGTCGAAGGAGTTGTCCGGGTAGTCGCGCAGTCCCTTGTCGATGTCTCCCTGCATGACGGTGAGTCCCTTGGCGATGCAAGCGCGGACTCCGTCCTCGGAGATTTCGATGCCGCGGCCGGTCACGCCTTTCCGGCGGACGAGCTTCTCTAAAAGGGAACCGTCGCCGCAGCCCAGGTCCAGAACCTTCGCCCCTGCCGGAATGAAACCGAGGATCACGCTGTGGTCGATCCGGGCCCCTTCGGCCATCACGTGGACGCGGCCTCCCGGATGCCGCTGCTTTCCGCGACGTTGGCGAGGAAGTTCGTGATGATCTTGGACATCTCCCCCTCGTCGAGCAGGAAGGCATCGTGCCCGTACCGCGAGTCGATCTCGCAATAGGTCACGTCGATCCCGTTGATCATCAGCGCCTTGACGATCTCCCGGGCCTGGTAGGGGGGGTAGAGCCAGTCGGACTTGAACGAGATGATGAGGAACTTCGCTTTCGTCCCCTCGACCGCCTTGCCCAGCGAGCCGGACGGAAGCGACAGGTCGAAGTAGTCGATCGCCTTGGTGATGTAGAGGTACGAGTTGGCGTCGAAGCGGTGGACGAAGGTGTCTCCCTTGTACCGCAGGTAGCTTTCGACCTCGAAGTCGACGTTGAAGTTGTAGCCGAAGGACTTCTTCCCCCGGAGTTTTCGCCCGAACTTCTCGTGCATCGAGTCGTCGGAAAGATAGGTGATGTGCCCGATCATCCGGGCAAGGGCGAGACCCTCCCGGGGACTGGTCTTGCCGTAATAGTCCCCACCGTGGAAGTTGGGATCCGCCATGATTGCCACTCGTCCCACCTCGTTGAAGGCGATCCCCTGGGGGGAGAGCTTCGAAGTCGTCGCGATCGGGATCGATGCGATCACACGGTCCGGGTACGAAACTGCCCACCGCAGCGCCTGCATCCCCCCCATCGAACCGCCCGCCACGGCAAGGAGCCTGTCGATCCCGAGGTGGTCGATGAGGTGCACCTGAGCGCGTACCATATCGTGGACGGTGATCATCGGGAAGGAGAGGCCATACTCCTTGCCCGTCGCGGGATTGATCGAAGGCGGCCCGGTGCTCCCCTGGCATCCGCCGATGACATTCGAGCAGATCATGAAGTACTTCTCGGTGTCGAACGGCTTGCCGGGTCCGATGGTGTTGTCCCACCACCCCGGGTGTTTGTCGCTTTCGGAATATCTTCCGGCCGCGTGGCAGTCGCCCGAGAGGGCGTGCAGGATGAGGATCGCGTTCGACTTGTCCCGGTTCAGCTTTCCGTAGGTCTCGTAGGCGAGCGTGATCGGTCCCAGCTTCGCCCCCGACGACAGCTCCATCTCGTGGGGAGGTTCGCAAAAGGTGTAGAAATGTTTCTTGACCAGGCCGACGGAGCCCGGTTCCTTCCTGTGCGGCACTTCATTACCCCCTGTGACTGCCTGCATCCCTATCGTGATGAAAACGTAATCTTGTATTCTACGCAGGTGGCAGAAAATGTGTCAATGGCGGCGAGATGCCCTGGGTAAGCTCCGCCAGCCGGTGCAGAATCTTGGCCGTGGCGCCCCAGATCGTGTGGGGGCCGTAATCGAAGAAGTAGAGCTTGTACTCCTCCCCCAGGAACGTGGACTCGGCGCACCGGTACCGGTCGTACTCCGTGAACACCGAGAGGGGGACATCGAAGACTTCCGCCATCTCGAAATCGTCGAGGGAGAAACCGGTCTCCTCGGGAATCCGGACCACGTACGGCTGGATGAAAAATCCCGTCACCGTCGGAACCGGCTCCATCGCGCCGAGCAGTTCGACGCTCTCCCCCCGGATCCCCAGCTCCTCCTCGGCCTCCCGAAGCGCCGTGGCGAACAGGTCCGCGTCCCCCGGATCACGACTGCCTCCCGGGAAACAGACCTGCCCCTTGTGGTGCGGGACGTGCTCCGTTCGGCGCGCGAGGACAACCCTGACCTCGCCGTTTCGCGCGCACAGGGGAACGAGAACGCCCGCGGGCCGTAAACCCTCCGGTGCCACCCGGCAGGCGGCAACGGGCGAGAGCACACCTCGCAGCTGGTAAAAAAACGGTTCCGCCTCCTTCACCATCGCACCTCCCGGCGATCCTTCCCCAAAACTCCGCGCGCCCGACCCGCAGCCTCTCCTCTGCGCGACCGGCCGAAGCGGAAGGATTTCCCTACTTCGGAAATTCGACCCCTTTTTCCAGAATGATGAACTCGGACCTTTCGAACCCCACGGCACGGAAGAAGGAGACCAGGCCGCCGTCGTTCCAGTTCACCATCAAGCGTACCTTCTCGACATTGTGATTCTGGAAGTAGACATTCAGTTTCTCGATCAGCGCTTTCGCGACCCCCTTCCCCTGGAACTCGGGGTCGACTCCGACGATCTCGATCCAGCCGCTCTTGGGAATGCCGAATTCCCATCCCCGGATGTCTCCGAGAATGAAACCGACGACTATCCCTTCCGCCTCCGCGACCAGGCAACCGAGCGGGTTGCTCGAGAGGTGTTCGATGATTTTGGACTCCCATTGCGCCTCGTGGGGCTTGCCGGTGATCTTCTCATCAACGCGGAGGACGGCCTCCGAATCCTGGGTCCGCATCCTTCGTACCGTCACTTTCATGCCGTTCTCCTCCGATCCGTAATATAATTCCGGACCACGTCGGCAAGAACGCTGGGACGGGCATACTGACGAAAGATGTTCCGGAAGGAATCGTGCCCCGACACCGCGTTGAACAGGGCATCGTGCACACCCTGGTCAACCTGTGCCATCGACACGACCGTCCCGAGCGTCCCCGCGATCTCCCCCACCTTGCACAGGTGGCGCATCCATGTTCCGTAATGATAATCCTCCCGGAGCTCTCTGGTCCTCTCCTCGTAAAGCCGGAAGGAGGCAGAGTTGATTCCGTACTCCACCATCGTCTCGGCTGCCATGATCCCGGTATGGATCGCCAGATTGATCCCCTTCCCCTTGAAAGGGCGCATCCATCCGGTGGCGTCGCCCACAACGAGATACCTGTCGCCCGTCGTCCCGCGTGCGGGCTTCCCGGGGAACTTTCCCCGGTACACCTCCTGGCTGTCCGGGGTAACCGAAGGCAGGTGGTCCCGCACGATATCCAGCGACAGGAAGGCGAACATGTCCTCCACCGTGGCGCGTCGTCCCGCCACGTTCACGATGATGTGGTCCCCCTTCGGGGTGATCGCGCCGAAATCCAGGTTGGGGATCCCCGGGGGAAAGAGATACGCGTAGATGATGCTGCCGAGCTTCTTCTCGATAAAATCGCGGTCCGAGGGGATCTTCACCACAAAGGTGTGCATGTACTTTCCCGGTCTCCGGTACCGTCCTCGGGTGGCCGTCTCGAAGATGCTCATCATCCCGTCGTCCAGACCGAACGCTCCCACGACGACATCCACCTTGAGCATCCCCCCCTCCGTGTACAGGTATACACTGTCCCGTTCCTTGTTGGGGAAATCGATTGCCGTCACGCGGCTATGGGAAACCTCCACTCCCGCCTTCTCCGCAGAGGACAGGAAGAACCGGTCGAAAAAAACCCTGCGCACGGTGTATGTGGCGCCCCCCCTGTGCTGCCCCACCAGGAGAATCTGCTTGCTCCCGGCGTAGAGGCGGTAGCCGAAGATCTGGCGTTTGAAGGTCTCGTACGGAAGTTCAACATCGAGGCGGCATTGCAGGAGTTCCTCGATGGGCGGGGAAAGGACTCCGGCGCATTGGTTGTAGTGGCGCTCGAAATCCTTTCCCTCGAAGAGAACGACGCGCATGCCGAGGTCGTGCTTGCGGGAAAGCTGTGACAGCTTGATGGCAGTCGCGCAGCCCCCCGGTCCGCCGCCGACGATCGCCACCGTCTTGCCGTGAATCTCGCCGCTTGTCAATATCCCTCCTCCCGGTGACTATTGTAAATCAGGCCCGGCGGGGGAGGAACCGCGCCGCAAGCGATCGGTCCGCGGTCGCCTAAGGAAGGTCTTCCGAAAGGGGGCCCGGCTCCCGTTACCCGATATCCTTCCCCGTCAGTATTCTCATCGCTTCCCGGTACTTCTCCGCGGTGTTTGCGATCACGTCGGCGGGAAGCTTCGGCCCGGGGGCGGCCTTGTTCCACGGAAGCGTCAGGAGATAATCGCGGACGAACTGCTTGTCGAAGCTCTTCTGCGCTCCCCCCGGGCGATAGCCTTCCGCGGGCCAGAACCGCGACGAGTCCGGCGTCAGCACCTCGTCGATCAGGATGAGCTTCCCGTCGACCACCCCGAACTCGAACTTGGTGTCGGCGATGATGATCCCCCTTCCGCGGGCGTAGTCCGCCGCCCTGCGGTAGATCTCCAGCGAGGCCGCCCGTGCATTCTCGGCCATCGTTTTCCCGACGATCTCCACCATCCGGGCGAAGGGGATGTTCATGTCATGCTTCCCCTTCTCCTCCTTGGTCGCGGGGGTGAAGATCGGTTCCGGGAGACGGGCCGACTCGGGCAGTCCGCCGGGGACCGGGATTCCGCAGACCTCCCCCTGTTCGCGGTATTCCGCCCAACCGGAACCGGACAGGTATCCGCGGACGACGCATTCCACGGGAAGCGGCCGGGCCTTCCGGCAAAGCATCGCGCGCCCCGAGAGCAGCTCCTCGTGATTTCTCGTCGCGGGAGGAAAGTCCATCACGTCGACCGAGATCATGTGGTTGGGGACGATGTCCGCGAGTTTCCGGAACCAGAAAGCGGAGATCTGCGTGAGCACCTTCCCCTTGTCGGGAATCCCGTCCGGCAGCACCACGTCGAACGCCGACAGCCGGTCGGACGCCACCAGCAGGAGCTTGCCTTCCACCTCGTAGAGGTCCCTCACCTTGCCCCGCCCAAGCAGGGTCAGCCCGGGAAGATTCGTTTCGACTACCGCCTGCAGTCCCATGCACGCCGCCTCCGGGGAATGGTGAAAAAGATATCCTAATATAGATGAACCGGCGGAGTACACATTTTCCGGATGGGCGCTTCCCCATGCCCTGACCGGGATCACCGCTCCGCGAACTGGAGGGTGAAGAGCCGGTGGTAGATCCCGCGGGCCGCAAGGAGTTCCTGGTGGGTGCCGGTCTCCCTGACCTTTCCCCGGTGCATCACGAGAATCCGGTCGGCCGAGAGGATGGTGGAAAGTCGGTGGGCGACCACGAGGGACGTCCTCCCGGTCAGGATCTTTCCGAGGGCGCCCTGGATCTCGTGCTCGGTAACCGGATCGACGCTCGATGTCGCCTCGTCCAGCACGAGGATCTTCGGATCGCGGGCCAAGGACCGCGCGAACGACACGAGCTGCCGCTGCCCGACGGAGAGGCGCCCCCCTCGCTCCCCCACCTGCGTGGCAAGTCCCCCCTCCCAGGCGGCGGCGAACCGCGCAACGCCGGCCGCCTCTACAGCCCGTTCCAGCTCCGCGCCCCCCGCCTCCACGTTCTCCCGGATCGTGCCGGAGAAGAGATACGGGTCCTGAAGGACGAGGGAGATCATCCGGCGCAGCTCCTCCCGGGGAATTTCCCGAATATCCCTCCCGAAGAGCCGAATCTCGCCCCGGGAGATTTCGTAGAACCGGCATAACAGGTTGAGGATCGTCGTCTTCCCCGCGCCGGTGGCGCCCACGATCGCCCCCGTCTCGCCCTCGGCAAGCGCGAAGGAAACGCCGCGCAAAACCATTTCCCGCTTCTCCTCCTCTTCACCCGTCGCCTTCGGGTAGGAAAACCAGACATCCCGGAACTCGATCGCCGGCGGTAAGGAGTGCCTCGCCCCTTCCCCTGGCGCACCTTCCGCCGCCTCGGACGGTGGCTTCCTGCCGCGGGAGAGCGGCAGGTACTCGGGGGAGACTTCCGTGTCCAGGACCTGGAAGATCCGTTCGCTCGACGCGAGGGCCGACTGGAGAATGTTGTACTTGTCGCTTATGTCCTTGATGGGGTTGAAGAACTTCTGCGCGTACTCGAGGAAGGCCACGAGGGTGCCGAAGGTAACGGCCCCCGCGATCACCCGGATCCCTCCCTGCCAGAGGAGGAGGGCCACCGCCACGGATGCGAACAGCTCCACGCCGGGGAAATACACGGAATAGAAGTTGGTCAGGCGGATGCTCTCCGCGGCGTATTCGTCGTTGCGGGCGTCGAATCCGCGCCCCGATTTCTCCTCCTGGACGAACGCCTTCACGACGGCCACCCCGCTCACGTGCTCCTGGAGGTAGGCGTTGAGCCGGGCGAGCTTCCTCCTCATCTCCCGGTTCGCCTCCCGGATGAATTTCTTCAGGAGCTCGACGAAGAGGAGGAGGGCCGGAAGGACGGCGAAGGTGACAAGAGCCAGGCGCGCGTCCATCCAGAGAAGAATCGCCGAGATCCCGACCAGGGTCGCCACGGAACCCACGGTGGAGACAAGACCCGAGGAGATCAGATCCTGGAGCGCCTCCACGTCCGAGGTGAGGCGGGTCATCACCCGGCCCGTGGGGGTGCGGTCGAAGAAGGAGACCGGCAGGCGCTGGAGACGGCCGAACATCTCGGTGCGGATGGCAAGGATGACCCGTTGCCCGATGATGGACACCGTGAACATCTGGAGGTAGAGAAACCCCATCCCGCCGGCGAGCGCAGCGAGGTAGAGGGCGATCCGCCCGACCATCCCGTCGAGGGTCCGGGGGGTGATGTTCCTGTCGATGACCAGCTTGATGACGTAGGGGCCGACGAGCTGGCAGGCCGTGCCGAGCACGAGCCCCGCCAGGGCGATCGCGATCAGGCCCTTGTGGGGCGCCAGGTAGGACAGGAGACGGCGCAGGAGCCGCATGTCTATCCCCCGGGCTTCCACCCGGTCTTCGTAGAAATAGAACTCGCTCCCGTTGCTCACGGCGCCGCTTCCAGTTCCCGGGCAAGCATCTGCCGGGAATAGAGATCGTAATAGACTCCCGCAAGGGAAAACAGCTCGTCGTGCGTCCCCTGCTCCACGATCCTGCCCTCTTCGAGGACCAGGATCCGGTCGCACCGGGAAAGGGAAGCCATCCGGTGGGTGCTGAACAGGACCGTTCGGGAGCGCACGGAGAGGACCTCCCGGAAGATCTCCTGCTCCGTCTCCGAGTCGACCGCGGAAAGGGCGTCATCGAGAAGGAGAAGCTCCCCTCCCGCCAAGAGGGCACGGGCGATCGTGGCCCGCTGCTTCTGGCCGCCGGACAGGGAGATTCCCCTCTCCCCGATCACCGTTTGGACGCCGTCCGGCATCTCCTCGATCTCCGCCCGGAACCGGGCCATGGAGGCGGCGCGCAGCGCTTCCTGCTCGTCCGGGACATCCCTCCCGAAGCCGATGTTCGCCAGGATCGTGTCGGAGAAGAGAAACGGGTCCTGGCTCACGAGACTCACCGCGCGCCGGACCTCGTCCAGTCCAAGCCCGCTCACGTCCCTCCCCTCGAGAAAGACCGTCCCCGGCGGGACGGGATACAGTCGCAGCAACAGGGAGAAGAGCGTGCTTTTCCCGCTCCCCGTCTGCCCCACCAGGCCGACGATCTCCCCTTTTCGGAGAGAGAAGGTGATGCCCCGCAGCGCCTCCCCCCGGTTCTCCCCGCCATAATCGAACGAGAGGTTGCGAACCTCGAGGAACGGGGCCCCGGGTACCTTCCGCGGCGGAACCAGGACGGCGCCCCACGGTTCCGCATGGACTGCCAGGAACTCGTTGATCCGGCCCATCGCGCTGCCGCCCCGCTGGAAGAGGTTGATCACCCAACCGAGCGCCATCGTCGGGAAGGAGAGCATCGCAAGGTAGGCGTTGAAGGCGACGAATCCCCCCAGCGTCAGCCTCCCCCGGATCACCAGCCACCCCCCCATCAGGAGGACGATCGCCACCCCCACTCCCGCCAGGAGCCCGATCGCCCCGTGAAATGCGGCGGAGGTCTTCGAAAGGGAGATGTTCTGCCGGTAGTACTCGCGGCAGGTGCTGTGAAATCGCTTTTCCTCCCGCCCCTCGAGCCCGTAGGCCTTGACCAGCCGGATGCCGGTGACGTTCTCCTGGACGGCGGCGTTCATCGCGGCGAGGGACTCCTGCGCCTTCCGGTGATGGCGGTGAAACGCCTTGCCGTACTCCCGGGACGTGTACACGATCACCGGCGCCAGCGCGAGCGAAGCGAGGGTCAGCGTGACGCTGATCCGGGCCATGAAGAGGAGCGCCAGGACGTAGGAGATTGCGGTTCCGACGAGTGTCAGCATGCCGGGGCCGAGGAGCAGCCAGACCGCCGAGACGTCGTTGGTCATCCGGGACATGACGTCGCCGGTGGGGGTCCTGCCGAAAAACGACAGGGGAAGGCGGATCACGTGGGAAAAGACCTCACGCCGGAGTCGCATCTCCACCCGGCGGGCGGTGACGAGCATCCCCCGCCGGCCGAGATACCGGAACCCCCCGTGAAGGGATGCGAAAAGGACCATCCAGGAGACGGCCCGGACGACCCGCGCGCCTCCGTCCGGGGCGGAGATCCCGTCGATCGCATCCCGGGTCATCCACGGGACAAGGAGCCCGAAGAGGCTCGAGACGAACAGGACGAGGACGCACAGGAGGTACGCCGACCGGTGACGGTCGAGGTAGGGCCGCAGGGAGAGAATTTCGCGGATGGCCCCCCCTTATACCGGGACCGGGTTGGGCGTGAAGCAGAGAACGAAAAGCAGAGCCGCCGCGATGCCGATGCGCCGCCGCCCGGGGGTCAGGGGGATCTCGTCGAAGAGGGGCCGGGGATGCTTCGTCCCCAGGACCAGCAGCATGATGGACCAGATGATCCATCCCCCCCAGAGGAGCCCCATGGGGAGGAGGAGGAAGGGCACGGCACGCGCAAATTTCGTGTACCCGCTGCCGAAGAGCGCGTAGGCGATGTGGCCACCGTCGAGCTGCCCGGAGGGAAGCAGGTTGAGGGCCGTGACGAGAAGACCGATCCATCCGGCAAACGCCACGGGATGCAGCACGACGTCGTGCCCGTCCGGTACGGGGCCGACCACGAGGTGCGCCGCCGCGCGGAACAGAATCGATTCCCCGAGCGGGATTCCCGCGGCAGCCCCGGTGATCTGGCGGACGGCCGACAGCTTGAGCCCGATGAGGAGGATGGGGATTGCCACGATGGCGCCCGCGATCGGCCCGGCGGCCCCGATGTCCATCAGGGCGTTCCGGTTCGGGACGGGCGACCGGATCTTGATGAAGGCGCCGAACGTCCCGATGAACGACGGGGCGGGGATGAAGTACGGGGGGGTCACATCGACGTCGTGCCGCCTGGCGGCCGTATAATGCCCCAGTTCGTGGACCCCGAGGATGGACAGAAGCGGGAGGGAGAACATGAACCCGAGCAGCAGGTCGCGAGGAATCGCAAGCGGGTTTCCCCCGGCCAGGAACGAGCCGGCGACAAGGGTGGTGAAAAATGTAAGAGCGAACAGAATACCGTTGACCATTACACGTTTTCTCCTCTTTTCCTCTATTCAATTATAAGATAATCGATACGGAAGGGGGGGTTTCTCCCATGAAGCCGAAAGAGCCGCCCTCGGGGGTGGACAGCGTCCTGCTTCACATCTGCTGCGCGCCCGACGCCTCCCACGGCGTCCCGGAAATGCAGAAGAGGTACCGGGTCGCCGGATTCTTCTTCAACCCGAATATCTCGCCGGGGGAGGAGTACGAACGCCGTCTATCCGCTACCCGGGGGCTTGCGGGCCCAGGTTCGTTCTTCCTCGAAGTCGAACGCGGGGGGGAAGAGGAATGGGAGGAGGCGGTGCGGGGACTCGAGGCCGAGCCGGAGAATGGCCGCCGGTGCGAGGCGTGCATCCGAATGCGTCTGGGCCGGACCGCGAGAGAAGCGAAATCGTCGGGGTTTCCCGCGTTTTCCACCGTCCTGACGGTCAGCCCGAAAAAAGACGCCGCAATGGTGAACCGGATCGGCCGCGAAGAGGGGGAGAAGGCCGGGGTCCTCTTCCTTGAGGAAAATATGAAGAAAAACGACGGGTTCCGAAAGAGCGTGGAGGCCACGAAGCGGCTCGGGATCTACCGGCAGAAGTACTGCGGATGCCGCTTTTCCTTTCGCCCCTAAAGATATTCCCCAAACATACCGATAATCGCTATCATGAGGGATGGAAAGGATTGGCGGAAGCGTGAGGGAATCGAACCCACCGGAGACATTGCTGCCTCCCGACCGGATTTGAAGTCCGGGAGGGCCACCAGCGCCCCATCCGCTTCCGTACGACTCGTCTTCCCCGCATCAGCCCCCGCCGGAAAATCGCGTCCCCGGCCTGTACGCGGGACATGGCACCTACTTCTTCTCCGCCTCTTTCCGCCGGCGCTTGGCGGCCTTTTCCTTCCTTTTTCTCCGGCGCCGGATTTCCCGTCTGCGTTCCGTCGTCATTTCCGCTCCCCCGCGTCTCCGTGTCGGAATCGCGCGGACAGTATAACAGAAGGCAAAGGAGTTCCGATGAAACGATGGGTATTTCTTCTCCCCTTCCTGCTTCTTGCTTCCCTCGCCTCCCCCGCACTGGCTCTGCCGGGTTTCGATGCGGGCGTCCGGGGAATATACTGGTTCCCGGATCTGTCCGCCACGGCGCAGACCACCACCGCCGGCGTGCCCGAGACAACGTTCGACGTGAAGGACGATCTCGGGGTGGGCGACGAGAATTTCCTCTCGGGCGAGGCGTTCCTCCGGTTCGGAAGACTGCACTTCCGGATCGGCTATACCCAGATCCGTTTCGACGGAAGCAGGACCCTTACCCGGGCCATCGATTTCAACGGCCAGACGTTCGCCGTCGGCGACGACGTCCTCTCCCGGCTGGACGTCAACATGCTTGACGCCGAGGTACAGGTCGACATCTTCCGGCCCGACCTCATCGCGGCCAATTTCTCCCTGGGCCTGATCGGAAAGGTGAAGTATGTCGACGGGGAAGTGGAACTGGCGAGCACGCTTCTGTCGGAAAAGCGGGATTTCCAGGTCCCGATCCCCATGGTCGGACTGGCAGCGGGCGCCGGGTTCCTGAACGACTTCCTTCGGATCGACGCCCGGGTTAGCGGGATGGCCTATTCGGGGGACCACCTGTACGAGGCGGACGCGTTCGTCTCCCTCGTCCCGTTTCCCTTCCTCCGGATCCAGGGCGGTTATCGCTACATCGACCTGAAGGCGGACGAGGACGACCTCCTCGCCGACCTCGATTTGAAAGGGCCGTACGTCGGCGCGCAGCTTTCGTTTTAAGGGGAAAAATCGCTTGATGCGTTCGGGGGGAAAGGTAAAATAGGAATTCCCGCGGGCGCTTAACTCAGCGGTAGAGTGCCACCTTCACACGGTGGAAGTCACAGGTTCAAATCCTGTAGCGCCCACCATCGACACACGTCGGGAGGCACATCGGGCCTCCCGTTTTTCGTCTCCGGTCAAGCCCCGGAGGCGATATTGCCGCTGCCTGCTCCCCGGATCTTCCGGCGTCCGGAATGCGCCGCGGTATTACGTATACGCGAATACCAGGTCCCGGCCGTCCTGCTTCGCCCGGTACAGCGCCCGATCGGCGCTCTGAATCAGGGCATCGCGTTCCGTGCCGTCCTCGGGGAAGGTGGCCACGCCGATGCTGATCGTCAGATTCCCCGACGGCTGCCTCTCCTCCCCCGGAAACAGATGATCCGCAACACGCCGGCGGATACACTCGGCGGCTTTCAACGCCCCGCTTTTCCCGGTCTCGGGCAGCAGGATGATGAACTCCTCACCTCCGTACCGGGCGATCGTGGACGTTGCCCGCAGTCCCTCCTGAAAAATGCGCGCAAGTCCCTTGAGAACCGCGTCGCCCGCCAGGTGACCGTTCACGTCGTTGTACCGTTTGAAATAATCCACGTCCAGGAACAGCAGAGAAAAGACGCGCCCGTGGCGCTTTGCGCGTGCCACCTCGGTGGTGAGTGTATCCTGGAAATACCGGTGGTCGTGCAATCCGGTGAGGCCGTCCCGTACGGCCATTTCCCGAAGCTTGAGATTGAGCTCTTCGAGTTCCTCCTTGCTTCGCCGGAGAGATTCGATCAGGGACTGGTTTTCCTGCAAGAGGCAGTTCTTCTCCACCGCCCGGTCCACCACCGACGTCACGAGATCCCGGTCCTCGAACGGCTTGAAGAGATAGTCATATGCCCCGTACCGAAGAGCCTTCACCGCCGTTTCCATGGAGCCGTAGCTCGTGATGATCACCACAAGCGAGTTGGGATCGATCTTCTTGATCTCCTGCAACAGCTGGATGCCGTCCATTCCTTCCAGATCAATGTCCGTGATCACCAGGGGGAAGGGGTGCTCCCGGAAGAGGTCCAGCCCGTCCTCTCCGCTCACTGCCAGCGTCACCTCGTGGCCTTCCGCCTCGAGAAGGCGGACCATCACGTCACGGATGGATTCGTCGTTGTCCACGACCAGAATGCGCAGGGCGGTTTTCATCTTCCCCCCCATCAATCTTTCATCGGAGGGGGGACAATAATCTTTAACGGAGAGGGAGACGCCTTCAGGTGTGCGCCGAGATGATTCCTACCCCCCGGATGTCCGGTTTGCCCCGGGTCACCCGCCGGTACCCGGCTGCTTTGAACATCGAAGCAACCTCTTCTGTCGTATAAGCTTTTCCCCCTTCGGTCATTGCCACCATGTGAACGGAGAAAAACGCGGGGCCGGGAGGAAACGTTCCGCCCTGTTCCAGCAGGAATTCCTGTACGGCCACCCGCCCTCCTCGGGCGAGCGCCTTGCGGACCTTGCGCAGAAGAAACAGGCAATCTTTTTCCGAATAGGCATGGAGGATCTGGGAGATCCAGACGAAGTCGTACGGCCCCCCGATCCGGTCCCGCAGGAAATCGCCCTCCCGCAGGGCGACCAGCCGGGATGCGCCCTTCTCTTCAAGGATTTTCCTGGTGACCGAGAGCGTTTCCGGGGTGTCGAACACCGTCACGTGCGCACCGGGGTACCGCTTCGCCCACTCGACCGCGTAGGTTCCGGGGCCGCCCCCCAGGTCGAGCACCCGCTCCCCCTCCCGCACGGGAATCTGCTTCGCCACGAGGACGGCCCGTTCCCGGGCGTTGTCCTCCATCCCCCGGATGAAATTCTCCTGGTACGCGTTCCCCTTTCCGGGCGCTTTCCTGCCGACGCGGATCTTTCCTGCCAGGATCGTCCACTCCGGCCAGCAGTCCAGATGGTGCAGGAGGATGGACGCCTTGGACAGGGGGCCGTCCGCGAGGAAGCGGCCGGCAATCTCGCTGTTCCGGTAGGTCGATCCGTGTTTTCCGAGAAGCCCCACCCCCACGAGAGCGTTCATGAGGATGGAGAGACGGCGCGTATCCGCGGAAAGACGGCGGGCAAGCCGGGCGGCGTCGGCGGGCCCATCGGCAAGAGCAGAGAACACGCCGAGGTCGAGCGCCGCGAAAAGGACCATGGAACGCTGGTATCCGTGGGCTATCTCCATGAGGTCATCGATCGTCCTGACCGGCACAATGGGCTCCTTCTTCCATGATTTCATCGTTTCTTCAGCCTTGCGGGCTCATCCTTCCTGTCGATTACCTCGTACCCGGCTTCCCGGATCTTCGCGCGCAGGGCGTCCGCCTCCGCGAATTTGCGCTCGCGCCGGCACCGGTCGCGGCGAAGCGCGAGATCGACCACCTCTCCCGGGGCAATCTCCTCCGGCGGCGATCCCTCTGCGGCTGCGTCCCCGGGGGCCGCCTCGAGCAGCCCCACCCCGAGTACCGCGTCCCACTCTCCGGCAAGCTCCCTCAACAGATCGCCGGGAAGGCCCGACCGGGCCGCCTCGTGGGCCACGGCAAGCGCCCGGGGCCCGTTCAGATCGTCCTCGATCGCATCGCGGAAGCGGCGCCGGTACTCCTCCGCCTTCCTCCTTCCGTCGCCCGCGCCCGCCGGTCCCGTTTTCGCGGCGAACATCTCTTTCAGTCGCAGAAGCGCCTTCGCGGAGGCCGACTGCGCCTCCCAGGTGAAGTTCATCGGCGACCGGTAATGCAGGGTGAGGCAGTGGTACCGGAAGTCCATCGGGGTTACCCCCCGCGCCTCGAGGTCGTCCAGCGTGTACTCGTTCTTCTGCGACTTGGACATCTTTTGCCCGTCGACAAGCAGGTGCGCCGCGTGCACCCAGCAGCAGGCGAAACGTCCTCCGGTGGCCGTCATCGCCATCGCCCGGGAGTTCTCATGGTGGGGGAAACGAAGGTCCACGCCCCCGACGTGGATATCGAATTCCGCACCCAGGTACTTCCCCGCCATGGCCGCGCACTCGATGTGCCACCCGGGCCAGCCCAGGCCCCAGGGGCTCTCCCAGCAGAACTCCCGCCCGGGATCCGCTGCAAGCCAGAGCGAGAAGTCCTCCGGACGTTTTTTCCGCAGATGGATCGACTCGTCCGTGCGGTCTGCCGTCTCCCCCTCCCCCAGGACCGCGCCGGACAACTCCCCGTATCCCTTCGCCTTCGTCACGTCGAAATAGAGATACCCGTCCCCGCCGTACGTGCCACCCTTCCTTTCCAGCTGCTCAGCCACTGCGATCATCTCGGGTACGTGGGACGATGCGCGCGGGTAGACGTCGGAGGGGAGAAAGTTCATTCGGCGGCAATCCCGGAAATAGGCCTCGGTGAAAAACTCCGCGATCTCGCCGGCCGTCTTTCCCGCGGCCCGTGCGGCGGCAATGACCTTGTCCTCGCTCCGCTCGAGCTGCTCCTGGTGCATGTGCCCCATGTCCGTGATGTTCTGGACGGAAAACGGTGTGAGGCCTGCGAACCGGACGGCCCGGAGAAGAAGGTCCGTCAGCAGGTAGGTCCGGAGGTTCCCGATGTGGACGTATCGGTATACGGTGGGGCCGCAGGTGTAAATCCCGACGCGATCCTGCCGAAGAGGAACGAGCGGCACCTTCTTCCTGGATACGGTGTCGTAGAGGGAAAGCATCGGATCATCCCCCGGTTCGCCTAAGTGCTGCGGTTCATTATTACGGCGACGTATATGTTTTCGTCACGGCACCGAGAGCGTCGATGCGCCGGCCCGGCAAGGCGCGCGACCGAGGCGTACTGTTACGTAAGGCGCAAGGGGCGTAACGCAGGCGGGGAGGATGCAGCGGCGCTCGAATGCAGGCGTAATTATGAAACGCAGTACCAAGCCCCGTCCCGCTCTCCCCCGAACGTCGGGCGGACGCGGGCGGCCCCGTCGCGGCAAAGGAGCGAAAACAGGCCGCCTCTGCGGTAATTCGGCCCTACATCTCCTGATTCTGCTCCCGGTCGATTTCGTCCTCGAGGAGCTTTACGTGCTTTTTCTCCTCCTCCGCCAGGTAAATGAACATCTCCCGGATCGACGGCTCCTTGGCCGTCTTCGCGAATTCCGAATAGTCCCGAACCGCCATCTTCTCGCGTTCCAGCGCCATCCGCATTACATCAAGGGGATTTGATGTCTTCATGCCCATCCCTCCGAAACGGATGATTGCCCCGCGGGGCTCCTACAGGTCCTGCAGGTGTGCCTCGATCTTGGCGAGGTGGATCCTTTCCTCGGACTCCAGCTCGGAAAGCATGTCCCGCGTGTTTCTGTCCTCGACGACTTTCGCGGCCTCGTGATAGAAGGCAATGGCGTGCGATTCCGCCTTTTTCGCGACGGAGAGTCCCTTCCGGAGCGCCTCGGGCCCCTCGGCGCCTCCCGCTTCGACCCCCTCCTCCCAGGCGAGTCGGTCCAGGTCGATGAGGTACGGCAGGTACTTCTCCTCCCAGTCCGCCTCGAACTCGGGGATCCCGTGCTTCGCGGAGAGTTTGCGGATGTGCCCCTGCTCCTCCTCGGCGAGGAAGGCGAACAGGTCCCCCCCGGGCGTGTCTCCCTGATGGCGTGCCAGCCGCTCGTAAAACGTCCTCGCCTGTTTCTCGTGGGCCAGGGCCACCTGCAGGATTTCGATCTCGTTCAGGTCGAGCATCGCGATCGTTCCGCCTTCCTCAGACGGGGTTCTTCTTCCGGTAATCGTCCAGGGCGGCCTTCACCGCCTCCTCGGCCATGACCGAGCAGTGGATCTTGACGGCCGGGAGGCCGTCGAGGGCGTCGGCGACGTTCTGGTTCGTGATGGCCTGCGCCTCCTCGACCGTCTTGCCCTTGATCATCTCCGTCAGCATGGAGCTGGAGGCGATGGCGGCCCCGCAGCCGAACGTACGAAATCTCGCATCCACGATCTTCCCGCCCTCGACCTTGAGATAGAGTCGCATCATGTCGCCGCACGCCGGGTTGCCTACCTCGCCCACGCCGCTGGCCTCCTCGATCTCGCCGACATTCCTCGGGTTCATGAAGTGATCCATCACCTTCGCGCTGTACGGCCCGCTCGCCATAGTCGTTTACCCTCCCCGCAGTACCTTCTTCTGGTAGTCGAGATAGGTGGGGGACATCTCCCACAGACGCCGGACGATCCCCGGCAATACGGACAGGACCTGATCCACCTCCTGCTCCGTGTTTCCCTTCCCCATGCTGAAGGTGATCGACCCCGTACAGATGTCGCTCGGAACCCCGATCGCCCGAAGCACATGGGAGGCGACCAGATCCTCCTCGTCCCGACCTTTCAGGTTCGAGCTGCACGCCGACCCGGAGGCCGCCATCACGCCGTTAAGGGATAGGAACAGCAGCAAGGACTCCCCTTCCGCGTACTCGACCCAGAAGCTCACGTGGCCGGGGAGCCGGTCCGTGGGGTGGCCGGTGAAGTGGAGATGCTCCACCGAGGAGGCGACGCCCTCGCGCAGCCGTTTCTCCAGCCGGCGCAGGCGGGGAGACCATTCCCCCATCTCCTCGGAGGCGATTCTTGCCGCCCGTCCCATCCCGACGATTCCGGGGACGTTTTCCGTCCCGGCGCGGAAGCCCATTTCCTGGAAGCCGCCGTCGATCTGGGATTCAAGCCTGACTCCCTCCCGCACCACGAGAGCCCCGGTTCCCTTGGGCCCGTAGAAATTGTGCGCCGACAGCGTGACCAGGTCCGCCCCCGCCGTCTTCACATCGAGCGGGATGTGACCCGCCGACCCCGTCGCATCCGTGTGAAAAAGGACCTCCCGATCCCGGGCGATCCGCCCGATCTCTTCGATGGGTTCTATGGTGCCGATTTCCATGTTGGCGTGCATCACCGAGACGAGTACGGTGTCGGCGCGGATCGCCTTTCGCACATCGTCCGGGTCCACCTTTCCGTCGGCGTCGGCTTTTATGGTGGTAACCGCGTATCCCCGGTTGCGGAGGGGCAGGAGGGCATTCAGGACGGAAAAGTGCTCCACCTCGGATACCACCAGGTGCTTCCCCTTCTTCGCCTGGGCCTCCGCGGCTCCCTTTATGGCAAGGTTGTTCGCCTCGGTCGCGCCGGAGGTGAAGACGATTTCCTCCGGTTTCGCGTTGACCAGTCCGGCCACCTCCGCCCGGGCGGCGTCTATCCCCTTCAACGCCTGCTGGCCCTGGTCGTGAATGTGGGACGACGGGTTCCCGTACCGTTCGGTCAGATACGGCATCATCGCCTCGAGCACGCGCGGGTCGAGGGGCGTCGTGGAGATATGGTCGAAGAAGATGTGCGCCAACGGCGTTTCTCCCTATTCCTTCACCTTGAATTCTGCCATCTTGTCCCGGATGAGCTTGATGTGGCTCATCTCCTCGTCCGCCAGGAACTTGAACATCGCTCGGATTGCGGGATTCTCGGCTTCTTCCGAGGCTTTCTTGTACTCACCGAAATTCTCCATCTCATGCCGGAGCGCCAGGCGCAGCACTTCTTCCATCGTCCATTCTGCCATCGCTGTCCCTCCCGGCCGGAATTTGGTTATATTTCCGGTTTCACCGACCGCCGCCCTGCTTTTTGATTAAAAGAGCGGGCTTTTCGTTTCATCCTTATACCTCTACAATAACATGGTGCACAACCCCCCGATAAACCACCGGGCGAAACGGGGTCAGTAGCGATTCGCGGAGGTTTCCCGATGAAAAAATCCTCCCTGGCGCTTGCCGGGGTTCTGGTCCTTGCGCTCACGGGGGCCCTTTTCCTTTACCTGAACACCCACCGCGGAAAACTGGACGACGGGGCAGGAACGCGGGACGGATTCCTCCCGCGCGAGGGATCGGACGCACCGGCCTTCTCCTTGCGAGACGTAAGCGGCAACGTCGTCGATTCCTCGCATTTTCTGGGAAAACCAACCGTGATCAACTTCTTCACCACCTGGTGTGCCCCCTGCCTCGAGGAGATTCCGGGCTTCGTCGATGTCTACAACAAGTACAAGGACAGGGGATTCGAACTTGTGGGAATCTCCCTGGACACGGACACCCGGGAGAACCTTCCGGCCTTTGTCATGAGGTACCGGATCGAGTACCGGATCCTCTTAGGGGACCTCGCCACCACGAGGGCTTACGGAGGCGTCTTCTCTCTGCCGACCACTGTTTTTGTCGGGAAGGACGGCAGGATCCGGAACGTTCACGTGGGGTCCCTGGGCCGGACCGCCTTCGACAGCGAGGTGAGAAAGCTTTTTTGAAGGGATCGGCCGGAAACGACGATCCGACGATCCGCCGCGGGGAAAACAACCGGGAGGCGGAACCGTGTCGTTCCGCTTCCCGGTTTCCATATTCCGTTCCGGACTGCGCAACGTTCGGCTCCTCGAGCGTACCGCGGCGACCCGTAGACCCTCGCGCGTCCGGTCAGGCCGGAATGCACGACGCGGTCGGGCACACCCCCGCACAGGCCGCACAGTCCGTGCACTTTCCTGCATCGATGATGTAGATGGGATCTCCCTCCGCAATACACTGTTCGGGGCATTCCGGAGCGCATGCGCCGCAGGCGATGCATTCCTCGTTGATCCTGTGCGCCATCCCGCCTCCTTATGCGTGTTTGGACTATACGGAGATCACCTGGTCAACCGAGGGGATCTCCTTTTTCAGCAGCGCCTCGATCCCGTTTTTCAGGGTTACGCTCGCCATGGGGCATCCTCCGCACGCACCGGTCAGTCGCACCTTCACCACGCCCCCTTGTACGTCGACGAGTTCAACGTCTCCTCCGTCCGCCTGCAGGGCCGGGCGAATCTTTTCAAGCACCATCTCCACATCCGTTCTCATCCGCAACACCTCCTTGAGCAGGTAACTGCCCGCCTTTTCATACGATGCCGATTCCATCCCTCCGGTTCCTTGACCCCGGTCAATCGGCCGAGAGAATATCATACCCGCTTTTCCTGAGTGCCGTCTTGAGCACCTTGTAGTTTTTCGTCTCGATCCGCAGGATGAGGACC
The DNA here is from genome assembly GCA_041633075.1 of Candidatus Deferrimicrobiaceae bacterium. Lineage (GTDB taxonomy): Bacteria > Desulfobacterota > Deferrimicrobia > Deferrimicrobiales > Deferrimicrobiaceae > CSP1-8. The sequence continues at coordinate 7,387 of JBFKGZ010000010.1, read as the reverse complement.
TTCCTCTCCGGGGAGTCGGAGGAAGTGGTCGCCATGGACACGATGTTCGCGTCGAAGTCCTTGAGGAGCTTTACCACCTCGAAGAGCACCCCGCCCGTATTGGGCAGTGCCAGTTCGATCCGGTACCCCGGTCCGCGGACGCCCATCGACTCGATGAACGCGTCGAGGATGTCGGTCTCGGTCAGGATGCCGACGAGCCTCCCCTCCTCCACGACGGGAAGGCACCCGATCTTCTTGTCCCGCATGACCATCGCCGCCTCCTCGATGGGAGCGGCGGGAGAAATGGTGTACGGGCGCTTCGTCATGATCTGCTTCACCTTGATCTTGTCGAGAAGGTAGTACACCTCGCGTATCTCGAGGGCCGTGGCGGGAGAGGGAGACGCCTGCTTGATGTCCGTTTCGGTCAGGATCCCCACGAGCTTGTTCCCTCCCTTCAGCACCGGGAGGTGCCGGATCTCCCGGTCCTTCAGGATGTCCATCGCCTCCTTCATCGAGTTGTCCTCGTCCAGAAACACCGGGTTCCGCATCATTCTCTTGGCGACGATCATCCCATGCCCTCCTGTCGGTCCCGCCGGCTCCTCCCCGGTCAGGTGAAATACCGCCTGACCAGGTCGAACGCATGCTCGAGATCAGCACCCGTCACAACCAGATACGATACTCCCTCACGCTCCCAGAACACGTAGGCCATTCCGTCCTTCTCCCCGGAGAGGAAACCGGATTCCGAAAACAGGGAATCGGGGGACCCCGCCCTGCCGATCATCTCCCGGCGAACGACGAGAAGGAGGTACCGCTCCCCCGAGAATGACAGGCGAATGACCGCCGCCACCTGCCTGCCCATCTTCTCCCGGGCAACCCCGGTGTACGTGAACAGCTCCTCCTCCCGGGGGAGGGTGATCTGGGCACCCGTCCATTCCCTGACAAGCGCCTCCACTTCCTCCGGCCTCCGGGGTTTCGCCTTCTCCTTTTGCGGGACGGAAAAAGCCCGCTGCGCACCGCGCACCAGAGCATCCACCCGCCGAATTCCCGAATCCCGCGAAATCCGGAATCCCACCACGGCGACGGTAACCGTCAGGAGGAACAGGACGATGGCCAGACGAGGCTGAAAACTCGCCAGGCCAAAGAGGGACATTTTCTCGGGTCTCCGTTTCCCCGGGCTATCCTTGCCCGACGCTACCATCCCCGTTGCCCCGGCAGCCGAAGAACGTTCACCCGCATTTCATCGCACAGCTACCGCCCCACAATTTCCACTCCGACTTCCCTCATCAGGTCTCTCGTGGCGGAGTGCGCTTTCCCCCGTATAAGAATCACCTCCCGGACCTTTCTGCCCTCGAGCCAGTCGCGGGAAGTCAGAAACGTTCCGGTCGCACGAACCTCGAATCCTTTGTCCTTTCCTCCGGCAAGCAGGTACTCCTTCCGTTCCTCGTAGGGAATCCCGGCTGCGTCAAGAACTCTCAGGAAGACCGACCTGCCGGGCTCGCTCACGCCGATGGTGAGTACGCTGTACCCCGAGTTCCGCATGATTGTCAGGAGGGAGGCGGACATTTTCCCGGTGTCGACAACGAACTGCTTTCCCCCCGTTTCGAAGACCCTCTCCGGCTGGACGGTCAGAAGGAAGGACTCCCCTTTTCCGCCGATGCGTATTCGTTTCTCGTCCTCCTTCGGAATACCCAAGAGTTCGAGTGTGAAATCGAGCGCCTGGAGGCCGCTTTTCGGAAGCGGCTCCACGGGACGCTCCTCCTCCATCTCCTGCACCGGGTCGAGCCCCACGAGAAACCCTTCGTACGCGGATGGGTCGTAAGCGAACGGAAGAACCCGGATCCCGACCCGATCCGAATATCGCAGGACCATCGAGAGGTCGTGATCCGGTTTTTCGGGAACCTCCTTGATCAGGATGATCTCCCCGTTGAGCAGGCTCTGGCTCGTCCGGAGGATCACCCAGCGGGCGGGGAGGATGACCGACAGCTCTTCCCCGATGACCGGAGGGTGGGCGAATCCTTCCTTTACGGAATGGTACCCGGAGGCGCCCAGGAGACGGCCGATCAATTCCAGCGCGCCTTGTGCCCTGTCCATCGGGACCACGCGGTAATTCTTCCATGTCTCCGTGATCAACCGGCGAATCTCTTCCGGCAGAGCACCCCGGAAATCGATCAGTGCGTGGATTCCCCCCGAGAAGCGGACGATAGGGTACTCCTCCAGATTGAGAACGACCTCTCCGCCCGATGGAATCGGAAGGTAGAGCGTCCCCCGGTCTACCCACGTTTCCCCCAGTCCGATAACCAGGTCCGAAAGCAGGCCGCGATAGGGGTATTTCGGCTGGGGGAGCGGAGGAAGCACCGGCACCTCCGCCTTGCCCCCGGAAATCACGGCGCCCGATTCGGCGGACGACGGAGAGGGCGCCGCTACCTGGGACTCCGGTATCGCAGGCTGCAGCGCCTCGCTACCCGGTTCCGGCGGGACGTCCCGCGTCATCGCGACCTCGAACGTCCCGGACACGGGAGGCGCCTCGGCGACCTCCACCGCCTCCGCAAAATATGCTTCCGTGGGGATCAGAACGGTCTTGTCCGCCTGGATCACGTTCACGTCGCGAACGGACTCGTTTATCTCCGCAACGGCGGCCAGGTAGCGGGAGAGGTTCTTGCGCACGACTCCCCGGGAGGCCAGGATTTCCGAGAGGGTGTCTCCTTTCCGGATCCGGTAGGCGACCGATCTGCCCGACTGCACCAGGCGGGCGGACTTCATGCTGGCGCTGGCCGGGACAAGGATCTTCTCACCGGCTAGGAGCCTTCCCGGGTCCTTCACCTTGGGATTGGCACGCCGGAACGCACGGAGCAGGGAGGGATAATCCTGGGGAAAGAGCGGGGACTTTTCCCTTAGGATCTTCCACAGGGTCTCCCCTTTCGCGACCGTGTGCACCTCGTAGAAGCTTTTCCGCCCCGTCGAGGTTTCGGCGAAGATCTTCTTCTCGAGGAAGATCTTGGGGCGGTCCGCCTCCTCCCCCCGGGAACCGGAGGCCATGAGGAGAAGCACCAGGACGATTGCCAAACGCCGGATCATCAATATCCCTCCCCCGTGAAAGTGGAAGTTCCCCCGTGGACTCCGATCGTCTTGCACATTTTCGGGCTCTCCCACGGCTCGTCCAGGATCCCGTCGTGGATCGCCCAGCTTCTTCCCCTCACCGTCTTCTCCTGGCCGGGCATGCGGAACGGCGTGCTTCCGTCAAGATGGTCATGGAGAGCGCCACCGGGGCGGAACTCCCGGTCGATCTCCCTCATCTTCTCACCGCCGCGCAGGTATGAAAAGCCGGATCTTTCGTAAAGGATGGCGCTGTTGTAGGTCAGCGGTTCGAGGAAGAAGAACTTGTGCCCGAGGTCGCTGAAGACCGCCTCCCAGCCGCCGACGATCTCCCTCATTGCCTTCAGTCCTCGCCGGACCTGCCCGGGGGCCAGCCCCGCCTTCATCGCCCGGATCTCCTCGGGTATGTTCCGGCGGGCCGTCCCGAAATACGTGTCCTGCCCGTGCTCGTCCACGTCGATGTCGAACCTCTCGCCATCGGGGTCGTTCACGATGACGAAGGAGATCTCCATCTGCCCGAACGCCGATGTGGAAACATCGAGGAAATACGCCGCATCCCGATCGCCCGGGTCGCGCCGGAGCTCCACCTGGAAAAAAGGCATCCGTTCGGGGCACACGAACTTGACGCACCGGATCCCCTTGTCGTTCCGGAACGTCTCCGACTCGATCGAGAACCTCCTCAGGAGGGTGCGCGGAAGGAGGATCGAGAGCAGCGCTTCGCGCTCCTTTTCCGGCATGCTGTTGATTTCGTAAACCGAGGTGGGCAACGGGTTCGTCAGTCTTTCTGGTACAGGGCATCCAGAAGGTTCCCGTACTTCTTGATGACCACCTTGCGCTTCACCTTGAGCGTGGGTGTGAGCTCCCCCGTCTCCTGGGTGAAGTCGGCACCGAGCAGGACGAATTTCTTTACCTGCTCGAACGTAGCCAATTGGCGGTTGATCTCGTCGACGCGCGACCGCATCATCGCCTCCACCCCCGGGTTCCGGGCAAGGAGAACCGGATCCCTCTCCGGGATCCCGTTTTGCTCCGCCCACTTCACGATATCCTCGCCGGAGAGGGTGATGAGGGCGGTGAGATACTTCCGCCGGTCCCCGTAGACGAAGGCCTGGCTGACGAACTTGTCGTTCTTGAGCATATTCTCCACGTTCTGGGGCGCGACGTTTTTCCCGCCCGACGTCACGATGATGTCCTTCTTCCTGTCCGTGATCCGCAGGAACCCCTCCGAGTCCAGCTCCCCGATGTCCCCGGTGTGAAGCCAGCCCTCGGCGTCGATCGCCTCCCGCGTCGCCTCCGGGTCGCGGAAGTACTCCTTGAACACATGGGGGCCCCGTACGAGGATCTCCCCGTCGGGAGCGATCCGGATCTCGGTGCCGGGAAGCGCCTTCCCCACCGTTCCGAATTTGTAGGAGTCGTAGCGGTTGACCGCGGTGACGGTGGAGTCCTCCGTGAGCCCGTATCCCTCGAGGATCAATACGCCCAAAGCATGCAGGAACTCGGCGATCTCCGGCGAAAGCGGCGCGCCCCCGGAGATGGCGAACCGGAACCGGCCGCCCATCCGTTCCCGGATTTTCCGGAACACGAGCCTCTCCGCCACGGCAAACTTGAGAGCGAGGAGGCCGCCAACCGCTTCCTTGCGCTGGCGGCGCCGGGACACCTCCCGCCCGATGCCGATCGCCCAGTGAAATATCATCCTCTTCAGCCCCCCGTCCTCCTCCACCTTGGCGAGCACCCGTGCGTAGAACTTCTCGTACAGGCGGGGGACGCTCACCATGATCTCGGGCCGTACGAGCGCAAGGTCCTCTCCGACCGTCTGGATGTCCCGGGCAAACGCGGAAATCGCCATGGAGTCGAACGTGAGGAAGTGCTCAAGCCTGCCCAGGGAATGCGCCAGGGGGAGGAACTGGAGAAATGTCTCGCCCTTCGCGATCGCGACAGCCTCGAGGCTGGACGTTACGATGAAGACGTAGTTGCTGTGCCGGGTCACCACCCCCTTCGGCGGGCCGGTGGTCCCGGAAGTGTAGATAAGCGTCAGATCGTCCTCGGGGCGGATCTCCTCCGTGCGCCGGGAAAAATCCTCCGGGTTGGCCGCCGCGTATTCGATCCCCTTCGAGCGGAGATAGGGAAGGTCGATCGTTTTCTCCTTACCTTCCGAAGGACCGGTGAACAGGACCACCGTGGACAGGGAGGGGAGATCCTTCCAGACGCCTGCGACCTTGTTCCACTGCATCCCGTCCTCCACGAAGGCCACACGGGCTTGCGAATGCCCCAGTATGTACCCTACCTGGTCGGGAAGGCTGGACGGGTAGATCGGAACCGTGACGAATCCTCCGAGGATGACGGCGATGTCCGCCAGACACCACTCCACGCGCGTGCCGGAAAGAATCGCCACCTTGTCGCCCCGGGAAAGGCCAAGGGCCATCAGTCCGTTCGCCATCTCCCGCACTGCGGATCCGACCTCCCGGTAGGTCATCGGAACCCACTTCCCTTCGTGCGGGACGAGATACCGGACGGAATTTTGCCCTTCGTCGATCCGATTCAGAAACATCCGGTTCAGCGTCCGTTCTTTCATGCCACCCTCCCGGCGCCCGAGCAGGTCAGGACCGTTGCACTTCCCATCGCAGTCTCCTTCCACCCCCTATCGGAAAAACGGAAGAACATCCTCGAATGTTACCATCCCCCGCCGCAACAGATCCTCCACCGAGGAGAATACGGATTGCGAATTCTCCTCGACGATACGCGCAAGCCTCTTCTCCAGGGGCACATCGGAAAGAATTTCGTTCTGGACGCCGGGGGTAAACGGGAGCAGATCGAACAAAGCCATTTTCCCGGAAAACCCCGTTCCCTGGCAGCGGGAACATCCTGCCGGAACGTAGAGCGTAACCTCCTGGACCATCATCCGGAGCCTTTCCCGGTGACTCTCCCCCGCGAGTTGAAACGAAGGTACGGCCGGCACGGCCAGGCGGCAATCGGGGCAAAGGAGGTTGACAAGCCGCTGGTGCATTACGAGCCGCACCACGCGCACAAGGAAAAACGGATCGACTTCCAGGGATAACAGGGACCGGAGCGTCTGGACGAGGTTCATCCCCCGCACCCCGCAGAACACGGGCACGCCTCTCCTGGCGAGGTGGACAAGGTCGAGAAGTTCCTTCGGCCCGTTGACGGACTCGATCATCAGGGCGTCGGGTTCGAGCGTCTCGACAAGGCGCGCCCATGTTTCCCCGAATCGCTCCTCGACCTCCGAGCGTTCCAGCTGGATGTACCCGTCGTTTCGGAAACGATGGATCTCCTCGACGGTGACGACGCGGCTTCCCGTCCGGTACGATTCCCTGAGCATCGCAAAGATCGTGGTCGCCACACCCTCGGTTCCCGGGGAGGAAACGAGGACCAGGCCGTCCCGCATCGAAAGGAAACGTCGGGTTACCTCGGTCTGATCCGGGAGAAACCCGATCGAATCCAGCGCGATGGCCGAGCGGAGATCGGGCAGAACCTTCACGACCGCTTCCACCCCGGAGAGCCCCCGCAGAAAACTGATCCGGAAGGCACGGACGCCGGTCGCCGTTTCCATCTGGAAGGTGGACTCCAGCACGGACTCACGGCTTGCGGATACCCCCGCCAGTTCCAGAAAGGAGCTTACGAGTGCCTCACGGAAGCGCAGCGGAAAGGAGAGAAGAAGCGATTTCCGGCTTCCCGAGTCTCCGTAGACCGCCACGCTCCGGCCGGAGGGGGATACCCGGACGGTGGAAATCCCGGTCTTGACGGCGTGGAGGAGGACCTTCTCCGCCAGCCGTCTGACCCGGCCCCGGGCAAGCCATTCCCCGGCTTCCTGCCGGTCGATCGTTCCGCCGGATACCTCCTCGAGGGAAAGCGGAAGAGCCTCGGGGTAGAAGCGGTCGAGTATTCGCGTGATCGAGCGGACCGGACAGACGACAAGCCTTACGACCAGGCCGGTAATCTCTTCGATCCGGGAGAACGCCTCCCGGCGGAACGGGTCGGCAACGGCGAGAGTGAGCCGTCCTTCCTCCCGGAAGATGGGAACCGCCATATTCTCGCGTGCGATCGCCTCGGGAAGGATATCGGAGAGGGAAAGCGGTAACGCATCCGAATCGACTTCGAGGTAGGGTATCCCCAGGGAATTCGCGAGGACCCACCCCTTTGCGTCGGGAGCGAGAATGCCGGAAACGAGCGCGGCCTCCACCGCCGGAACCCCCTTCCTCGTACCGCTCGCCTTGAGTTTCTTCAGCGATTCGGGGGACAGATAGCCAAGTTTCAGGAACGTGTCGAGGAGTTCGGTTTGGGAACCACGCACGTCGGCCCG
>JBFKGZ010000009.1:0-34329 GCA_041633075.1 Candidatus Deferrimicrobiaceae bacterium | reverse complement strand
GGGGGGATCCACGGCAGCCCCACGGCCGCGTAGACCCCCCCGTGCCGGTGTGCGATCTCGATCGCCCGCTCATCGCTTTCCGGGTGGATCCCGACCGTTACGACGTGGGTTACCTCCGCCTCCCGGGCGCGGCGGACGACGTCGTCCTCCTCGTCGCAGAGAGGCGGAAGGTCCAGGTGGGCGTGTGTATCGAAGTACATCGGGTTTCGGTCAGGGGGACATTCCGGAGCGTCAGGAGTGTCCCCCGCCCGCCTCTTCTAAACGGGGGAAGGCGATCGTCGAGCGGGGAAGCGTGGCCCCGACCCGCAAGGCCCCCCAGCGGCCGGCCTCGGAGAGGGTCGCCTTCTCGACGCTGTCGCCGCATCCCAGCGCCTCCCACATCCGTTGCGCTGCCGTGGGGATGAACGGAGCCATCAGCAACACGGAGATCCTCGCCGCCTCGAGGGCGTGGTAGAGGACGGTCCCGAGCCGGTCCTTCCGCGCGGGGTCCTTCGCCAGGGCCCAAGGGGTGTTCGTGTCGATGTACTTGTTCGCCGCGTCGGAAAGGGAAAGGACGGCCGCGAGCACCTTGTGGAACTCCACCTCCTCCATCGCCGCGTCCACGGCGGGCAGGATTTCGCGGGCGGCGCCTGCCAGCGCATCGTCGGACAGGTCGGGCGCGGACGGAGAGGGGACGACGGAGCCGAAGTATTTGCCCAGCATGTTGAGAGACCGGTTCAGAAGGTTGCCCAGGTTGTTCGCGAGGTCGGAGTTGATCCGGTCCACGAGCGACTTCCGGGAGAAGTCGCCGTCTTTTCCGAACGGCACCTCGCGGAGAAGGAAGTAGCGGAAGGCGTCGGCCCCGTACGTCTCCACCATATCGTACGGGTCGACCACGTTGCCCAGGGACTTGCTCATCTTCTGCCCCTCGACGGTCCACCATCCGTGGGCGAAGACGCCCAGGGGCGGCGCAATGCCGGCGGACAGGAGAAACGCCGGCCAGTAGATGGCGTGGAACCGGAGGATGTCCTTCCCGACCATGTGGACGTCCGCCGGCCAGAAGGCGTCGAACGCCTCGGTCCGCTTCGGGTATCCGAGGCCCGTGATGTAGTTCGTCAGGGCGTCGTACCAGACGTAGATGACGTGCCCGTCCGCGCCGGGGACCGGGATCCCCCACGAGAGCGAGGTGCGCGACACGGACAGGTCGTTCAGGCCTGCCTCTACGAAAGCGATGACCTCGTTCCGGCGGCTCTCCGGGCGGATGAACTTCGGGTTCTTCTCGTAGTAATCGAGAAGCGGCTTCTGGAATTTGGACAGCCGGAAGAAATAGGAAGGTTCCTTCCGGCTCGAAGCCGGCCTCCCGCAATCGGGGCAGCTTCCGTCCACCAGCTGCAGGTCGGTCCAGTACGACTCGCAGGGTGTGCAGTACCATCCCTCGTACACGCCGAGGTAAATGTCCCCGTTGGCGAGCGATTTCCGGAAGATGTCCTGGACGGAGGCGTAGTGGCGCGGCTCGGATGTCCGGATGAATCCGTCGTTGCTGATGGTGAGCGCTTCGGAGAGCCCCTGGAAGCGGGTGACGACGCGGTCGGCCAGTTCCTTCGGCGAGATCCCCTGCTGGGTGGCGCTCTTGGTCACCTTCTCCCCGTGCTCGTCGGTTCCCGTGAGGAAGAAGACCTTCTGCCCCTTCATCCTGTGCCATCGCGCAAGCGCGTCGCACGCGATCGTCGTGTAGGCGTGCCCGATGTGGGGGACGTCGTTCACGTAGTAGATGGGGGTCGTGATGTAGAACGTCTCCTTCAGCGTTACCCTCCCTCCTCGTCGCCGAACCGGAAGGAGAGGTCCTCCGTTCCCTCGGGCGGGGGAGCGTCCTTCCCGCTCCGGTCCGCGGCGCAGGTCCCGCACGCCTTGTTCCGCGTGTACGACCTGTGCTCGTAGATGAGGCAGCACATCAGTCTTCCGCAGACGCCGGAGAGTTTCGCCGGGTTGAGCGCGAGCCCCTGGTCCTTGGCCATCTTTACGGTAATCGGCTCGAATCCGGAGAGGTGGGAGGCGCAGCAGAGTTCCTTGCCGCAGGGGCCTATGCCCCCCACCATCCTCGCCTCGTCGCGCACGCCGACCTGTCGCATCTCGATTCGTGTCCGCATTTCGTGGGCCAGGTCCTTGACCAGCTCCCGGAAATCGATCCGCCCGTCTGCCGTGAAGTAGAAGATCGACTTGCTCCGGTCGAGAAGGATCTCGGTTCGGATCAGCTTCATCGGGAGTTTCCGTGCCTCGATGCGGGAGAGGCAAAAGGCGTGGGCGTCGGTCTCACGCCTGACGTTTTCCTGATGAGCGCGCAGGTCGTCGGCCGAGGCTCCCCGCACCACCTTCGGGAAAGAGGCCTTCTCCAACGTGAAGGTGACGTTGTCGATCCGCTGGATGACCTCGCCCAGCGCCGGGCCCCGGTCGGTCATCACGACCGCGTAGTCCCCCTTTCCAAGGGGCGTCCCGGTGCAGTCGTAATGGTTCATCTTGCAGAGACCCCGAAATCGGATTCCGGCCAGATCCATTGTGGAACCTATCCTTTCCCGTGGAGTGCGAACAAAAAAGCCTCCACCATGAGCTGCTTCTGCGCCTGCGGAGGCATGCGGGACATGGAGAGAAGCGCCTGGAACGCCCGGCCCCATTCCTCGGACGTCTTTCGGCCGGCGGCGTCCCGCAGCGCGTTCTTCAAATCCTCATTTATTATACCCATTTCCGCACCGGAAGATAAGAGGGTGATGTCCCGCACGAGGGAGAGGGGGGCAGCGACCTTCCGCGAGAGGTCCCCCGCTCCCTTCCACGAGGCTGCGGCCGATGCGATACCCGCCGGGTCGGGCGAGGAAAAGAGGCGGACCCATCTCTCCCGCTCCCCTTCCGATTCATTCAGCACCTCGAGCGCCCTTCCGGGGCTTCCCCCCGAGCAGGCCGCCGCCCCGCGGATCTCCTCGCGGGAATGGCGGTCGCCGACTCCGGGGACGCCGGCCACGATTTCCTCCACCTCCCTCGCCGGAAGGGGAGAGAAAGAGACCTTCTGGCAGCGGGAGACGATCGTGGGGGGGAGACGGGAAATCCGGTGCGCGACGAGCAGGAGGTGCGCCCCCGGCGGAGGTTCCTCGAGGGTTTTCAAGAGCGCGTTCGCCGCCTGGACCGTCATCCTGTCCGCCGGGGTAATGACGACGGCGCGGGGCCTGTCCGAAAACGCCTTGAGCGACAACTCTTCCTGGAGGCGACGGATGTCATCGATCAGGATGTGCTGGTTTTCCGGGGATACGCGCACGAAATTCGGGTGGGATCCCGAAACGAGAAGCCGGCAGTCGTGGCACGTACCGCAGCCGCCGCCGGACCCCCGATGTCGGCAGAAGAGGGCCGAAACGAAGCCGGCCGCCGCCGTTTCTTTCCCGATCCCCTCCTCCCCGAAGAAGAGAAGGCCGGGGGGAACGCTGCCGGATTCGAGGTAGCGCGCAAGGAGGGCGACCGCACGGTCCTGCCCGCGTATGCCCCCGAACGGCCCTACCATCGAAACCGGGCCGCGGTTTCCGCCCGCACGCGACGGAACACCTCGTCGGCCGGAAGCGCCCCGTCGATCCGGACGATCCGGCCCGGGTGCTCCGCCTGCAGGCTAAGGTACCCGTCCCGGACCTTCCGGTGGAACTCGATGGCCTCGGACTCCATGCGATCCGCCGGGCCTCCCCGTCCGTGGAGGCGCAGGAAGCCTTCCTCGGGGTCGATGTCGAAGAGGAGGGTGAGGTCCGGGACGAGTCCCCCGGAGGCGAAGGCGTTCAGACCCTCGATCCGGGCGGCGTCGATCCCCCGGGAAAACCCCTGGTAGGCGGTGGTGGCGTCGCTGAAGCGGTCGGACAGGACGGCTTTCCCCGAGGAGAGGGCGGGAAGGATGACCGTGCGAACGTGCTGGGCGCGCGCTGCCTCGTAGAGGAGCAGTTCGGTCTCCGGGAAGACGCGCTCCTCGCGCGGAGAGAGCAGAAGCGCGCGGATCTCGTCGGCCAGAGGAGTTCCCCCCGGCTCGCGGGTAACGATATGAGGGATTCCTTTCCCGGCGAGGTATTCGGACAGAAGCCCCAGTTGCGTTGTCTTGCCGGACCCCTCGATTCCCTCGAGCGTTACGAACGGGGCCTTCAAGACATACTGCCGGGATCTGAGGGAATGGAACCCTCGAAGTCGGTTAGCACTCCGAGAATCCGCACGAGCGGCACTTGAGGCACCCCTCCTGCATCTCGACCTGGCTGCCGCAGTCGGGACAGGCTCCCCGCGAGATCTCGAACCCCTCGTTGCCGAGAGCGCTTACCTGCCGGGGGACGTCCTCCCGGCAGGCGATGGACGAGGGTCCCCCCGGCTCCACGTGGGCGGGGAACATCCGGTTGACGTTGTCGATGTACCACTCGACGGCCTTGGCTACCGCATCCGCGCACGACATGATCTTCGCGCCGTTTCCGGCCCACGCCGGGAGGTGGCACGATATTCCCTTCAGCTGCTTGACGATCATATCGGGCTTGACCCCCGAGCGGAGGGCCAGGGAGACGAGCCTCCCGATCGCCTCGGACTGGGATGCGGCGCATCCGCCCGCCTTTCCCATCTGGTTGAACACCTCGAAGATCCCCTTCTCGTCGCAGTTCATCGTCACGTAGATCTTTCCGCAACTGGTCTTCATCTCCTTGGTGACCCCGAGAAGGGTGTCGGGACGGGGTCGTGTGGAGACGTAGCCGGACTGCCTCACCGGCGCGCCGGGCGTTCCGGCCGGCTCCGCCCGGTTCACCTCGCCGATGTTCAGTACCTGCTCTCCCCTGCTCTTGTCCCGGTATACGGTGACTCCCTTGCATCCCAGCCGATAGGCGAGTAGGTACACCTTGCGGATGTCCTCCCGGGTCGCGTCCGAGTGGAAATTGACCGTCTTGGACACCGCGTTGTCGACGTGCTTCTGGAAGGCGGCCTGCATTCGTAAGTGCGCCTCGGGCGAGATGTCGTGGGCCGTCACGAAGATCCTCCGCACCTCCTCCGGGACCCCCTCGACATGACGAAGGCTTCCTTTCTGGGAGACCTCCTTCATCAAGTCCAGCGAGTAGGCTCCCCTGCGCTTCATCTCTGCCTCGAAGAGAGGGTGCACCTCGACGAGGTGGTCGTTATCCATCACGTTGCGTATGTACGACAGGGCGAATATGGGCTCGATGCCGCTGCTGCACCCGGCGATGATGCTGATGGTCCCGGTCGGGGCGATCGTCGTGGTTGTGGCATTGCGCCGCGCGATCTTCCCGTTGTCCGCGAAGACGCTCGCCGCGCAGTTCGGGAACGGGCCCCGTTCGCGCGCCAGGAGCGAGGAGGTGTTGACGGACTCCTCCTGAAGGAAGCTCATCACCTCCTGGCCGACGGCCAGGGCCTCGTCCGAGTCGTAGGGGACGCCCAGCTTGATGAGCATGTCGGCGAACCCCATCACCCCCAGCCCGACCTTCCGGTTTCCCATCGTCATCTGGCGGATCTCGGGGAGGGGATAGTTGTTCCTGTCGATCACGTTATCGAGGAACCGGATCGCGTCATGGATCGTCTCGCGCATTCGTTCGTAGTTGATCCGGAAGGTCCCGTTATCGCCCGTCACCATGCCGGAGAGGTTGATCGAGCCCAGGTTGCAGCTCTCGTAGGGGAGAAGGGGCTGCTCCCCGCACGGGTTGGTGCTCTCGATCGTTCCGATCCTGGGCGTGGGGTTGTCCCGGTTGATCCGGTCCAGGAAGATGATCCCCGGTTCCCCGTTCCTCCATGCGGCCTCCACGATCTTCTCGAACACCTCGCGGGCGGAGAGACTCGCGACGACCTGGCCGGAGTGGGGATTGACAAGCTCGAACTCGGCGTCCGCCTCCACCGCCTTCATGTACTCCTCGGTGAGCGCCACGGAAATGTTGAAGTTGTTCAGGCGGTCGTTCTTCATCTTGCAGAAGATGAAATCGAGAATGTCGGGGTGGTCCACCCGCAGGATCCCCATGTTCGCCCCGCGCCGGGTTCCCCCCTGCTTGATCGTCTCGGTCGCGGCGTCGAACACGGTCATGAACGAGATCGGCCCCGACGAGATGCCCTTGGTGGATTTGACGACATCGTGCTTCGGGCGCAGCCGGGAAAAGGAGAATCCGGTTCCCCCCCCGCTCTTGTGGATGAGCGCGGTGTTCTTGACCGCCTCGAAGATCGATTCCATCGAGTCGTCGACGGGGAGCACGAAACACGCCGACAGCTGCTGCAGCTCCCGCCCGGCGTTCATCAGGGTGGGGGAGTTGGGCATGAAGTCGAGGCGGTTCATCATCGCGTAGAACCTCTCGGCCCACTGCAGGACGACCTCGGGCACGGAGCCGTAGTACAGTCCTTCCGCCATTGCGATGTCGTACGCCACGCGCGCGAGCATCTCCTCGGGGGTCTCCATCCTCTCCCCCCCCGGATCCTTCTTGAGGTAGCGGCGATCGAGCACCTTCCGGGCGTTCTCCGAGATCGGCATCGGGCCGTACTTCGCATGCATCCTCTCGGTCCATTCTTTCGGAGGGCGACCCGGGAGATCCCTGGTGCCGGAGACAAAGGCAGTCTCCAGCTTGTCGCCCGCCGGAATAGTGGAGGCGGAAACCGGTCGGTTCAGTTCCATTGTGGCAGCTCCCCTGTAGGTATTATCCCACGATAACGATCGTGTATATTGTGGTCGATGATCAATACGCATACAAGATATGGTGTCCGGGTCGGGCTGTCAAGGAAAAGACGGGAAAAAACAAAAAATTTTCTAACTCCCCTCGTTGGAGTGGTTTCCGCCGGGATAAAACAGCCGCCATGTCACGGTCGGGTAGCCCCCCCGTAAATTTTCCCCGGGGGGATGGACGGGGACCGCCGACGTATCCGGCAGAGATTCACCCCCAAGGGGCCCTTTCCCGGCAAGTCCGGGGCCGCCCCTGACGCGGGCGTCACGTCGATTTTTTCTACAGTTATTTTCAACAGTAGGGGCGAAACTGTGTCCGGGAAAGGAAAATTCGTCTTGATTCTTGCGTGTTGATGAGTTATGTATACAGTCGACAATAACCGGAATGGGTCTCGCATCGGGGAAACAGCATTGAACCCGCCTTACACTTCTCAGAGGGAAAGGAAGGGAGCGACCATGTTCCCCTGGTTCCGGGGAAGGACCCGCATTGCCGGCCTCGTCGGGGTAGTTGCACTCCTTTTGGCATTGAGCCCCTCTTTGCTGCCGGCCGGGGAAAACTCCGATTGCCTGGATTGTCACGGGGACCCGGGTATTCTTTCCTGGTCGGCCGAGGAATTGGCCTCGAACGTCGTCCCGGGCGGGCCGGAAAGACCCCACCGGATCGCTGTACCCTTCCCGGGAATCGGCCTCCATGTGGACGGCGGGCAGTATGAGACTTCGGTGCATGCGGACCTCTCCTGCACGGACTGCCACGAGGATGTCGGGGAGCTGCCGCACACGGCGCGGCTCAAGGCGGTCGATTGCTCCGGATGCCACTCCGAGGTGGCGGCCGTGTACGCGAAAAGCCGGCACGTGGTGGGGTACAGGAGGATGGCGGGGATAGAAGCCCCTCACTGCTCGGATTGCCACGGGGCGCACGCGATTCCCAAGTCGACGCTATCCTCGTCACCGGTCTACTTCCGGAACATCTCCGCGACGTGCACGCGGTGCCACGGGAACAGGGAGGTCATCGAGCAGGGCGGAATCGCCATCCCCGGCGCTGCGCGGATGTACGAGAACAGCATCCACAACATCGCGATCGTAAAGAAGGGGCTGAACAAATCCGCCTCGTGCGTCGACTGCCACGGGGCGCACGACCTCAAGGATCGTTTCGATCAGCAATCTCCCATCTACCGGACGAACGTCCCCGAGACATGCGGGAAATGTCATTACGGTGTGTACACCATATTCCGCGATAGCGTGCACGGGGTCGCCTTCTACCGGGGCGTCCCCGATGCCCCCGGCTGCACCGACTGCCACGGGGAACACGAGATCCGCCAGGCGGATGATCCCCGGTCCCCCGTCTCCTTCATGGCCATTTCCGAGAAGACGTGCCCCTCCTGCCACGCCGCGGAGAAGCTGGCTGCACGGTACGGCGTCGAGACCAGCAAGGTCAAGGGGTACCGGGACAGCTTCCACGGCCTCTCCCAGCGGTTGGGCGACCGAACGGTGGCGAACTGCTCTTCCTGCCACGGAGTGCATGAGATCTTCTCGACTGCCGACCCGCGCTCCACGGTGAACCCGAAGAACCTGCCGGTGACCTGCGGGCAGTGCCATCCCAACGCGGGGGTGAACTTCGCCAAGGGGAACATCCACGCCGGCCCGGGAGGAGTCGGGGGCGCCGTGAAGTACTGGGTGAGGAGTATCTACATCTGGCTGATCGTCATCGTCATCGGGGGGATGGTCGTCCACAACGGAGCCGACTACCTCCGGAAGATGCAGCTCCTCTACCGGGAGAGGACGGAGAAGTGGTCGCACCCCGGCTACGAGCGGCTGAACCGCTCCGAGCGGATCCAGCATTTCCTGACGCTTTCGAGCTTTTTCGTGCTCGTGATCACCGGGTTCGCCCTCAAGTTCAAATGGTCGTTCCCGTTTCTCCCGGACGCCACGAATGTCTCCCTGCGGGGAAACGGGCACCGGGCGGCCGCGATCGTGATGGTGGGGACCTCCCTCTATCACGTTTACTACGCCGTCTTCACGGCCCGCGGGCGGGACCAGCTGGCCCACATGATGCCCCGATGGCAGGATGCCCTGGACGTCGTGGCGATGATGAAGTTCTACTTGGGGATCTCCGATCACCGGCCGAAGTTCGGGCGGTACAGCTACGTGGAGAAGGCCGAGTACCTCGCCCTCGTGTGGGGAACGATCGTGATGGTCGTCACGGGGTTCATGCTCTGGTTCGAGAACGAGACCCTGAAGCGGATCCCGATGTGGGGTCTTGACGTGGCCACCCTGATTCACTATTACGAGGCGATCCTGGCCACCCTGGCCATCTTCGTCTGGCACCTGTACTACGTAATCCTCAATCCGGACTTCGCCCCCATGTCGCTCACCTGGATCGACGGGAAGCTCTCCCGCCACCACATGGAGCATGAGCATCCGCTCGAGCTCGAGGAGATCGAGGAGAAGGAACGGCGCGGGGAGAAAGTCGTGCCGGGCACGACCACTCTGGTGACGGAGGAGAAATGAGACCGTTCCGATCGTTCCTTTTCGCCGCACTCCTGGCGGCCGCAGGTGCGGGTCCGGCCGCGACGGCGGATGCGGTTCCCAAGGTGCGGGATTGCCTCGACTGCCACGGTGACGCGACGATCGAGAAATCCCTGCCCGACGGGAAGACCCTGTCGCTGTTCGTCGACGAAAAGATCTTCCGCGAATCGGTCCACGGCAACGCCGCGTGTACCGCGTGCCACACGGACGCGAAGGCTCCGCACGGGGAGCTTGCTCCGGTTTCGTGCGGAAGATGTCATGCCGAAGCGGCGAAGTCTTACTCCCAGAGCACGCACGGCATCATGCATGCCAAGGGGATCCACGACGTCCCGGGGTGCGACGACTGCCACGGTAAACACGACACCCGCAAGGTGGCGGACCCCAAGGCGCATACGTTCCGGCTGAACATCGTCGGGGTCTGCCTGGAGTGCCACGAGGACAGGGTGATCGAGGAGAAGTACGGGCTCCCCGACCAGAAGGTGATGGAAGCGTACCGCGAGAGCGTCCACGGCAGGGCCCTGAGGAAATCCGGCCTCCTCGGGACCGCGGTCTGCAGCGACTGCCACGGGAATCACATGATCCTCGCGGGGGACAAGCCCCGTTCGGCCACCCACCGGCAGAACATCCCGACGCTTTGCGGGAAGTGCCACTCCGGCATTCTGGAGGAGTACGAGCTCTCCGTACACGGAAAAGGGATGCGCGGCGGGATCGCGGAATCCCCGGTGTGCACCGACTGCCACGGCGAGCATACGATCACGAAGATCACCGACCCCGAGTCGAGGGTCTACGTGAAGAATATCCCCAAGACCTGCACGACGTGCCACGAGAACGAGGGGATCTCCTCCCGGTACGCCTTGCCGAAAAAGCGTTTCTCCACCTACATGGATTCGTTCCACGGGGTCGCCCTCGAGTACGGCATGACCAAGGCGGCGAACTGCGCCTCGTGCCACGGGTTCCACGGAATCCTTCCGTCGTCGGACCCCGCCTCGTCCGTCAACAAGGCGAACATTCCGAAAACGTGCGGGAAGTGCCACCCCAACGCGGGGGTGAACTTCGCCAAGGGGGATGTCCACGTGGAGGTGACCCCCCAGAAGGCGATGGGCGTCTTTGTGGTCCGCGTCTTCTACACGATCTTCATCGGCGTGCTCGTTATCCTGTTCGTCCTGCACGTGGGGATGGACCTGTTGGGAAGACGCAGGCGCCTGGGAACGAAGGCGGAAGGGAAGAAGGAGTGACAACGATGAGCCAAGAATCCGGGGGCCCGGTGTACGTGGAGCGGATGTCGGTCCTGTTCCGCATACAGCACCTGCTGCTGATGATCTCCCTCCTGGTCCTCGCCCTGACCGGTTTCGCGCTGATGTACCATGAAAACTGGCTGGCGCAGGCCCTGATCCGCCTCGAGGGAGGGATGCTGTACCGGGGGGTCATCCACCGGGCCGCGGCTGTCTTCCTGATGGCCCAGCTGGTCTACCACGCCTTCTACATGCTCATTTCCCGCGAGGGGAAACGGGAGCTCAGAGAAATCTGGCTGACCCGCCGGGATTTCGATGATTTCCTCCAGGCGATGCGGTTCAACCTCGGGATGGACAGCGAATACCCGCGCTTCGGCAAGTACGGGTACAAGGAGAAGTTCCAGTACTGGGGTGCCACGACGGGGGTCTTCCTCATCTCCGTGACCGGCGTTATCCTCTGGGCCGAGAATTTCTCGATGCGATTCCTGCCCAAGTTCGTCCTCGACCTGACCCTGATCATTCACGGGTACCAGGGGCTGCTCATATTCGTTATCCTTCTGTTCTGGCATCTCTACATCGTGCACCTGCACCCGTCCGTGTTTCCGATGAACTGGGCGTGGCTGACGGGGAAGGTGGACGCCGATTGGCTTCGGGAGGAGCACCCGCTTGAATATGAAAAACTCAAAGGGGAAGGGCTAGTATGAGGGGGAGGTTTTTCGCCGCATGGGCCATCGTGGTCCTGGGGGCCTGCGCCCAGGGATTGTTCTCCCCCGCGGAAGCCCGAATTTCGCTGGAAAAGTGCACGCTGTGCCACGGGAAACCGGAGTTCCGGAAGATCCTCGTCGACGGGCAGATCCGGGATCTGTTCGCGACGGGGGACAGTCTCATGGGATCGGTTCACGAGAAGAAAACGTGCGTGGACTGCCACTTCGACGTGAGCGAGATACCCCACCGCCAGCGGCCCAAGCGCGTGGTCTGCACCCATTGTCACTACAAGGGGAACGCGGAAGGGGCCCCGCAGTCGGATGCCTACCTGGAGTATTTCGGGTCGGTCCACGGAGCCGCGATCGCGAAGGGGAGCACGAAGGCTCCGCTGTGCCAGGATTGCCACGGCAGCCACGACATCCGCAAGGCGAAGGATCCGGCGTCGGAGGTTTTCCGCCAGGTCGTAGCGGAGACGTGCGGACGGTGTCACATCGAGATCTACGCAAAGTTCAAGACCTCGATCCACGGCGTGGCGATCGCCAAAGGGGTCACGGAGGCACCGTCGTGCACCGGGTGCCACGGGGAGCACAAGATCTACGGCCACCTGGATCCCAAATCCACGGTGTATGCGACCCACATCGCGCAGCAGTGCTCGACGTGCCACGACTCAATCACGATCATGAGCAAGTTCGGCATCGAGACCGAGCAGGTGGCCACGTACGAGAACTCGTTCCACGGCGTGGCGGGGAAGTTCGGCTCCCGGACGGTGGCCAACTGCGCCTCCTGCCACGGCGTGCACGACATCCGCCCGCACGAGGACCCGCTCTCGATGGTCAACCCGAAGAACATTCCCGCCACCTGCGGGAAGTGCCACCCGGGAGCGAACCCCAACTTCGCCGTGGGGAAGATGCACGTCGATGCCCGCAAGAAGGAGTCCGGGATTATCTATTACACGGCCCAGTTTTTCAAATACCTCACCATCGGCACCATGCTCGCCCTCATCGCGCACATCTTCCTCGACATGTACGGGCGGACCCGGAGGCTTCGTGGCGAAAAGTAGGACTTCTGCAGCCAACGGGGGAAAACCGATGAGCAGGAGAGGAAACGGATACTTATGAATGAGAGGAAGGATCCGAAGCAGGAAGCTCTGGAAGGGGAGATCGAGGAAGCCATCGCAGGGGAGACGGCCGAGCTCGACCCCTCCGAAGCGGAGAGGATCCGGGAAAAGGTTCGCGCCCGCGTTCTCGAGGAGGTGGAGCGCGAAAAACGGATCCGGACAGCGGCAGAACGAAGGGAAGAGGCGCGCAGGCGCCGGGAGGAAAAGCGTCGGGAGAAGCTCCACGAGGAAGGCGAGATGTTCCAGCGGTTCAACTGGAACTTCCGCTTCCAGCATATGGTGATGTTCACATCGGTCATCCTCCTGATCATCACCGGGATGCCGATCAAGTTCCCCGACTTCGTGCTCTCCCGGTACCTGGTAAATCTGTGGGGGGGGATCCACAACTCCACGATGGTGCACCGATTCGGCGCGGTCATGCTCATCTACTTCATGGTGCATCACCTCTTCTACACGGTGCTCTCCCGGCAGGGCAGGCGGGATTTCGTTCTCCTGATCCCCACTCCCAAGGACGCAAGGGACGCGGCGCAGAACATCCGGCATTTTCTGGGGAAAAGCCCGGAGAAACCCCGGTTCGGCCGGTTCAGCTACATCGAGAAATTCGACTACTGGGCCGTCTACTGGGGATGCGTCATCATGATCGGCTCGGGACTCTTCCTCTGGTTCGAGGGGATCGTTCTCAAATATTTCCCGAAGTACGTCCTGGACGTTGCCCACGAGATGCACAGCGACGAGGCGATGCTCGCCACGCTGGCCATCGTCATTTGGCACTTCTACAACGTCCACTTCAACCCGGACCGGTTTCCCGGGACGCTTTTGTGGTGGCACGGGCGGATCTCGGAGCATGAGATGAAGGAGGAGCATCCGCTCGAATACGAGGAGATCATGGCGAAACGGTCGAAGCGGGAGTCGGCGGAGGTGCCCAGCGGATGAAAGAGATGTTTCTCTCCTGGTGGGACCTCGTCGTGAAATACCGGAGGCCGCTCCTTGCCGTCGGGGGCGTCGTCCTGGGGATCCTGATCGTCCTCAACGGGGCCTTCTTCGTCGCCGCCTACTTTCCCAAGTCGTGCGTCGTCTGCCACTACATGGATCCGTTCTACGACCAATGGAAGACGTCCAGGCACGCGGACGTCTCCTGCATCAAGTGCCATTCCTTCTCCCCGGTGTTCATCACCGTGACGACGCTCAAGTACTGGACCGGCCTGTACCACCCCAAGCCCCACGCAAACGTGCCGGATAAGGCGTGCCTTTCCGAAGGCTGTCACGAGGGACGCATCGAGAAGGGGAAGGCCATGCTCGGCGACATCGCCTTCGATCATCAGGACCACATGACAAAGCTCAAGCGGGGGGAGAAGCTGCGCTGCACGTCCTGCCACTATTCGATCGTCCAGGGAGAGCACGTCGCAGTGGACACAAACGTCTGCTTCCTGTGTCACTTCAAGGGGATCAGCCAGGGGCAGGCGCTCGGCGGGTGCCCCGGGTGTCACGGTACCCCGAAGAAGACGGTGGAGCAGAGCGGGTTCACCTTTTCCCACGATTCCTACCTGAAGATCGGCGTGCAATGCAAGCAGTGCCATCTGCGCGTGGCGGAGGGGGATGGAAAGGTCGAGGATTCCCGGTGTTTCGACTGCCACGTCGGCAGGCTGCAGGGGAAGGCGGACCCCCTTGCCCTCCACCGGATGCACGTCACAAACAACGCGATCGAATGCCTCAAATGCCACGAGAAGATCCGGCATGGCGAGGTCGAGATGGTCAAGACCTTCGAGGTGCAGTGCGACGCATGCCACAAGCGTCTGCACAACTACCAGAAGGAGATGTACATGGGCGCCGGGGCGCGGGGGGTTCCGGACACCCCCTCCCGAATGTTCTCGGCTCAGGTCTCCTGCGACGGTTGCCACACGACGGCCGTGGAGGTGCGGGAGTCCGGCGTGGCTTTCCCCGGGGAGAAGAAGCTTACGGCCGAGCGGCAAAGCTGCGTCGCCTGCCACGGGAAGAACTACGACCGGATGCTCGACGACTGGATTCGCGAGTCCCGCGTCCTCGTCGCCGACATGGGGGCGATCGTCGCCTCCGGAGAGGCGGCCGTCGGGACCGGCCCCGCCAAGTCGAAGAGCGTTGCGGAGGCCCGGGCGCTGGTGGCGGATGCCCGCGCCAATCTCGACCTCCTGAAGGCCGGACGCGGAGCCCACAACATCGAGTATGCCTACCGGATCGTGCGGGCCGGATACGACCAGGTTTCCGCTGCGTTCCAGGCCGCCGGGGTGCGCGGCGCCCCCCCCCGGCCGTCCATCCTGAAAAGCTCCTCCGCGTACTGCATGACGTTGTGCCACCAGCGGGTCCGGCCGCCGGAGGAACTCTTCTTCCGGGAGATGGAGGTGCGCTTTCCTCACTCGCTGCACGTCCGCGACGTGGGGATCCAGTGCACCAAGTGCCATTCCCCGGACAAGCACAAGATGCGCATCGTCACCAAGTCGGAGTGCATGGCGTGCCACCACGAGAGCCGGGACATCGACTGCGGGCAGTGCCACAAACCGCACAAGGCGCTCTACGAGGGGAAGGTCAAGCCTGCCGGCGTTTCCCCCAGCCCCGACGTGATGGCCGAGGCGGGTCTGGGATGCACCGAATGCCACGAACTGAAGAAGGGAACGCAAACGGTCCTCACCGTCCAGGGGAAGTGCGTGGGGTGCCACGACGCTGAGTACGGGAAGATGCTCATCAAATGGAAGGAGAAGATCACCGAAAAGGAAAACATCATTGCGGTGGGGCTCGAGGAAGCCAGGGAATACCTGGAACGCAGCGGAAAGCTCGGAAAGAACGTCGAAGAGGAGAATAAGCTGCTACAGGGTGCCGAGACGAACTACCTGATCGTCAGCAACGGCCGGGGGACCCACAATTACGAACTGAGCATGGAGCTTCTGCAGTCGGCGGAGTCCGCCCTGGACAAGATCCTGAAGAAGAAGTGACCGGTCGGGAGGAAGAAGGTCTTATTGCTTCCTCCCGGCCTCCTTGCCGCCATCGTCCGGTGTTCTTCCTGAATCCGGGGCGTTTCGTTCGGAGAACGAGGCGAGCGCCGCCTGGGCATCCGCCCGTGCTTGCCTTAGCACCTCGGTGGCGTATTCCACGTTGTGGATTCCCTTCCCGTAGAGGATGAAAAGGTAATTGTACTCGGCGTCCCGGGCCCGCGAAACGGCCTTCCGATTCTCCATGCGGGAGGCATGTTCGGATCGCAGCAGCGCCCGGGCCATCTCTACGACCGGTTTCGTCTCGTCGAGAGCCGCCTTCACGTCTTCCCGCCAGCTCCCCAGCACCCCTTTGTAGTCCTCCCCGTGGCACCCGAGGCAGGCGGCCTCGGAGGCCTGGAACGTCTGGCCGAGGAACGCCACGGTCCCCGCCGCCGTCTTCGGGACGAGATGGCAACCGATGCAGTCCACGTTGGTGAGAAACATCACGCTCGGATTGTTGGAAACGCCCCGGGCGCCGATCCCCATGTAGATCTGCTTCTGGATGTTGTGCTTCTTCTCGTGGCAGACCGTGCAGTCGTATTGCAGCGGTTCGACCGATGTCTTGACCGCATGCCGGATCTCCTCGTGGCAGTGCGTGCACTCGATCTTATGGTCGGTCACGTGGTTCCTGTGCATGAAGTCGGTATCCGCATACCGCGCAAGCCGGACCGGCTCGTTGTGGCACTGGAGGCAGCGGTCCCTCTTCGCCTCCCCTTCTCCCTGGATCGCCTCGAGATGGCAGTTCTGGCACGCCACGTGGCGGGAGCCGACGAAGTCCTTGTGGTTGAACGTCGCCCCTTCCAGCTCGATATCCCCTTCCGGGGCGGCGTGGCAGTTTCCGCATCCTCCGATCGGGTTCTCGATGCGTCCGAACTTGGTTCCCTTGAAGTGGCACAGGAAGCAGGTGCTCTCCGTGACTTCCATGTGGTTCCCCACGACAATCTGGCTGTGGCAGCTTGTGCAACGGAGTTTCTTTCCCCGCTTGAGGTCCAGCAGGTGCGGCTGGTGGTCGAACTTGATCCCGCGCTTGAACATGACCTGCCCCTGGAGGAGCCGGGTTTCGTGGCAGCCCATCCGCAGGCAGGAGGCATCGTCGATCTCGGCGTACGGCTTGGAGCTGTAGGTGCGCGTGACGTACTTGGCGACCTGCGAGAGGGCCTGGAACTTGAGAATCAGTTTCTCCCGCACCTCCGGCGGATAGTGGCAGTCCACGCACGGCACGTGATTGTGGCTGGAGGTCTTCCATGCCTGGTAATACGGCTTCATGATGTGGCAGCTCGCGCAAAAGTACGGACTGGTCGAAAACTCGAACATCCCCGCGGAGAATATGAGGAAGAGAATCCCGAGAAAACCGACAAACTTGAAGAAGCGGGGCCTGAGGTGGAGCTGGTCCTCCTTTCCCCGGGGAATGTGCATCCCGATCTTTTCCATGACCCGGTCCTTGCGGGTCTTCTGCCGGCCGTCGGGGGTCTCGAGGCCTTTCCGCTGCTCGTCCATGACCGTAGCCTTTCTCTACCGGGAACCGTTCCTGCAAGCCGGATGCCGGGTTCGTATTCTATCCGCGGCGGTCCGCGGTGTTCAACCTGTTTTCCCGCCTCTCCCGTCAGGACGACCCGGAAGGAGGAAGAGCTTTATGCCGAGCAGGACGGCGATCAGGAGAAGCATCGTCACGGAGTAGAGGGCCACCGATCGGCGTTGGCGCTGTTCCTCGCGGAAGTTCCGGATCTCAATGCGCGCCTCCCGCAGGAAGGAGTCGGACTCGTGTACGAGGGGGAGGATGCGGTCGATGGAGAAGGTGTGGAACACCGGTTCGACCTCGGTGAGTTTGTTGCGCGCGTTTTCGTAGGCCGCCCTCAGCCTGTCCACGTTTCGCCCGGCCGCCATGGCCTCGTCGAGATCCTTCCGCGTTTCCGCGATTCCTTCCTCCAGCGAACCCAGCAGGTCACGGACGCTTTCCGCGAACAGGAGCGCCTTGCTCCCCGTGTCGTGACAGAAACCGCACTCCCCCGGTCCCGCTCCCGAGAAGACCTTGATGGCGGGCCTGCGGTTGGAATGGTTCCCGTGGCAGGTAATGCACTTCGGCTCCCCGATTTCCCGGGCCGAGTCGAAGTGTGCGCTTTCCCGGAAGTAGCCGGCCACGACGCTGTGGCAGTTTCCGCAGACGTTGGCCACCTCCCCGACTCCCGGCGGTGTGGCTCCGTGCACTCCGTGGCAGGTGGCGCAGTTGGGGGCGAGATTCGGGTTCTCCTGCCGGACCTTCCCGGACAGGATCCGGCCGTGGATCCCGTTCTCGAAATTCTCCCGCTGGTCCGTGGGTATGCCGTACGGTTTCATGTACTCCGGGTCCGCGTGGCACTTCCCGCACATGCGAGGGACGTTCGTGTGGTACACCGTCGAATCCGGATCCGATTTCCGGCGGATCTCGTGCTTGCCATGGCATGAGGTGCACACGGCGACCTTGGAGTCGTTCTTCTCGTAGAGAAGTCTGCCGTGACGGCTCGTCCGGTATTCGGCGAGCTGGTCGGTCCGCAGGTTGTACTGCCGCATCATGGCGATGTCCTCGTGGCAGCGGCCGCAAAACCGGGGGATGTCCCGGATCGCCGGTTTCCCGAGGAATTCGTACCGGGGGTCCATTCCTTCCTCGGTGGGCAACGACGGGTCGCCGCCGTGGCATGTCACGCAGGAGACGCCCGCTTCCCGGTGCACGCTCGGGAAGTGCTCCTTCGCCGGCGCGCCGAGCTTCCCGCCGAGGCGGTTATGGCACGCAAAGCACTGGTCGACCTTTTCCTGCGCGGCGGCGGGAGAAGGGAGGAGTGCGAAGAGAACGGCGAGCGCGGCCGCGAGGGACAACGCCGCGGCGGATCGCGCGGGGGTCCCGGCGGGGATCAAGAAAAGTACCCCCAAATGGTCAGGATCAGGAAGAGGAAGGTGCAGATGATACCGGCCCGGATGGCGGTCGGGCGCCGGTTCGGGTGACGCTCCGGGTTACGGTCCCAGAACGGCAGGAACCAGATCACCATGGCCCCGAGTCCCTGCGCAAGGACGCCGATGACCTTGGGCGCCCAAGGCCCCAGAAACGCCAGCTTCTCGGACAGTTTCAGGAACTGGTACGCTCCGAGGAAATACCACGCGGGCTTAACATATTCCGGTGTCTCGAACGGGTCCGCCTTGGGCAGCATCGGCGCCGGCGCCAGGGAGGAAAGGAGGATGAGGAGGGCGAAAAGAAGAACGAACTGGATCGCCTGGCGAACGACATGATTCGGGAAAAACGGCTCGCTTCCGTACTTGTCATAACGTTCCCGGGGTTCCTGCTGCTCCATCTGCCGCTCCTACAGCGGATCGGCGATGCCCTGCCGCCGGATCATGAGGAAGTGGAGAACCATGAACAGAAGCATGAGCGCCGGGAGAATCACCACGTGGAAAGCGAATGTCCGGGTCAGGGCGAGCTGGCCGACCACGTCCCCACCGCGCACGAAATATTTCAGCGTGTCTCCCACCACCGGGATCGCCGACATGCTGTCCGTCCCGACCGTCGTGGCCCAGTACGAGATCTGGTTCCACGGCAGCAGATAGCCGGTGAAACCGAAGGCGAGGGTGAACAGAAGCAGCATCATTCCGTTGACCCACGTGACGTCCCGCGGAGGCCGATAGGCGGCCGTGAAAAAAACCCGCATCATGTGCAGGAAGACCGTCACGATCATCAGGTTGGCCGCCCAGTAGTGGATTCCCCGTACGAGCCATCCGTAGGGAACACGGTTCGTGATCTCGACAACGCTGCTGTATGCTTCGGCGGTCGTGGGGCGGTAATACATGAGGAGGAGGATCCCCGTCCCAAGGAGAAAGAGATAGAGCAGGAATGCGATTCCCCCGAGGCAGGCCAGCAGGTTGCTCTCGAGCTTCGTCCGGTAGAAGCAGACCGGTTTCTCGAACTGCTTCCGGACCGCCTCGCGAAAGGGGAGATCCTCGTCGAGCGCCCCGTAGAGAAACCCCACCAGGGAAAAGAGGTTGAAGATCTCCGTGAAGACGGTGCGCTTCTCCAACTCCTGCCGGGCTTGCTGCCGGGCGTCCCTGTTCCTTTCTTCCGTCATTCGCTTCCGCCCGGGTTCCCGTTCGTCAGGATTCGACCACGATTCGACCTCCCACGATCCGGACCGGATAGTAGGTGAGGGGACGGGGGGCGGGTCCGCCCGTCACGTTCCCGTTCAGGTCGAAGGAGGCCTCGTGGCAGGGGCACAAAATGGCCCCACCGCCCTTGTATTTGACGACGCATCCCAGATGCGGGCAGACGGCCGAAAGCGCCACGACCTTGTTCTCTTCCCGGATGATGAGGACCGGTTTGCCCTTGAGGGAGACGACCCGAGACTGTCCCACCAGAAGGTCTTCGACCGGGATTCCGACGCTTCCCTCGCCGCCGACCGTCGCGGCGGGAGGCCACAGGAACTTGATGAGAGGGTAGAGCAGCGATGCGGAAAAGATCGCGGTTGCGGTTCCGAGTGTTATGGACAGGAAGCTGCGCCGGGTGTCATGCCGATAGGAAGGCATCGGGGTAGCCGGTTCCTCCAAGAAATGCTCCTCTTCCGGTTCAATCTTCGATGAACACGTCGTACTCGTCGTAACTCATGAGCTGCTCCAGCTCGTCGGGCTCGGCCATCTCCACCTCGACGAGCCACCCCTTCCCGTACGGGTCGACATTGATCAGGGAAGGATCTTCCACGACGTTCTCGTTGACGGCCCGTATGGTGCCGGACAGGGGAGAGACGAGTTCCACGACGGTTTTCTGCGATTCGGCCTCGCCTACCGCCCCGCCCTGCTCGATGAACTTCCCGACCTCGGCCAGCGTCACGGTCAGGATCTCCCCGAGCTGTTCCTGGGCGTAATCGGAGAGCCCGATGTGGGCGGTATCGCCCATTTCCAGGACCCAGAGGTGGTCCTCGGAAAACTTGAGTTCGTTTTCGTCCGCCATAGGACATTTATAGGGATGGGTTTGGTCGATGTCAACAAACATGGGAATCTTTCTTATCGCCCCTTTTCCAGGACCGCGAGCGCGATCTCCACGCTGCCCAATGGGGCGCTCACCTGAAAACCGCTCACGCGGGGGGAGACCCGCAAGATGGTGTTCCTCGCGATGTCGATCCCGGTACGTCGGCTCTCTTCCTTCGTCCGGCAGCGGGCCATCCGGTCAAGGATCTCCGGGGGGACCACCACACCGGGGACCTCGTTGTTCATGAATTCGGCGTTCTTGTAGCTGATGAGCGGCCATACTCCCGCGATAACGGGGATGCGACGGGAATGCCCTTCCACGCGGTCCAGGAAGCGGAACATGGCCTCGACGTCGAACACCGGCTGCGTGATGGCGAACTCGGCGCCCGCGTCGATCTTGCGGAAATAGCGGTCGATCTCCCGTTCCTGTTCCACGGCGCACGGGTTCGCGCCGACGCCGATGAAGATGCCCGTCGGGGGATCGATCGGGTTCCCGCCGATATCGAACCCCCGGTTCAGGTTGGCCGTCACCTGGGTGAGCCCGATCGCGTCCACGTCGAATACCCCCGTGGCCTGGGGATAATCGCCCACTTTGGGGGGATCGCCCGTGATGATCAGGAAGTTTGCCAGTCCGGCGGCGTACCCGCCGAGGAGGTCGGACTGCATCCCGATGAGGTTGCGGTCGCGGCAGCAGTAGTGGAGGATCGTCTCGATGCCGACCTCCTTCTGGATGGCGATGGCGGCGATCATGGGGGAGATGCGGGCGCTTGCCCGCGGCCCGTCGGGGATGTTGATCGCATCGACGCCCGCCTCGGCGCACTTCCTCACCTTGGCGAGCATCCCCGAGAGGTCGCTGGAGCGCGGGGGCACGATCTCCACGGAGGTCACCTTTTCCTGGGCGATGATCTTTCGTGCCAGCCGCGACTTCTTCTCGGGCGGGACGACCTGGACAAGGACCCCCTGCCGATCAGGTACCCGGACCTCGATATGCTTCTTCACCCCGCTCAGCGTCTTGACCGCCCGACTGGCCACCCGGATGTGCGCCGGGGTGGTTCCGCAGCATCCGCCGACGCCGCGCACGCCCAGCTCGATATATTTCTTGGCGTACTCGGTGAAATATTCCGGGCTGGTGAGGTAGAGCAGGCGTCCCCCGACATCCCGGGGGAAGCCCGCGTTGGGCATCACGACGACGGGCTTTCCGACCAGGGGGAGAACGGATTGCAGCGCGTCGAAGACCCCGGCGGGGCCGGTCCCGCAGTTGATCCCGACGGCGTCCACGTTCTCGTCGGCGTCCAGCGCCTGGGCGATGGCGCCAGCTTTCACCCCCACGGCCGTCTCCTCGCGGTCGTTCAGCACGAATGACGCGAGCACCGGCGCGCCGAGCTTCCTGGCCGCTTGGGCGGCCAGCCGGATTTCCTTCAGGTGAGTGAACGTCTCCAGCACGACGAGGTCGATGCCTTCCGCGACCAGCGCCCCGATCTGCTCGGAGAAGGCCTCCTCCACCTCCCCGGTGTGCTCGTCCGGCATGATCTGGTCCGGGCGAATGCAGGGGCCCACGGCGCCGGCGACGTACACCGTATCGCCCGCGATCTCCCGGGCGATGCGCACCGCCTGGCGGTTGATCTCCACGACTTTCTCGGAAAGCCCGTAGGGCCGGAGGGCGATGCGGTTGGCCCCGAAGGTGTTCGTCTCGATCACCTCGGCCCCGGCCTCCACGTATTCCCGGTGGATCTGGCCGATGAGCTTCGGATTGGAGAGGGAGAGTTCGTCGAAGCAGGTGTTGATGAAGACCCCGCGATCGTAGATCATCGTCCCCATGGCTCCGTCGAACACCAGCGGGGATCTCCTCATCCGGTCGAGGATCTGCTCCACCGACTACTCCATCTCGTCGAAGGTCGCCTTGGGCGCGTAGCACATGGGGCAGACCCACTCGTCCGGCAACGCCTCAAAGGCAGTGCCGGGGGGAATATCCCCCATCGGGTCGCCCGCCTCGGGATCGTAAATGTACCCGCAGTTCGTGCAGATGTACTTCTTCACGGTTATTCTCCTCCGGTTTACTATATGGCGAAATACTTCGCCTGGTGATGGTGCGCCACGATGGCCGATGTGGTCTGCTCGGGCACCATCTCCATCGTTTCGGTCAGCGTGACCCCGATCGTCTCCGGCCGGAGCAGCTCGAATACCGGCCGATGGGCCTCCAGGTCCGGGCATGCGGGGTAGCCGAAACCGTACCGGGATCCCTGGTATTCCTGGACGACGTACCCTTCCGGACCGGACGGCTTCTGGTCCGCGATACCCAGCTCCCGCCGCATCACTTCGTGCCAGTACTCGGCCAATGCGTCGGTGAGCTCGACGGAAAGCGCGTGCAGCATCAGATAATCATGGTACCGGTTCGCCTCGAAGAGCTCCCGCGTCGCCTGCCCGAACCGCTCCCCGATCGTCGCCACGAAAAACCCTGCGATATCGCCGCCTTCCGCTGTTGTCCGGAAATAGTCGGCGATGCAGAGATGCGGCGGGTTCGTTTGGCGCGGGAAGGGGAAGGCGTAGTCCCGTCCCTCGTGCTGCACGACGAGGGTGTCGTCCTCGGAGAAGCACCGGAAATATCCGTATGCGACCATCGGGCGCGAAAGGTTCTCCTCCACACACTGGCGTTTCAGATTCTCGTACATCGGCTTCACCGTCTCCTCGACGAGCCGGCGGTACTCCTCGGCCGCCATCTTCCCCCGTCGGTACCCCCAGCGTCCCCGGAACAGCGCCTGCTCGTTGACGTAGGGGAAGAGAAGATCCGCAGGGATGTCCGTGATGTGCCGGGCTCCCAGGAACGGGGCCTTCGGGACCGGATTGTCCCGGGAGATCCGCGCTTCCCTGCGGCCCGGCGCGGTGACCTTCTTCCCCGTCTCCCGGTACGTCGTGGAATGGAGCGTTCCCGCCTCGAGCTCCTGCATCGCGGCGAGCCCCGCGAAAGCATCGGCGCAGTAGACTACCGGTCCCCCGTATCCCGGGACGCACTCCTCGGCCACGAATTTTTCGGTGAGCGCCGCCCCGCCGAGGAGAATGGGCATGGAAAGCCCCGCCTCCCGGTATTGGGGCATGCTCTCCTTCATGATGATGGCCGACTTTACGAGGAGGCCGGAAAGGCCGATCGCGTCGACGCCGTATTCCCGGGCCTTCCCGATGATCGTCTCCGCGGGAACCTTGATGCCGAGGTTGTATACGCGGTACCCGTTGTTGGAGAGAATGATGTCGACCAGGTTCTTTCCGATGTCGTGGACATCCCCGGCGACGGTTGCCAGCAGGACCTTCCGGCCGGTGTCCCGTTCGGCCTTGACGAGAAAGGGCTCGAGGTAGTCCACGCTCTGTTTCATGACTTCCGCGGACTTGAGCACGAACGGGAGAAGGATTTCGCCCCGCCCGAACAGCTCCCCCACGTGCCGCATGGCCGGCACGAGAATCTGGTTGATCACCTCGCCCGCCGTCCGGCGGGAGAGCAGGATCGACAGGAGGTCCTCGATCCCGGCCCTGTCGCCGGCGACGACTTTCGCGGTGAGCGCCTTCTCCGGGGGGACATCGGCGCCGTTCTCGGCAGGAGGACTACCCTCTTCTTCCGTCTTGCCGGAAAAATGCGCCAGAAACGCCTCCAGCGGCGCGTCTGCGCCCTCCGTCCGCCGATGGTAGAGCAGGTCGAGGCAGACTTGCCGATCTTCTTCCGTGATCTTCGCCAGGGGCAGGATTTTCGCCGCGTCGATGATGGCGGCGGTAAGCCCCGCCTCGACCGCCTCGTGGAGGAAGACCGAGTTGAGAATGCGGCGGGAAGGCGGGGACAGTCCGAAGGAGACGTTGCTTACCCCCAGGATCGTGAACGCGCCCGGCAGTTCCTCCTTCGCCCGGCGGACCGCCTCGATCGTCTCCGCCGCCGCGTTGTGGAGGGAGGGGTCCCCGGAGCCGATCGTGAAGGTCAGCATGTCGAACAGCAGGTCATGGGGCCTAAGCGCGTACCGGCGGACCGCCAGATCGTAGATTTCCTTCGCTGTGGCAAGCTTCTCGCCGGCCGTCATCGCCATTCCCGTTTCGTTTATGGTCAGGGCCACGACGGCGGCGCCGTATTTCTTCGCCAGCCGGCAGATCCGGTCGAGGTTCTTCCCGCCGTCCTCCAGGTTGATGGAGTTTATGAGGCACTTCCCCGGGTGGATCTTCAGGGCCTCCTCGATGCAGTCGGGCGAGGTCGAGTCGATCACGGTGGGGATGCGGACGGACTGGGCGAACAGGCGGGTCAGGACCGCGAGATCCTTCTTTTCGTCCCTCCCCGCGTAGGCTGTGCAGAGATCCAGTGCGTGGGCTCCGTCCCCCTCCTGCTGCAGGGCGATCGCAAGCGCACCTTCGTAATCGTCCGCGAGGAGACGTTCGCGGAATTGGCGCGACCCGTTGGCGTTCGCCCGCTCCCCGATCAGAAGCGGCGGGATATCCTGCCGGATCTCCACGGCCTGATAGAGGCTTCCCAGGGAAGGCTTTTCCTCCACGGCGCGCGGAGCGGGGCGCACGGAGGAGAGGGTTTCCGCGAGGCGCCCGATATGCTCCGGGGTCGAACCGCAGCAGCCCCCCACGATGCTCACCCCCTCCCCGGCTACGAATGCCGCGAGCTCCGCGGCGAACGCCTCCGGAGCGAGGGGGTAGAACGTCTGTCCCCCGACGACCTGTGGCATGCCGGCGTTGGGGATGCAGGAAACCCGCCCCGGCCAGTGACGGCTCAGATACCGGATGTGGGATTTCATCCCCTCCGGCCCGGTGGCGCAGTTCAGGCCCAGGGAGAAGAGGGGAAACGGCTCGAGGGCCGCCACGGCCGCGGCCACGTCCGTTCCGACCAGCATGGTGCCCGAACTTTCGATCGTGAGGGACACCATGACGGGAATGTCCCGTCCGAGCCGGGAAAGCTCCTCGAAACAGCTCACCAGCCCGATTTTCACCTGCAGCAGGTCCTGGCAGGTCTCGAACAGGAGGAGATCCACTCCCGACTCGACAAGTACTCGGATCTGCGAGACAAACGAACGGGCCAGCTCCTCGGAGGGGATGTGTCCCAGCGAGGGGAGTTTGGTCGTCGGCCCGATGGACCCTGCAACGTACCCCCGGCCGCCGTGCCGTGCGATGGCGTCCCGGGCATTTTTCACGGCTGCGCGGTTGATCTCCTCCACACGGCCTTCCAGTCCGTACTCGGCGAGGACGACGGAGTTGGCGCCGAACGTGTTCGTTTCGAGCACCATCGCCCCGGCCGAAAGAAACGACGAGTGCAATTCCTCGATCGCCTCCGGGGCCGAGAGGTTCAGGTATTCGTTGCACCCCTCGTACTTCCCCCATGCCGACGGCGGCAGGGAAAGGCCCTGCAGATTCGTCCCGCATGCGCCATCGAAGAGGAGAACGGATTCGTCGATAAGACCCAACGGTGCCCCTCCTGTGCACTTCCGGTTCCCGATGCCGGGGGATCAAATAAGTGCCCCATACTACAAAGGAAAACCCATGATGTCAAACGGCTGCTCTTTGGGCTTGACTTGCGGGAAGATTTCCTGTTATTAAAGTATCGACACCTGCATACAATATACATTCTGCGTTCATCGCTTCAAACCCTTGGTTTCGATAGATATCAGCAACCCGGACTCCTGGCCGGGACGGTTTCAGTGTGACATAATGAATTCTCTCTGGATCCTGCGTTGCGCGGGGTCTCATCGGGATTCGGCGCCACGGGAAGGAGGATTGTCCACGGACTTCCCGGTGCGTGCGATTATCGGATAGAGAGGGCATTCCCACATCCCGTGAAAGGGGGTTTGCGGCATGGCAAAAGTCGCGGAAAGGATGACTATGAAGGAAAAACTATTCGAGAAGATCCAGGAGCACCGCCCCCGTACTGCCAAGCTCACCAAGGAATTCGGGAACATCATCATCGACCAGGTGACCATCGCCCAGGCGATCGGCGGTGCCCGGGGAATCCGCTCCCTGGTGACCGACATCTCCTACCTGGACCCTGAGGAGGGGATCCGTTTCCGAGGGAAGACCATTCCCGAATCGTTTGCGGCGCTTCCCAAGGCGCCAGGATCCGAGTATCCGTTAGTCGAAGGGTTTTTCTATTTCCTGATGACCGGCGATGTGCCGACGATGGAGCAGGCCCTGGCGGTCGTCGAGGATTTCAAGACCCGTGCCCGGATACCCCAGTATGTCTTCGACGTTCTCCGGACCATGCCCCGCGACACCCACCCGATGACGATGTTTTCCGCAGCCATCCTCGCGATGCAGAGGGAGTCGGTCTTCGCCAAGCGGTACGCGGAGGGAATGTCGAAGATGGAGTACTGGGACCCGATGTACGAGGATGCCTGCAACCTCATGGCGAAGCTCCCGGCGATCGGTGCGTACATCTACCGGATGAAGTACAAGGGCGATACTCCGATCGCCCCCGATCCGAAGCTCGACCTGGGCGGCAACTTCGCCCACATGATGGGGATCGGCAAACCCTATGACGACGTGGCCCGGATGTACTTCTGCCTCCACTCCGACCACGAGTCGGGCAACGTCTCGGCCCACACCGGCCACCTGGTCGCTTCGGCCCTGTCCGACGCCTACTACGCCTATTCCGCCGCGATCAACGGGCTGGCCGGCCCGCTCCACGGCCTGGCGAACCAGGAAGTTCTGGGGTGGTGCCAGGGCGTGTTCAACAAGCTGGGCGGCAAGCTCCCCACCGAGGAGGAACTCAAGAAGTTCCTGTGGGACACCCTGAAAAGCGGGCAGGTCATCCCCGGGTATGGCCACGCGGTTCTCCGCAAGACCGACCCGCGGTACGTATCGCAGATGGAGTTCTGCCTGAAGAACCTGCCGGACTACCCGCTGTTCAAACTGGTCAACCTGATCTACAAGGTGGCCCCGGGCGTGCTCATGGAGCACGGCAAGGCGAAAAACCCGTGGCCGAACGTCGATGCCCAGTCCGGCGTCATCCAGTGGTATTACGGCGTCGTGGAATACGACTTCTACACCGTTCTCTTCGGTATTGGCCGTGCCCTGGGGGTCCTGACCAACATCACGTGGGACCGTGGCTTGGGCTACGCGATCGAGCGTCCGAAGTCGGTCACCACGAACATGCTCGAGAAGTGGGCCGCGGACGGAGGCAGGAAGCTTAGCTGATCGCCCGCGTATTCGCAGGTGAAACGAAAACCCCGCCGGGGAGGGTGGATCTTCCCCGACGGGGTTTTCTGTTTTCGACTGTTATCGGTTCCGGGCGCACCGGCGACGGGAAGAGAGCGGAGGCAGCACGTTGAAAAAAATTGCCCGGGATTTTGATCCGGTGGGACGGGAACCCGGGGGAACGGTTTCTTGTCTAACGCGTCAGGACACCGCCGGCCCGCATTCCCGGCAGGCTCCCATGACGTGCAGGTCCAGGGATTTTACCAT
This sequence comes from Candidatus Deferrimicrobiaceae bacterium, assembly GCA_041633075.1. Lineage (GTDB taxonomy): Bacteria > Desulfobacterota > Deferrimicrobia > Deferrimicrobiales > Deferrimicrobiaceae > CSP1-8. Next base: position 6,666 of record JBFKGZ010000009.1, on the reverse strand, counting down.
GGAGATATCGGATTTCTCTTCCCACGCGAGTTCTTCGAGGCACTGCGGAAGCGGAATGTCGAAAACCGCCTGGCACTTCGTGCAGTGAAAATGGGCGTGGGGAGAGCACTTCCCCTCAAACAGCGAGGAGGATTCACTGTTCGTGCGGATCTCCTGGACCATCCCCTGTTCCCGGAGGAAATTGAGATTGCGGTATACTGTCCCGAGGCTTATGTTGGGGAGGACTTTGCGCGCTTCTTGGTAGATCGTCTCCGCGGTCGGATGAAACCCGCTTTTCCGGAGGATTTCCAGAATTGCCGCGCGCTGCTTGGTGTTTCGGGACTTTTTTACTCTTCGTTCCATTATTTCGTATCCTATTTTTTGCGGAAGGATATGTCAAGAAGATTGAACCGCGTGGACGATTGGGTTATATAGGACAGATACTAAGGTAAGGGAGGTACGCCCTTCGATGTCGTATACGGGAATGGGATTTCCTGTGACAGCGGCCGCGTCCGGCCTGTTCGACACCCGGGTCTTCCAACATGTTTTGCTCGCCGGGCCGATCGTAAAGCTGGTGCTCCTGTTGCTCATCGTGTTCTCCGTCGTTTCCTGGGCCATCATCTTTCTGAAGTTCCGGCTTTTCAAGGGCATAGAAAGGAACCAGGTCGAATTTGCCAAAGCCTTCGCCGAGGGGAAGAACCTCGCTTCCCTGTATGACCTGGCGGAGAAATCGGATCGGACCCCGCTTACCGAGGTGTTCCGGACAGGGTATCTCGAGCTGATGAGAATCCAGCGGGGCAGATCCGCCGAACCCGCGACGCCGGCCGACCGGGCGAGTGCGTTTCCTCTGGACAACGTGGAGCGGGCCATGAGGAAGGCGACCAACGAGGAGATCGCGCTCATGGAGACGTACCTCCCCTTTCTCGCTACGACGGGAAGCGCGACGCCCTTCATCGGGCTCTTCGGCACCGTCTGGGGGATCATGAACGCCTTCTCGGGCATTGCCATGACGGGCAGCGCCACGCTCTCCACGGTCGCCCCGGGAATCGCCGAGGCGCTGATCGCCACCGCCGCGGGGCTGGCCGCCGCGATCCCCTCGGTCATGGCGTACAACTTCTTCCTGAACCGGGTGCGGGCGATCGCCACGCGCCTCGACAGTTTCTCCATCGAGTTCGTGAACTTCCTCGAGCGAAACCTGGAGAAGGTGTAGTCCGATGGCGTTTACCAACGGAGACGGCAAGGAACGCAGGATGATGTCGGACATCAACATTGTGCCCCTCGTCGACGTGATGCTGGTACTTCTCATCATCTTCATGGTCACTGCCCCGATGCTCACCCAGGGAGTCGACGTAAACCTGCCGCAGGCGAATGCCAAGGCGTTGCGGTCGGATGAGGAGCGCCTCGTGATCACCGTGGACCAAAACAGCAGGATATTCGTCGGGAAGCAACCGATGCAGTTCAACCAGCTGAGCAGCGCCCTCCAGGCCATCGTCGAGCGGCGCACCGACCGCCAGGTCTATTTCCGTGCCGACCGCGCGGTTCCGTACGGATTCGTTGTGAAGGTCATCGCGGAGGTCCGCAACGCAGGGATCGAAAAACTCGGGATGGTTACCGAACCCCTCGAGCGTTGAGCAGCGGGGGCCCACGGACAAGCGGATGTTCCCCCTCGCGATTACCCCGATGGAGCTGATCTTCCGCAGGATGATCGCCCTTTCGGTGGTGCTTCACGTGGCCGCCTTGGGCTTTTGTGCCTTGTGGGCGGGTTTTCGCTCTCCCCCCCCCCGGTTCCTCTCCGTGACCGTGGTCGATCTGGTCGGAGGAGAAGCATTCGCGCCACCCCCCCCGGAGCGTGCGAAACCGGCCGAGCCGGCTCCCCCTGCCCCGGAGAAGTCCGCGGAGGAGGAAAAGATGCCGGCTCCCCCGGCCCCGACGAAGTCCGCGGAGGAGGAAAAGACGCCGGCGCCTTCTCCTCCCGTGACGGCGAAGGCGGAGAAGAAAAGCAAGGAGGAGGAGCGGCCGAACGCGATGGCCCTTGCCGAAAGCCTCCGGAAGATGCGCGAGCAGAGAAATTCCGCGGAACACGTCCAGCAGGCGGTGCGGACGATCCGGAAGGAAAAGGCCGCCCGATCGGCGATCCGGCAGATCGGGGAGCGCGTCGCCCACCGGATCGATCTGTCCGCCGTTCAACCCGCATCGAAGAGCGCCCTTCCCTCTGCGCCGGCGGGGCTGGCGGGCGCAGCCGGGAACGCCCGGGTCCCCCCGGAGCACCTCGCCTACTTCCGGCAGCTGGACGAGAGGATCCGGTCGAACTGGACCGTTCCCGGGATTGCGGTGGGCGAGAAGGAAAACCTCATCGTGCAGCTTCGGATCGTCATCGAGCAGGACGGCCGGGTGTCGCTGGTGCGGATGGAAAAGACCTCGGGGAATTCCTACTTCGATGATTCCGTGCTGCGGGCGATCAACAAGGCGAGCCCGCTTCCCATCCCTCCCGTGCAGCTTCGCGGCGGGGAGGACTACTACGAGGTCGGATTCCGTTTCTACGGGGCCGGGGGGGGCGTATGATCCGTTCCGCGGGGAGATGCCTGGTTTTCCTTTTTCTTCTCCTGGTTCCTTCCGTTTCCGGGGCAGTCCTGTACATCGACATCAACGCGCCCGGAGGAAAGCGGATGCCGGTCGCCCTCCCGGACTTCGTGGTAACGGGAGGGGATGCGTCTCTTGCCCGGGAGCTCCCCGAGGCAATCGGGGGGGACCTCGCCATGACGTCGCTTTTCGATGTCATCGCGAGACCGGCCTATCTCGAGCGGATTGTGACGGAGCACTTCTCGGGGAAGCCGCTCTCCTTTCCCGACTGGAAGATGATTACCGCCGAGGCCGTGGTGATCGGGAAGGTGGAGTTCCTCGGGGACCAGATAACGGTGGAGATGCGTCTCTACGACGTCAGCCTTGGGAAAATGATGGTGGGGAAAAAATACACCGGGCCCGCGAGCCGGTTCCGGAAGATGGCGCACAAGTTCGCCAACGAGGTGCTCTACGCCTTCACGGGAGTCCGTGGGATATTCGATACCGATATCGCTTTCTCCGCGAGGCCGGAAAAAGGGAAGGGGAAGGAGATCTACATCATCGGGCTTGACGGCAGCGACCTCAGGCAGGTGACCAACAACCGGAGTTTCAACCTCTTTCCCATCTGGTCGCCGGACGGGGAACGGCTCGCCTACACCTCCTACCGGACAGGGGTCCCGCAGATCTACTTGCGCAATTTGGCCGACGGGACGGACCGGCTCGTGGTGCGGTACGGGAACTCGAAGTCCCCCGGATCGTTTTCCCCCTCGGGCGACTCCCTGTACGCCACACTGAGCGTCGAGGGGAACTCCGACATCTACCGGGTATCGCTTTCCGGCTCCGGCGTGCAGAGGGTCGTGGGCGGATGGGGGATCGAGGTGTCCCCCTCGGTTTCTCCCGACGGGAAGACGCTCGCCTTCGTGTCCAACCGGGGCGGACTGCCCCAGGTCTACGTCAAGGATGCCGGCTCCTCGGACGAGAGGCGCATCTCCCAGGCGGGAAATTACTCCACCTCCCCCTCCTGGTCCCCCGCCGGCGACCGGATCGCCTACACCTCCTTCTCGGACGGGAGATACTCGATCTACACGGTGGCCCCCGACGGGTCGGACCAGCGCCTTGTGGTCTCGGGCAACGGCGACTGCGTTGATCCGTCCTTTTCTCCGGACGGCCGTTACCTTGTTTACACGTTCCGAAAAAATGGCTATTCTGAGTTAAAAATCGCTTCCGTGGACGGAAGGTGGCAAAGAGGGCTGTTCAAAGGGTTGTCCGCCGTGGGTTCTTCTTCGTGGTCCCCCCGGCGGTGACCGTTGCTTGCGGGATCCGGGAGGAAGATCAGGAAGATTTTTCCATCATAATTCGCTCTGGGGAGGCCGAGATGAAAGGTTCGATGGGCGGGAAGTGGATTCTTTCGGCGTTGTCGATACTTCTTCTGATGTTTGCGGTGGGGTGCGCAAAGAAGGAACTGGTGAAATCGACCGACACCGCTACGGGAGCGGCAGAATCGACACTTCCCCCCGTAGAGACGCAGGTCGGCCCGCAGGAGTCGATTGTCACCGAGACGATGAAACCCGAGGAGACGCAGACGGTGATGGCGGGTGTGGCGGCGACCCAGGAGAAACCGTCCGAGTTCCCCGACATTCACTTCGACTTCGACAAGTCGTTCCTCCGGGAGGATGCCAAGCTCATCCTCCGGGAAGTGGCCGCCTTCCTGAAAGCGAACCCGGCAGCGTCGATCCTCATCGAGGGGCACTGCGACGAGCGCGGGACCCCCGAATACAATATCGCGCTAGGTGAGCGCCGCGCGGAGAGCGCCAAAAGCTATCTCGTATCCTTAGGGGTAAAAGCCGACGCGGTGTCCACGGTAAGCTTCGGCGAGGAGAAACCGATCGATCCGGGGCACGACGAAGTGGCGTGGGAGAGGAACCGCCGGGGCCACTTCGTGAGGAAGTAGAATCGGCATGAACCGAAGGAACCGAAAGCGCCTGGCTTCGGTCGTATGCCTTGCCCTTCTGGGTGCGGCGGCGGGAGGTTGCGCCGTGGCCGACACCGGGGCATTTGTCCGCCTTCAGGAGGACATGGAAGTCCTGAAAGCGGAAGTCGCCGCCACCCGGAGGATGGCGGCGACTTCCGCCGCGACGGGCCCGGACGAACCGGCTTCCTTGCGGAGGGATCTGGCGGACCTCGCAGCGGACAACGACCGGATCAAGGCGGATCTTCTTGCCGTCACCACCCGTACCGACGAGACGAAACTGGAGATGCAGAAGGAGGTGAGCCGGTTAAACGGGACCACCGTCGAAATGGGGCAGACGATCCAGGAGTTGCAGGGGAAAGTCGCCCGGCTCGAGGAGAAGGTGGAGAAAGGCACGTCGTCCCCGGCCGCCGCCGCCGTGCCCCCGAAGGCCTCGCTGGAGGAGCTATCGACCCCGGAGGAGATGTACGATTACGCGCTGGGACTTATCAAGAACGGGAACACCAAGAAGGGGCGGGAGGTGCTGAATACCTTTGCCGCGAAACACCCCGACCACCGGCTCATGCAGAACGTCTTTTACTGGAAGGGGGAAACCTTCTACGCGGAAAAGGATTACGAGAGCGCCATCCTCTCGTTCCAGGATGTTGTCGACAAATACGCAGGAGGGGAGAAGGCGCCCGACGCGATGTTCAAGCAGGGTCTCTCTTTCCAGGCGCTGAACGACAACAGGAACGCCCGCATTCTCTACGAGCTGCTCCTGTCGAAATACCCGAAATCCCCGGCGGCCGAGAGGGCTCGCCAGAGGCTCACCGAACTCAGATGATCGGGCCGTCGGCCTGCCCGGAGGATGGATGATCAAGAACTTCGTGCTGGACACCAATGTCCTGCTGCACGATCCCACCGCCCTTTTCAGATTCCGTGACAACCGGATCATCATTCCCATCACCGTCATCGAGGAACTCGACCGCTTCAAATAGGAACTGAATATGCTCGGGCGAAACGCCAGGACCGTGTCGAAGATCATCGACCGGGTGCGGGGACAGGGGAGCCTGCCGGGGGGGTCCCCCTCGAAAACGGCGGGATGCTCCGTGTGGCGTTCGACGGCGACAGCGCGCGCCTTCTCCCGGACGAGTTCCAGGTAAACCGGGAGGACAACCAGATCCTCGCCGTAGCGCTTGGCGAGAAGATGCGGGACAAGGATGCGCCCGTCGTGGTCGTGTCCAAGGACATCAACCTTCGGATCAAGGCGGACGCCCTCGGACTGCGTGCGGAGGATTACGAGAGCGATCGCGGGGCATGTCATGCTGATCAGGGGGGAACGGATATCCCCCTCGTCGAACTGGCCGCCAACATCCTCTAATGTCCGAACCGTGTCAGAACCGGGACGTTCCTGAACTGTAATAACCGGGACGTTCCTAAACTCTCGCACACCCTCCCGCCTTTGCTCCGGCATCAAGGAAGGGACCGCAGCAAAGTTCCTCGCCTTGCGGTACATCCTCAAGGCTGCTCTTTCTCTCCACTCCTATTGAGGCCCCTGTGTCCCGCATACGTCTCGTCGCAAGGGATACTGGGCTGCGGCTGCTGCGCCGAAAACCGGGGACCCGGCCTCCAGGGATCTATTCCCATAGATCCCGGCATTCGAGTGCCGCTGCATTCCCGCCGGCTTCGTTGTCTTCCCTCGCCGTACCGCAGCGGGTACGCCTCGGTCGGGCATCTCACCGGACGGGACGCATCGGCCCTCTCGGTGCACGGCCTCTTCCGGAACGGACCCCTAGATGCCGGGGGGGCTTTCCACGAACGTCTGCGCGCAGGCAGCGAGCGGGCAAAAGGTCTCGAGCGTAGCGGAGTGGAAGCCCCCCGCGAGCCAGGGTCCCCGGTCGAGTATCGCCCCCTTGCAAGGATGCCGGTTGCGGCTTCGCCTCCGGGGTCCCCGCTCGCTCCTGATCCTGTGGTAATTTTATAGAATGCGCGTTCTGGGCATCGAGAGTTCCTGCGACGACACCGCGGCCGCGGTGTACGACTCGTCTTCCGGGCTCCTCTCCAATGTCGTCTCCTCCCAGGTCCCTGTCCACAGCCTATACGGGGGGGTCGTTCCCGAGCTGGCCTCCCGGGAGCACATCCGGTCGGTCGTGCCCATCATCGAGCGCGCGCTGGCGGAG
>JBFKGZ010000008.1:0-35664 GCA_041633075.1 Candidatus Deferrimicrobiaceae bacterium | reverse complement strand
GTGACGGGGAGGACATCGACCTGGACCGGCGCCAGCCAGAGGGGGAACGCTCCGGCGTAATGCTCGACGAGGACCCCGAAGAACCTCTCCAGGGAGCCCATGAGCGCCCGGTGGATCATGATCGCCGGGTGCGCCGCTCCGTCGTCCCCGATATACGTCACCTCGAACCGCTCCGGGTTGTTGAAATCGACCTGGATCGTCGAACACTGCCAGGATCGGCCGAGCACATCCTTGATCTTGATGTCGATTTTCGGGCCGTAGAACACGCCCTCCCCGGGGTCCACCTCGTAAGCGAGTCCTTTGCGGGTAAGCGCCCGTCGGAGCGCCTCCTCCGCCTTCTCCCAATCCTCCGGCGTGCCGGCGTACTTTTCCGGTCGGGTGGAGAGATAGATCTCGTACCGGTCGAACCCGAACCGGCGCAGCACGAAAAGGGTGAAATCGAGAAGGGAGAAGATCTCCTCGTCCAGCTGGTCGGGGCGCAGAAACAGGTGGGCGTCGTCCTGGGTGAACCCGCGCACCCGCAGAAGACCGTGCAGCGTACCGGACGGCTCGTACCGGTACACGGTTCCCAGCTCGGCGTAGCGCACGGGCAGGTCGCGGTAGGATCGCATCCGGGATTTGTAAATATGGATGTGGAACGGGCAGTTCATTGGTTTGAGCTGGTAATCCTGCCCTTCCACCCCGATGGCCGAGAACATGCTCTGTTGGTAGAAGTCGAGGTGCCCGCTCACCCTCCACAGGTCGATTCTCGCGATGTGGGGGGAGAACACGAGGTCGTACCCCGCCCGTGCATGCTCTTCCCTCCAGAAATCCTCCATGATCCTCCGGATGATCGCGCCCTTCGGGTGCCAGAGGATCAACCCCGGACCGATCTCCTCGTTCACGCTGAACAGGTCGAGCTCCTTCCCGAGCCTTCGGTGATCGCGCTTCTTGACTTCCTCCAGGAGGCGCAGGTGCTCGTCGAGCTCCTTTTTCTTCGCAAAGGCGCAGCCGTAGATGCGTGTGAGCATCCGGTTCCGGGAATCGCCCCGCCAATACGCTCCCGCCGTGTTCATGAGCTTGTACGCGCCCACCTTGCCGCTGCTCGGAAGGTGCGGCCCCCGGCACAGGTCGAGGAAGTTCCCCATGCGGTAGAGAGAAACGGTGGGCTCCGGGATATCGGCCAGCAGTTCCTCCTTGTACGGCTCACCGGGAAACCTCGCCAGCGCCTCCTCCTTGGACATCTCCTCGCGAAGAAACGGGTGATCGTTCCGGACGATCTCGTCCATTTTCTCCTCGATCCGCGCGAGGTCCTCCGGAGTAAACGGCTTCTCCACATCGAAATCGTAGTAGAACCCGTTTTCGATCGCCGGCCCGATCGTGATCATCACCTCCGGAAAGAGTTCCTTGACCGCCGCAGCCATCACGTGGGCGGTGCTGTGCCGCATGATTTCGATGCCGTCAGGGTCCTGGGGCATCACCCACTCGACCGTTCCCTCCTCGGGAGCCGGCGCGGCGAGGTCCCGGAGGGCTCCGTCGACACGGGCGGCGATCGCCGCCTTCGCCTTCCCCTGCTGTCTGGCAAGTTCGATAAGGGTCATTGCTCCCGTTCCCAAAAAGCAATAATTCCCCCTCACACCGGTACCCGGGCGCGATGGCAAGGCTTAAGGTTCCACCGGGCAGGGAGAAAAAATGGTGGGCGATACTGGACTTGAACCAGTGACCCCCTGCATGTCAAGCAGGTACTCTAACCATCTGAGCTAATCGCCCTTCACCACCATGGGCTTATTATTGTCGGTGAACATCCCCTAAAATGTCAATTAAAATATAGATATAGTAACGTTGCAGACCGTTTCGTAGAACCCGGCGGGCGTGGGTTCGAAGAGATGCACCTCCGCCCCCGTCTTCCTTGCGATGTCCGCGGGGGACAGATTATCCAGAAAGAGATCACCCGCGTCCCGCAGGCACACGGAAGGGAGGTAAATCCGCGAAACCCGTTTCCCTTTCAAGGCCTTCAGGATGTCGTTCCCCCCGAGGAGCCCGGTGACCGTCACGCTTTCTCCCATGAGACGGTTCGGAACCGCCAGGGGAACGAAGGAAGCTCCCGCCCTGTGGGAGAATTCCGCAAGAAATCCGGAAACATAAGTGCGCGGCGAGACGCCGGTAATCACCGTGCCCCCTGCATCCGACCTCTTCCACCCTTTCCGCCGGAAGAGCGCCCGCGATTCGTCCAGGAATTTCCGCAGCAGGCCAACGCCGTTGCCGATCTGCGAGAACGATCCGTAGGCGCGGCGTCCGGGGATCGCGTTCCCCCCCAACAGGTAATATTCGTCGGCCGCAACGGCGAAGGGCTCTCCCACCCGGTCGCCGAGACGGCGACGCACCCGGGCGAGCAGGGAAAGCGTCGCCCTTGCCTCCTCACGGGTGACCGCCCGCAAGGGGGGAAGCCCGGTCCGGTGTGCGGTGAGTCCCACCGGCACCACGGCGACGGAGAGCAGGCCGGGCCGGAGTCCGGCGAGCGCCTCGAGCGAACGCGCAAGCTCTTCCCCGTCGTTAATCCCCGGGCACACGACGATCTGTCCATGGAGCACGATGCCGGCCGAGACGAGCCTGTGCATGACCTCCATCACGTCCGCCGCGCGGGGATTGCCGAGCATCCGCCTTCGAAGCGGGGCGTCGGTCGTGTGGATGGAGACATAAAGGGGGGAGAGCCGGTAACGGATGATCTTCCGGATTTCCTCCTCGGAAATATCGGAGAAGGTGACGTATTGCCCATGCAGGAAGGAGAGCCGGACGTCCTCGTCCTTGATGTACAGGCTTCTGCGCATTCCCTTCGGGAGCTGGTGGACAAAGCAGAAGATGCACCGGTTCCGGCAGCGGCGGACCCGGACCGGTTCCGGGATTACCCCGAAAGGTTTTCCCGCCGTGCGGATCATCCTCTCCCTCTCCTCCCCCCCCGGCGTCGCCCACCGGAGTAGAAAGCGGTTCCGGCTGGTAAGAAAATGCAGGTCGAGGAGATCGGAGACGGTCTTCCCCGACACGGAGAGGATCCTGTCTCCCGCGGCGAGGCCGGCCCCTTCCGCGACGGAGGACCGGGACACCGATTCCACGCGGACCCCGGCGCCGTCTTGCCGGTTCTTGCTCGCGGTGCGTCCGGGCGAATTTTCAACGCTACGCTTCATGGATGAAATCCATTATGGCATATCGCGGGCGGGTGGATTACAGGCGCAAGGAGCAGCGCCGCTGTCCGGGGACCTTGGCGATGGGGGGGGGTCGACGAGGCGGCCTGTTTCGCTAAGGAAGAAATCGCGTCGCGCGGAACCGGCAGCGAGCTGGCGCGAGGTCGCGAGCGTAGCCGAGAGGACCCCTCCGCGAGCCATAGGCCCCGGGATCCGGCCTACGCCGCAGGGGAGGAAGAGTTTTTGGATACGTCCCTGTTCTTACCTGTTGCAGATAGTGCTCAGGCACGGGAGAGTTTCCGGATCCCGATCAGGAGGTAATGGAGACCGGAAACGGCGGTCGACAGGGCGCACACTGCGACGACGACCCCCGTCACCCAGGGCTCGGCTCCCGCGGGGATGATATTCCATATTTCGGGGAACGCCCGGATGGCCAGGAAATAGATCACGGTCACGATCTGCGTGGCGGTGTTTCCTTTGCTTATTTTCGTGGGGGCGATATCTTCCGAATTGAGCAGAATCAGGAAAAGCAGGCTTCCCACGAGGATGAAGACGTCGCGGGTGATCACCATGATGGACAGCCAGACGGGAACGACCTTCACGATGGCGAGCACAACAAAGGACGTCGCCATGAGCAGCTTGTCGGCGATGGGGTCGAGGTAGAAGCCCACGACCGTCCTCTGGTGAAGCGATCTTGCCAGCAGCCCGTCCAGCAAATCGCTTATTCCACAGACGGCGAAGACCAGGAGCGCGGGCAGGAACCTTTCGGAGATCAGCAGGTAGACGAAGAGCGGAACAAGAAGGACGCGCGTGGCGGTAAGCCCATTGGCGATGTTGATCAGACGCGCCTGGTCGAACCGCTCCTTGCCGAACGGTGCAGCCATAGCTCTCCTTCCATACCTTTTAGCAGCGCCGGGATCCCGGATCCCGTCGCTGCAGAAATGCGGATCGCCCCCCCGGGGCAGTACCCGGTATCCCCTGTCAGGTCGGCCTTGTTGACGGCCAGCAGGGAAGGTTTTCCGGAAAACCCGAGCTCGGAGAGGATCTCCTCGACGGAGGAGATGTTCTCCTCCATGTTCTCCGCACTCCCGTCGGCGACGTGGACGAGCAGATCGGCCTCCCCGATCCCCTCCAGCGTGGCGAGCAAGCCCTTTCGAAGCTCCGCCGGGAGGGCGTGGATGAATCCGACGGTGTCCACCAGGATCGCCGTGCCGTTTTCGGGCAGCAAAAACCGGCGCGCGGTGGGGTCGAGCGTGGCGAACAGCTGGTCCGCCACGAAGACGTCAGCGCCGGTGAGCCGGTTGAACAGGGTGGATTTCCCGGCGTTGGTGTATCCCACCAGCGCCACCACGGGAAACCCCACCTCCCTGCGCCTGCGGTAGTGCAGCATTCTCGTCCGCCGAACCGTGTGGAGGGCCCGCTCGATCTGCCGGATGTTGGTCCGGATCCGGCGACGGTCCTCCTCGAGCTTCTTTTCCCCCGGTCCTCTCGTTCCGATACCGCCGCCGAGACGGGACAGGTCCCTCCTCCCCCCGATCAGCCGCCCCATCCGGAAAGAGAGCTGGGCGAGCTCTACCTGGAGCTTTCCTTCCCGGCTGCGCGCCCTCCGGGCGAAGATATCCAGGATGATCTCCCGGCGGTCGAGAACCTTGACCCCCAGTTCCCTTTCGAGATTGGCCTGCTGGTTCGGCCGGAGGAGATTCTGGAAGACGACGAGGTCTACGTTGTTTTCCCGGACGGTCTCGCGGAGGCCCGCAAGCGCCCCTGCGCCGATCAGGGTAGCGGGATGCACCGAGGAAAGGGCCTGGGTCCGTCTCCCCGCCACGATCCCGCCGGCGGTCGACACGAGGCTTGCCAGTTCGTCCAGAAGGTCGGTCGGGGGAGGGGCACCCGGGACGGGCCGTCGTTTTCGCTGGGCCCACACGAGCCAGGCCCTTTCGGGGGATTTCGTTTCGGCCATTTTTCAGTGGAGCCGCAATACGTCGTACCCGAACCGGACCCGCAACTCCCGGGCCAACGTGAGCGATGGGGCGACGCGATAGGTTTCCGGCAGTGCGAGAACGGCCTCGTATTCCCCTTCGCGGACGAGGTGCAGAAAGGCCTTTTTTTCCCCGGCGTTGCGTCCGAGCAGCTTTCGCAAGTCGAGGATGTCGGCAGCGGTCATCTTTTCGGTGCGAATCTGGAAATGGACGGACCGGGCAAGTTTCTCCCGGACATTTTCCATTCGGATGATATCCATCGCGACGACCTTGGCGGTTTTATCCTCCGCCTCCACTCGCCCGAGAAGGAAAACCGGCCCGTCGCAGGACAGGGCGTCCTGGCTCTGCAGGTAAATCTCCGGGAAGACGATCACCTCGATGACGCCCTCCCGGTCCTCGAACTGGAGATACGCCATCTTCTTGCCCTGTTTCGTCGTCTTCTGGCGGAGCGAGCTGATGATCCCTCCGATTTTCACCTCCGCGCCCGTCGCCATCGCAGGCACGCGCGATGTAGTGGCGTTCGCGAACAACTCGACCTCCCCGGCGTACTCGTCCAGCGGATGACCAGTAATGTAGAATCCGAGCGCCTCCCGCTCGTGGGCGAGTCTTTCCCGCCTGCTCCAGGTGGGGGAGGACGGGCTACTGTCCGGTTTTCGCGGGGAAGGAGAGGCGATCGTTTCTCCGAAGAGAGCGAACTGGCCCGATCCCCTTCTTCGCGCCGACTCCTGGGCTGCCTCCATCAGGGCCGGAAGCCTTTCGAACACCCCCCCCCGGTCGGATTCCAGGGAGTCGAAAGAACCCGCCTTGACCAGGCTTTCGACCGCCCTCTTGTTTACCTTGCGCACGTCGACCCGGGAGAGAAAGTCTTCGACCGAAGCGAACGGTTCCTCCCCCTTCGCCTCGCCGATGGCGTCGATGGCGGCCGCTCCCACTCCCTTGATCGCCGAGAGCCCGAACCGGATCGCCTGCCCGGAAGGATGGAAGGCGAAACGGGACTCGTTGACATCCGGAGGGAGAACCGGGATGCTGCGTTCCCGGCAATAGGCGATGTACCGGATGATTTTCGCTGTATCTCCCGACTCGGAGGTCATCAGGGCGCAGAAGAACTCCACGGGATAGTGCGTCTTGAGGTAGGCGGTCTGGTAGGCGAGGAGAGCGTAGGCCGTGCTGTGGGACTTGTTGAATCCGTATTCCCCGAACTGCGCTATCAAGTCGAAGATGGACGCCGTCTTCATGGCGGAGATTCCCTTCCCCTTCGCTCCCTCGAGGAATCGGATCTTCTGCGTTTCCATGAGAGCGACGTCCTTCTTTCCCATGGCCTTGCGAAGAACGTCTGCCTCCCCCATGGAGAACCCGCCAAGCGCCACCGCGATCCGCATGACCTGTTCCTGATAGACGATGACGCCGTACGTGTCCCGCAGAATCTCTTCGAGCTCCGGCAGCTGGTACTCGATCGTCTTCTGCCCATGCCGTCGCATGATGAAGTCTTCCACCATCCCGCTCTGGAGAGGCCCGGGACGGTAAAGGGCGACCGCGTCAATGAGGTGGGTGAACCGGTCCGGCTTGAGGCGAAGGAGCAGGTCCGTGAATCCCTGGCTCTCGCACTGGAACACCCCGGCGGTGTCTCCCCGGGAAAGCATCGCGTAGGTCTCCGGATCGGAGAGGGTGAGTGTGTCGAGGTCCACTTCCTCGCCATTCCGTTCCTGGATCAGGTTCCGGGCGTTGTGAATCGCCGTGAGCGTCCGCAGGCCCAGGAAATCGAACTTGACCAACCCGACTTTCTCGATGTGCTGCATCGGAAACTGCGTCGTGATGTCGCCGTTCGGGTTCCGGTACAGGGGTACGTACTCCGTGATCGGCCGGTTCGCGATGACCACCCCGGCGGCGTGGGTCGAGGCGTGCCGGGAAAGGCCCTCGATCGATTTCGCGTATTCGAAGAGTTCGGCAATCTTCGCGTTCTCCCGCATCATCTCCGGGAGCCTCGGCTCGACGGCAAGCGCCTTGTCGATCGTCATCCCGAGATCCGAGGGGATGAGCTTGGCGATCTTGTCCACATCGGCATACGGCATTTCCAGCACCCGGCCCACATCACGAACGGCGGCACGGGCCTTCATCGTTCCGAACGTGATGATCTGGGCCACGTTCTCCTTTCCGTACCGGTCCTCCACGTACCGGATCACCTCATCCCGGCGGTCCTTGCAGAAGTCGCAGTCGATGTCCGGGAGGCTGATCCGTTCCGGATTGAGAAATCGCTCGAACAGCAGCCCGTACGGCAAAGGGTCGATCTCGGTGATCCGCAAGGCATACGCGACAAGGCTTCCCGCCGCGCTTCCTCTTCCCGGACCCACCGGAATTCCCTGTTCCTTCGCAAACCGGATGAAGTCCCAGACGATCAGGAAATAGCCGGAAAACCCGGTGGTCTCGATGACCGTCAGCTCGAACTCGAGCCGTTTCCGGTACGTCTCCTTTTCCTCCGGCCGGATTTTCCCTGCTCGCTTCCTCATTTCCTCGAGCCGGCGGAGAAGTCCCTCGGAGGACAACTTCCGCAGATATTGGTCGGAGGTCATTCCCCCCGGTACCCGGAACTCCGGGATCCTGTTCTGGCCGAGATCGAGTTTCACGTGGCAGCGTTCCGCTATTGCGAGGGTGTTCCTCAGCGCGTCGGGAGCCACGTGACCGAAGGCCCGGTCGAATTCCTCCGGCGACTTGACGTAGAACTGGTCGGTCTCGAAGCGCATCCGGTCTTCCGCGCTGATCACCTTTCCCGTCTGCAGGCACAGCAGGATGTCGTGTGCCCGGGCATCCTTCCGCTCGAGGTAGTGGCAATCGTTGGTGGCCACGAGCGGCGTTCCCGTCCGCCGCGCGAGTTCGATGATCTGGGGGTTCGCACGGTTCTGGGCGGACATCCCGTTGTCCTGGATCTCGAGGAAGAACCGGCCGTCCGGGAAGATCTCCCGATACTCCTCGACGGCTTCCGCCGCCCGTCCCCTCTTATCCTGGGCAAGCAGGACCGGAATCTCTCCCTGCAGGCAGGCGGAGGTGGCGATGATCCCTTTTGCGTGCTCGCGAAGGATCTCCTTGTCGATGCGGGGCTTGTAGTAGAACCCCTCGACGTGGGCCCGGGACACCAGCCGGATGAGGTTGCGATACCCCTCGTCCGATTCGGCCAGCAGGATCAGGTGGTGCGGGCTTTCCTCGCCCGGCGTCGATTTGCGGTCGTGCCGGGACCCGGGGGTCACGTAGACCTCGGCCCCGATAATGGGCTTGATCCCTTCCCGGTTCGCCTTCTCGTAGAAGTCCACCGTGCCGATCATCCCCCCGTGGTCGGTCAGCGCCACGGCAGGCATCCCCATCCCCGACACCTTGCGGACAAGGTCCTCGATCTTGATCGCCCCGTCGAGGAGACTGTACTGGGAATGCAGGTGCAGGTGAACGAACTCTTTCAACGGCTACCCCTCTATTCCCATTCTATCGTGCTGGGGGGCTTGGAGGATATGTCGTACACGACCCGGTTGATCCCCTCGACCTCGTTGATCATGCGCGTCGAGATTCGCTGGAGCAGGTCGTACGGGAGGCGCACCCAGTCGGCGGTCATCCCGTCCAGGCTCTGGACCGCGCGGACGGCCACCACGTTCTCGTACGTCCTTTCGTCCCCCATGACGCCCACCGTCTTGATCGGGAGGAGGACGGCGAAGGACTGCCAGATCGATTGGTAGAGGCCCGCGGTTCTCACCTCCTCCTGCACGATGGCGTCCGCCTCCTGCAGTACCCGTATCCGTTCCTCGGTCACCGGTCCGATGATCCGTACGGCCAGACCCGGCCCGGGAAACGGCTGCCGGTCGAGGATGTGCTCGGGGACGGAGAGCTCGCGGCCGAGCTCCCGCACTTCATCCTTGAAGAGTTCGCGCAGCGGCTCAACGAGCTTCAGACGCATCTTCTCGGGCAGGCCTCCGACGTTATGATGGGACTTGATCGTGGCCGACGGCCCCTTGAACGAGATGCTCTCGATCACATCGGGGTACAGGGTGCCCTGCCCAAGGAACCCGACGCCGGGGATCTTCCCGGCCGCCTCCTCGAACACCCGGATGAACGTCTCGCCGATCACCTTCCGCTTCGTCTCCGGGTCGGAAATTCCTTCCAGAGCCCTGAGGAATTTCTCCGCCGCGTCGATGTACTCCAGATGGAGGCCGATTCCCTCCCGAAACGTATGCAGGACCTCTTCGGCCTCGTCCTTGCGCAGAACCCCGTTGTTCACGAAGATGCAGGTCAGCTGGTCCCCGAGGGCACGGTGCAGCAGAACCGCCGCCACGGAGGAATCGACTCCGCCGGAAAGGCCGAGCACCACGTTCTCCTTTCCCACCGTCTCCCGGATCCTGTCGATGCTGGTCTCGATGAAGGAATGCATCGTCCACAGGGGGGACAGGCCGCAGACCCGGAAGAGGAAGTTGGCAAGAATCTCCTTTCCCCTGGGGGTGTGGGCCACTTCCGGATGGAACTGGACGCCGTAAATCCGGCGGGCATCGTCGGTCATCGCTGCCACGGGGGAGTTTTCCGATTGGGCGATCGAGGTAAATCCTTTCGGCATCTGCTCGATCCGGTCCCCGTGGCTCATCCACACCTGGATCGTCATGTTGTGCCGGAACTCCTCGATCCCGAGGAACAGGGGGTCGCCCCACTGCCCCCGGATGTTGGCGAAGCCGTATTCCCGGTCGGCGGCCTTCGCCACTTTTCCCCCCAGGAGATCGGCGATGAGCTGCATCCCGAAGCAGATCCCGAGGACCGGCACCTCCATCGTCAGGATATCCCGCGAAATCCTCGGTGCCCCTTCCCCGTAGACGCTGGCGGGGCCGCCCGAGAGGATGATCCCGTCGGGGTCAAACTCCCGGACGAACTCCGTCCCGACGGTGCAGGGGTGGATTTCGCAGTATACCTTCAGCTCCCGTATGCGCCGGGCGATGAGCATGGTGTACTGCGATCCGAAATCGAGGATCAATACCTTTTCCGTCAAGTATGCTACTCCAGCCGGTAGTTCGGCGCTTCCTTCGTGATGATGACGTCGTGGACGTGGCTCTCCCGCAGCCCCGCAGCCGTGCTTTTCATGAACTTCGCGCGCTTCCGGAGGTCGTCGATGGTGCTCGCTCCCAGGTATCCCATGCCGGACTTGAGCCCTCCGGTGAGCTGGAAGATCATGGCGGACACCGGCCCCCGGTAGGGCACCCGCCCCTCGATCCCTTCCGGCACGAGCTTCGCCTCGGATTCGACGTGGGTCTGGAAATACCGGTCCCTGCTCCCCTTCTTCATCGCTTCGAGGGATCCCATCCCGCGGTAGACCTTGTACGATCTCCCCTGATACAGGACGATCTCCCCGGGACTTTCGTCCGTCCCGGCGAAGACGGAACCGATCATCACCGTCGAGGCTCCCGCCGCGATGGCCTTGGTGATGTCGCCCGAGAACTTGACTCCGCCGTCCGCGACCAGGGGGATTTTCTTCTTCGAGGCCACCGCGGCGCACTTCATGATCGCGGTCACCTGGGGAACGCCCACCCCGGCGATCACCCGGGTGGTGCAGATCGACCCCGGACCGACGCCCACTTTCACGCAGTCGGCCCCTGCCTTGATGAGGGCATCCGTCCCTTCGCCGGTCGCCACGTTTCCTGCCATGAGCTGGATCCCCCGGAAATTCCGCCGGATCGCCCGGACAACGTCGGTCACCTCGCGGGAATGGCCGTGGGCCGTATCGACGCAGATGATGTCAGCGCCGACCTTCAGGAGCATGTCGACCCGCTGCTCCCAGCCGAACCCGACGCCGACCGCCGCTCCGACGCGAAGTCTCCCCTTCCCGTCCTTGCAGGCGGACGGATACTTCTTGATCTTCAGGATGTCCTTGATCGTTATGAGTCCGCGCAGATTGTTCTGTCGGTCGACGACAAGCAGTTTCTCGATACGGTTCTTGTGCAGGATCTCCTTTGCCTGCTCCAGCGTGGTCCCGACAGGAACGGTTACCAGCCTCTCCTTGGTCATTACATGCTCGATCGGCTGGTCGAAGTTGGTCTCGAACCGCAGATCCCGGTTGGTCAGGATCCCCACGAGCTTCCCCTCTTTCGTGACCGGGAGGCCGGAAATCCGGTACTTCTCCATCACCTCGAGAGCCTCGTAGACCTTCTGATAGGGACCCACCGTGATGGGGTCGGAGATCATCCCGCTTTCGGACTTCTTGACCTTGTCCACCTCGTTTGCCTGTTCTTCCGCCGTGTTGTTCCGGTGGATGATCCCGATTCCTCCCTCCCGCGCCATCGCGATCGCCGTCTCGCTCTCGGTGACCGTGTCCATCGCGGCGCTGAGCAGCGGTATGTTCAGCCGAACTTCGGGCGTGAGGGAAACGGATATGTCCACGTCCTTCGGGAGCACTTTCGACTCCGCGGGGAGGAGGAGCACATCGTCAAACGTCAACCCTTCCTGCATGCCTTTCCCGTTCATTCCCGTTCTCCCTTTCCGTCCGCGATCCCCTTCAGAATCCCTTCGAGGAGACCCGAATCGCTTATGTGAAGGTTCGTCAGTCCAAAATGGGTAAGCGCCGCGACTGCCTGGATCACACCGGGGACGATGTACCGCTCCCGCCCCTTCTCCATCCCGGGCAGACGCAGGCGCTGCCGATCCGTCAATCCCGCGAGACGCTCCTCCCATCGCCGGACGGCGGCAAGCCGCATCCGGAATCCGTCGATCCTTTCCGGCCGGTAAACCCTCATCCTCATCTCGAGGGCGGCAAGCGTCGTGAACGTCCCCGCGGTGCCCACCATTTTGCGGAAGTTTCGCCGTTTCCACCCCCGGGTCCCGGCGGAAATCCGCTCCGTCAGGAAGAATCCGATATTTTGCAATTCCGCGGAAAGCGGCGGATCCGACAACCGGAAGGAACCCAGAAGAACGACGACCCCGATCGGCAGGCTGACCGAGTCCCGTTCCCCCGGCCCCGCGATAAATTCCGTGCTTCCCCCCCCGATGTCCATGACCACGGTGCCGTCCCGTACCCCGTCCCCGCCGGCCGCTCCTTCCCAGGTGCTGCGGGCCTCTTCCCGCGCCGTGATGATTTCCACGGAGATTCCCGCGTCTTCCGCGGCGGAAAGGAACGCATCCCGGTTCGACGCTTCGCGCAGGCCCGCCGTTCCGCACGCACGGTATCGTCGTACTCCCAGGGCATCCATCTCTCTCCGAAAGTCCCGCAAGACCGCGACCGAATCACGGAACTCCGGCTCGCCGATCCCGCCGGTTTCCCTTAAGGATTTCCCCAGGCCCGTGATCCGCCGCCTCCGGACGACGGGACGCATCCCCTTCCTGTCCTGGGCCGCGACGAGCATGCGGACGGTGTTGGTACCGATGTCAATCGCTGCCAAACGTCTCATCCGGGGCTACACCCGTCTCCCCTTCGGGAGAAATGAACTCTTCCTCCCGCTCCAGTACCCCGATGATGCTGGCACCGAGCAGATAGGCCGCTGCAAAGAGGTATGCGACGATTATAAAGCATACGATTCCAAACAGGGAACCATAAATTACATTCAACTTGCTGAATTTCTTGACATAAAAAGTAAACCCGAACCGGATCGCGTGAAGGAGGACGATAAAGAGCGAGCTTCCCGTCAGGGCATTCCTCCAGCGCACCCGGATCGGGGACAGGTACCGGTAGCTGAGCGCTCCCCCGGCAAAGAGAATCCCGAACAGCACGACGTCGGCGACCGCCTTGAGCAGCAGATGGAAGGCCGAGTCCAGCACTACGGGCATCCCGGTCGTGATGACGGTCAATCCCTTCCACAGGGGAGGCACGAGAATCGCGGAGAACGCCAGGACGGTGAGAAACAAGACCAGCGCGACGTGGGACGCCGCACGGTGCCAGAACCGCTTCTTTACCCCCATCCCCATCATGACCGACAACGAGGTGTGCACGGCCTCGGTGGCCGAAAAGGAGGACAGGACAAGGAGCAGGGACCCGAGGATCCCGAACGTCGCACCGGAGGCAAAAAGTTCCTTCAGGGTCGGGACCAGGACCTGGGCCCCGTACGGGAACGTGTTTTTCAGAAGCCCGGTCAGTTCCGCGAAAGGAAGGTCTTTCGTGCCGATGAACAGGGATGTCGCGGCGAATACCAGGAACAGGACGGGGATGGCGGACAATAGCAGGTTGAAGGCCACGGAGGCGCTGTAGACCATCCCGTGCTTCCGGAAGAAACCGGACGCACCTTCCCTTGTGATCTTCCCGACCCTCCCAAAACGGTGGGTCATCGCTCGCGGTACACGATTCGAACGGGCGATCCCTTGAATCCGAACCGGTCCCTGATCTTGTTCTGGAGATATCTCGTGTAGGATTCCGGAATCCCGCGTCGGTCCTTGACGAACACGGCGAAGGAGGGCGGCATGATGCCGACCTGGGTGATGTAGAAGGCCCGGTTCCTGGTCTTTTTCGAGGGTATTGGGACGGAATAGAGAAAGGCGCCCACCTTGCGGTTGAGCATCGACGTAGGGACCCGTTTCCGAAAACTGCCGTACGCTTCCTCGATTTTCTTGATGAGAAGGGGGAAGCCCTTCCCCGTCAGCGATCCTGTCGGCAATACCGCCGCGAAGGATGCGTACCCCAGTCCCTCCTGGATTTTTCGGATTCCCTGGCGGCGCTCCACCTCCCCGTTCCAGAGGTCGGCCTTGTTCGCCGCCACGACTACCGCGCGCTCCTCCTGGAGGATGTACCTCAGGATCTGCTGGTCCTGATGGGTCAGCCCCGCCGGCCCGTCCATCATCAGTATCGCGATGTCGCAGCGCTTGAGGGAGTCGAGGCTCTTGATCACGGAGAACTTCTCGAGAACGGTCTCGGTTTTTCTCTTCGCCCGGATCCCCGCGGTATCGATGAATTGGTACTTCTTCTCCCCGTAGCGGACCAGAACGTCCACCGCGTCGCGGGTGGTTCCCGGTATCTCCGAGGCAATCACCCTGTCGTACCCGACGAGCGTGTTGATGAGCGTGGATTTCCCCACGTTCGGGCGGCCGAGGACGGCGACGCGCGCGACGGTTTCCTCCGGTTCGGTCTCCTCGATGACGGAGTCGGGAACCAGCGGGACAATCGCGTCGATAAGCTCGGACACTCCCGTCCCGTGTTCCGCCGAGATCGGGTACACGGTCCCCGCGGAAAGCTCGTGGAACTGCGCGACCAGCTCCTGCCCTTCCCGCGTGTCCATCTTGTTCGCCGCGAGGAAGAACCGTTTCTCCCGCTCCCGAAGCATGGTGGCGATCTCCTTGTCGAGAGGCAGGACTCCGTCCCGCGCGTCGACGAGGAAAATGACCGCATCGGACTCGTAGATGGCCCGAAGCACCTGCCCGCGGACCTTCGAGAGGATATCCCCCCGCTCCCCCGACAGGTACCCGCCGGTATCGACCAGGCGGAATCGCTTGCCGTCGTGCTCCGCCGGGAGAAAGACAAGGTCGCGCGTCACGCCGGGCTCCCCATAGGTGATCGCCCGGCGCTTTCCCGTGATTCGGTTGAAGAGGGTGGACTTCCCCACGTTCGGACGCCCGACGAGGGAGATCGTGAACTCGTTCCTAGGCATACCCAAGCCTACGAAGCATCGTTTCCTTACGGCTCCAGTCCTTTTCGACCTTTACGAACAGATCCAAGTATACCCGCTCGCCGGTCTCTTTCTCCAGTTCCTGTCTCGCCGCTGTCCCGATGGCCCGCAGCATCCGTCCTCCCCGGCCGATCACCATGCCCTTTTGCGATTCCCGCTCCACGTAGATTTCCGCCCGTATCCGGGTCAGGTTCTTTTCCGGGTCCTCCCGGTACTCCTCGATCGACACGGCGACGCTGTAGGGCAGCTCGTCGGAGAGGAACGCGAACAGCTTCTCCCGGAGGATCTCCTTGGCGATGAACCGCATGGGGAGGTCGGTCAGCTCGTCTTCGGGGTAATAGTCGGGCCCCTCCGGAAGGATCCCGAAGAGATGCTTGAGGAAATCCTCCACCCCGAAACCTTTCTTGGCCGAGATCAGAAATCCCCGGGAGTACAGCCCTCCCGCCATGAGTTCCCTTCGCCGGCTGTCCGCCGCCGCCTCCCCGATCCTGTCCGACTTGTTGACGGCGAGCAGCCGGGGGACGGAGACGCGTTCGAGCACTCCCCGGACGAGCCGTTCCTCCTCACCCGTCCCCATGGGGCGGTCGTCCACGATATGCACGACCACGTCCGCCTCGCCGGCGATCCGCTCCGCGGTGCGGACCATGTACTGGTTGAGCGCCCGTTTCGGCTTGTGGATACCCGGGCTGTCGAGAAAGATGATCTGTCCGCGGGGGTCGGTGTAGATGCCGGCGATCCGGTCCCGGGTGGTCTGGGGCTTGGTGGTTACGATCGCGATACGGGTCCCGAGAATGCGATTGAGAAGGGTCGATTTGCCGACGTTCGGCCGCCCGAGGAGCGCGACGAAGCCGGATCGCCTTCCTTTCCCCGGTTCCTTTCCGTCACCGCGAAACGACATCAATCCTCCGCGGGGTTCCCCTCAGCCCCGGGAAGCAGCGACAGGATGCGACCGGCCGCTTCCATTTCCGCCTCTTTCTTCGTTTTCCCCGTCCCCTTCTCCTCCCGGCCGTCCCACAGTCTCGCGGCGACGAGGAACGTCCGTTCATGGGGAGGCCCCTCGGCGGACAGGAGCCGGTATTTCGGGAGGGGCGCGCCGTGTTTCTGACACCACTCCTGCAGCCGGCTTTTCGCGTCGAACCCGGTGACCAGGGCCTCCATTTCCTTCCCCGCCCAGACGTGGGCGATCACGAACCTCCTGGCCGCGTCGTACCCACCGTCCAGAAAGATCGCCCCCGTGATCGCCTCCACCACGTCCGCCACCATCTTCCGGGTCACGCCGCCGCCCGTCTCCCGGACGGAGGCATCGGTCCGCAACGTTTCGGAGACTCCGATCGCTTCCCCGACGCGCGCGAGATTCCGGTTGTTGGTCAATGCGGACCGTGCCTTCGAAAGGGTACCCTCTTCCGCGGCGGGAAAGGTGCGGTACATCTCTTCCGCGATGCACAGGTTTAAGACCGCGTCGCCCAGGTATTCGAGGCGCTGGTACGACTTCCGCGCGATGCCTGCCGCCGTGGAGGCATGCCGGAGCGCCTCCTCCAGCAGGTCCGGAATCCGGAATCGGTACCCGATTTTCGTTTCGAGAAGATTCATGGCGTTCCTGCCCGATCGGGAGGTGCGACGATTACGAGCGGGTACCGGCAAGTCTCCCGTCCCGCACGTTTTCCACGGTGACCCGGTGGATCTCCCCGACATCGGAAGGGCCTCCGGGGAAGACGACTTCCGCGTAGTTCCCCGAGCGGCCCGATAATTCTCCCCGGACGCGGTCCGCCGATTCGGCCAGGACGTCGGCCGTCGTTCCGACCTGCCGGGAAAGAAACGCATCGCGCATCCTGGCGTCAAGCGAACGAAGCGCGGATACCCTTCGCTTCTTCTCGGCGGGGGATACGTCGTCGGGAAAAGCGGCGCTCTCCGTCCCGGGCCGTGCCGAATAGGGAAAGACGTGCAGGTAGGTCACGGGGGAGTCCGCAAGAAACGAAACCGTCTCCTCGAAGTCCCCGGGCGTTTCCCCCGGGAACCCCGCGATGACGTCGGCCCCCAGGGAAAGCCCGGGAATCCGTGATGCGGCAAAGGAGGCTGCTGTTGCGTAATCGGCGGATCCGTAGGGGCGCCTCATCCTCGCAAGCGTCCGGTCGGACCCGCTCTGCAGGGGAACGTGCAGGTGGGCGCACACGCGGGGCTCGCCGGCGATCATCTCAATGAGCGGCGGGGAAAGTTCCCCGGGTTCGATAGAGCTTAAGCGGATGCGCACGCGGGAGGTCTCCCGGAGAAGCCGCGCCACGATCCCGGCAAGCGCATCCTGTTTGCCGAAATCGGCCCCGTACAGGCCGATGTGGATGCCCGTCAGGACGAGTTCGCGCGCCCCGTCGGCTTCCGCGCCGACCGCGCGTGCAACGACCTCCTCTTCCGGCACGGAACGGTTTTTTCCGCGGGCCAGGGGCACCACGCAGTACGCGCAGGAAAAATCGCACCCGTCCTGGATCTTTACGAATGTCCGCCTGTGACCCAGCAGCAGGTCCGCGGCATATTCGGACAGGTCGACGGGCCTCCCCCCCCGGTTCCCGGAGACCTCCCGCAGGATTCCGGCGAGAGCCCCCTCCCCGTTTCCCTGCGATTCCCGGGGGAGGGTCCCCACCCAGTGGTCCGCCTCGGGAACCTTTTCCCGATCAAGGGGGGACACCTGCGAATAGCATCCCGCCAGGATGACGGTCGAGCCGGGGTTTTCCCGGCGCGCCCTCCTCACAAGAGAGCGGCTGTCCCGGTCGGCCCGGTGCGTGACGGTGCAGCTGTTGATGATCACAACGTCGGCGGAAGAGGCGTGGGAAACGACCTCGAACCCCTCGGCGGCGGCCAGTCGGACGACGGAAGCGGAGTCGGCGAAGTTCGCCTTGCAGCCGAGAGTCAGGACCTTGAGGCGTTTTCCCATTCGATCCAGCCGCCTCCCAGGACCTCTTTCCCGTCATACAGGACGAGGGCCTGTCCCGGGGTAACGCTTCGCTGCGGGGAATCGAAGGCCACCCGGAGATGGTCTCCTTCCACCCGGACGGTCGCCCCCTCCCCCGGATGCCGGTACCGTACCTTGGCGGTGGCGCGGAACTCCCGCGCGGGAGGGGCGCCGGATACGAAGGAAACGCGGCCGACGGTGGCGGAGGCCGAAAGCGTGTCGTCCTCCGTCCCCAGGACGATTTCGTTCTTCTCGGCGTCGATCGCGACGACGTACAGCGGCTCCTTCGCCGCGATTCCCAGGCCCCTTCGCTGGCCTACCGTATACCGGAGGACGCCCTTGTGGGTGCCGAGTACGTTTCCGCCCCTGTCGAGAAAACGCCCTTCCTGTTCCTTGATCCCGCTCCGGTTCAGGAACTCGGTGTACGAATCGTCGGTGACGAAACAGATATCCTGGCTTTCCCGTTTCTCGAATACGAGAAGCCCTGCCTCCGAGGCGATTCTGCGGACCTCGTCCTTGTGCATCCCCCCCACGGGAAAGAAGATCCGGCGGAGGCGTTCCGACTCCAGGGAGAAAAGGAAATAGGACTGGTCCTTGGTCTCGTCGGGTGCGCAGAACAGCCGGCATCGGCCCGACGGCTCGCGCCGGATGACCGCGTAATGCCCGGTCGCCACTCCCTCGGCACCAAGCTCGTCCGCCTTTCGCAGGAGGGCCCGGAACTTGAGGTGCTCGTTGCACAGAATGCAGGGATTCGGCGTCTTCCCGGTGGAATATTCCCGGACGAAGGGATCGATCACCTCGCGGCGGAACTCGTCGCGCATATTCAGCACGTAGTACGGGATGTCGAGGGTGTCGCACACCCTCCGGGCGTCGTAGAGGTCATCGAGCGTGCAGCAGGTGCCGGCGCGGTCCTTCGTAACCTTCGAGAAGTCGTAGAGATCCATCGATATGCCGATGACCTCCCACCCCTCCCGTTGCATAAGGAGGGCGGCGACCGAGGAATCGACGCCGCCGGAAAGCGCCGCCAGTATCCTTTTCCCCTTCATCGTGCCTTCGCCTCCTTCGGGCTCGTATAGAGCGGGGACAGGGCCCGCAACTTGTTCACGACTGCCTCGACGGCGTCGATCGCGTATTCGATATCCCCGTCCGTGATCCCCCATCCCAGGCTGAAGCGGAGAGCTCCCTGGGCGTCCGTCGGGTCGGCGCCCATGGCGAGGAGAATCGGAGATGGTTCCAGCGACCCCGAGGTGCAGGCCGAACCCGAGGAGCAGGCAATCCCCATCATGTCGAGGTTCAAAAGCATCGCCTCCCCCTCCACGAACCGGAAGGATATGTTGACGGTATTGGGAAGCCTTTGTGTCGGATGCCCGTTCAGGACAAGCTCGGGGATCCGCCCGAACAGGCCCTTCTCGAACTTGTCGCGCAGCCTGCGGGTTTCGGCAACCTCCTTCTCCATCCCCGACTGCAGGAGCTGGAACGATTTGCCCATGGCGACGATCCCCGCGACATTCTCGGTCCCGCCCCGGCGGCCCCGTTCCTGATGGCCCCCATGGGTCATCGCCTCGATCTCGATCCCCTTGCGTACGATGAGGCCTCCCGCCCCTTTCAGGGCGTTGACCTTGTGTCCGGAAAAGGTGAGCAGATCCACGGGGAGCGTCCCGAAGTCGATCGGGATCTTTCCCGCGGCCTGCACGGCATCGGTATGCATGACTACGCCGGCTTCCCGGGCGATCGTCCCGATCTCGGGAACCGGCATGATGTCCCCGGTTTCGTTGTTCGCGTACATGACGGAGACAAGGATCGTATCCCCGGCAAGGGCGCGCCGGACCGAATCCGGCTCGACGATCCCGTACCGGTTCACCGGAACGTACGTCACGCGGAATCCCTGCGTCTCGAGGAACCGGCAGGCGTTTATCACCGCGGGGTGCTCGACCTGCGACGTGATGATGTGCTTTCCCCCGTTCCCTTTGCGATACGCGATTCCCTTTATGGCGAGGTTGTCGCTTTCGGTGCCCGAACTCGTAAACACGACCTCCAGCGGCTGGCACCCGAAGAACGAGGCGATCTCCTGCCGCGCGTCCTCCACCCCCTTGCGCACGTCCCGGCCCGCCCAGTGGATGCTCGAGGGATTCCCGAACTGTTCCTCCAGGTACGGTTCGATCGCCTTCCTGACTTCGGGGTGGACGGGCGTGGTCGCGTTGTGGTCGAGATAGATTCTTCTCACGCCTCCGCCTCCCGGAACTTCTCTTCCTGCTGGAGAAAGAGGTTCTCGATCGTGATGGAGTCGAGAAACTCGTCGATCCGCGTTTCCAGCGTGTCCCACATGTTCTGCGTCTTGCACCGTTCGATCATCCCGCACTTCCGTCCGGAGCTTCGGCAGCCGACGCGCGCGTTCTTCCCCTCGGCGGCCCGGATGATCTCCCCGATCGTGATCTCGGCAGGGTGACGCGCGAGAATGAATCCCCCCCCGGGGCCTCGCACGCTTTTGACCAGGTTCCGCCGGCGCAGCCTGGCGAACAGCTGCTGGAGGTAGAGCTCCGAGATGTCCTCCTGCCGGGAAATGTCTTTGAGGGAGACCGGGTTGCCGTGGGAGGCTCCCGCAAGGCTGACAAGCGCCATTACGGCGTACCGCCCCCTCGTGGTGATCTTCACGGCTTCGATCCCACCCGGGGCAGCTCCGTCTCCCCGTTCAGCCGTTTCAGGACATCGTCCAGGCGCTGTTCCAGCGCCATCACCTGTTCGGTCAAGCACCGCAGGGCCTTGCCTTCCGGATCCGGCGTCCCGGCGACACCGGTGGGATCCTGGTAGACGTTTCCTTCGCGGAATACCACCCGGCCGGGGATTCCGACGACCGTCGAATGGGGCGGCACCTCCTTGTTCACCACGGAGCCCGAGCCGATCTTGGAGTTCTCGCCTACCCGTATGGGGCCGAGGATCGCCGCGTTCGCCCCGATGATCACGTTGTCTTCGATCGTGGGGTGCCGCTTCCCTTTCTGCCAGCTCGTCCCCCCGAGGGTCACCCCGTGGTACAACGTGACGTTCTTCCCGATCTCGGCGGTTTCCCCGATCACCACCCCCATCCCGTGGTCGATGAAGAACCCCTCGCCGATGGTGGCTCCCGGGTGGATCTCGATCCCGGTCAGGAAGCGGGAGACATGGGACAACAGGCGGGCGGGAAACTTGAGGTTCCGTTTCCAGAGCCAGTGCGCAGCGCGGTGGAACCGGACGGCGTGAAATCCCGGGTAGCAGAACAGGATCTCCAGAACGCTCTGGGCAGCCGGGTCCCGCTCGAAGATGACGTTGATCTCGTTCCTGATCCGGTGAAACATCGCATTCCCCCCTTTTCGGAAAAATCGCCATTACCTGACCAGCACAGTCAATTATTATGGATAATGGCGATAAAGGGAAGGATTTTTTTCAGCCGTTTTTCCTTGATCCCCCGAACCGCGAGGAGGTCTTCCGGTCGACGGAACGCCCCCCGCCTCGTTCTCTCCTCCACGACCGCTCTTGCCACGGAAGCCGAGATCCCGGGAAGGCCGGAAATCTCCTGGTACCCCGCCCGGTTGATATTCACGCGTTGCCCCAGAAGATACCGTTGCCGCACGGTAAGCGGGCCGCCATGCCCTCCCCTTGCGGACTCTCCCGGCGCGTGGATGGCGGCAACCGCACGCGTGGACCCGGAGGGCGAATCGACCCTTCCGGGCGAAGGCGCCTGGGGGGCCACAAGGAGCCGGCCCGAAGCGCCCATATTCCATACCAGAATGATCAGGGATAGGAGGAGAACCGCTCTTGGCCCCTCATCCCTGTTATCCCGGGATGATCCCCCGGGACTTCCAGAGCTTGTACCGGATTCCGTCGACCAGGGCCTGCCAGGACGCTTCGATGATGTTGTGCGAGACACCGACGGTCCCCCATTGGGTTTCCTTGTCCCCGGACCGTATCAAGACCCGTACCGAGGACCCCGTGCCGCCCGCGCTCAAGACCCGGACCTTGTAGTCGAGCAGCTCCACCTCGGAGAGCTCCGGGTAAAATTTCTCGAGCGCCTTGCGGATGGCGTTGTCCATCGCATTCACCGGCCCGTTGCCCAGCGCCGCCGTGTGCTCGACCGTTCCGTCGACCTCGACCATGATGGTCGCCTCCGCGATGGGATCCTCCCCCTCCGAACGCTTCTCGTCGATCACGCGGAACCCCTTGAGCTCGAAGAAGGGCTCGTGGGTCCCCATCGCCCTGCGGACCAGAATTTCGAACGACGCCTCGGCTCCCTCGAACTGGTACCCCTTGTGCTCGAGGTCCTTGATCGATTCAAGGATCCCCTCCGTGGCGGGGTCCCCGGTCTTGAACTCGATCCCTTTCTCCTGGAATTTCGAAAGAATATTGGATCTTCCGGAAAGGTCCGATATGAGGACGCGCCGGTGGTTGCCCACCGTATCCGGCGTGATGTGTTCGTACGTTCCCGGGTGCCGGCGGATCGCCGATACGTGCATCCCCCCCTTGTGCGCGAAGGCGGCGCCTCCCACGAACGGCTGGTGGAGCCAATGCCCGAGGTTGGCCACCTCCGCCACGTAGCGAGAAAGGTCCCGCAAGTTTTTCAGCTGGCCCTTTGGCAGAACCTCGTGCCCCATCTTCAGGGCGAGGTTGGGGATGATGGAGCAGAGGTTCGCGTTCCCGCACCGCTCTCCGTACCCGTTGATCGTCCCCTGCACCTGCGTTACGCCGTTTTCCACGGCGACGAGCGTGTTGGCGACGGCCATCTCGGAATCGTTGTGCGTATGGATTCCGAGCGGGACTTTGGTCGTTTTCCGGACTTCCCGTACGATTTTCGCTATCTCCGACGGAAGCGATCCGCCGTTGGTGTCGCACAGGATGAGCCAGTCCGCCCCGCCGTCCCGGGCGGCCGCGAGCGTCTTTAGGGCGTACTTCGGGTTGCGCTTGTACCCGTCGAAGAAGTGCTCGGCGTCGAAAATGATCTCCTCGGTCCGTTCCTTCAAAAATTCCACCGTTTCCCGAATGGCTTTCAGATTCTCGTCGAGCGTGGTGCGCAGTGCCTCGGTGACGTGGAAGTCCCACGACTTCCCGACCACGGTGATGACGGGAGTCTCGGCGGAAAGCAGCGACTTCATGTTGGCGTCCTCCGCCGCCTTCTTCCCCACGCGCCGCGTCATGCCGAACGCGCACAGTTTCGCCGTCTTCAGGCGGAGATGTTTCCCCCGCTCGAAGAACTCCTTGTCCTTGGGATTCGAGCCCGGGTACCCCCCCTCGATGTAGTGGATCCCGAACTCGTCGAGCCGTTCCGTGATCGCAACCTTGTCCATCACGGAGAGGGAGACTTCCTCGGACTGTGTTCCGTCCCTGAGCGTCGTGTCGTACAGGAAAATCTTTTTTTTCGGTGTCATTCGTTTACCCTTTCCCTTTTCCGGCGAACGTTATACATCGTTGGCCGGTTTTCCCAGGCCGAACGCTTTATGCAGAACGCGGACGGCAAGTTCGGTGTACTTCTCCTCGATAAGGCAGGAGATCTTGATCTCCGACGTGTTGATACCCAATATGTTTACCCCTTCGGCGGCCAGCGTCTCGAAGACCTTCGTGGCCACGCCGGAGTGGGAGCGCATCGCCAGGCCGACGATGGAAACCTTCGCGATCTTGTCGTTCCCCACGACCTTGTCCGCGCTGATCTCCTTGGCCACCGCTTCGGTGATCATCATCGCCTTCTTGTAGTCGCTTCGTCCCACCGTGTAGGTCAGGTCGGTGTGGCCGGTCACGGAAACGTTCTGGACGATGACGTCAACAACGATGTTGGCATCGGACAGAGGCTTGAAGATCTTCGCGGCGATCCCCGGCCGGTCGGGGACCTTCACGATGGTGATCTTCGCCTCCCCCTTGTTGTACGCCACGCCGCTGACGACCGCCGTTTCCATGATCTCCTCCTCCTTCGTCACGATGGTTCCCGGGTTGTCGTTGTACGAGGAGCGGACGTGGATTCGCACCCCGTATTTCATGCCGAATTCGACGGCACGGATCTGGAGGACCTTGGCCCCGAGGCTGGCGAGCTCCAGCATCTCTTCGAAGGAGATCTTTTCCAGTTTCCGGGCGTCGCTGCAGATGTTGGGGTCCGTGGTGAAGATGCCGTCCACGTCGGTGTAGATTTCGCAGACGTCCGCGGAAAGGGCCGCTGCGACCGCCACGGCGCTCGTGTCGGAGCCGCCTCTCCCGAGCGTGGTGATCGCCCCGGTTTCGTCGATGCCCTGAAATCCCGCGACGACCGCGATCTCGCCGTTCTTCAGCGCGGCATGGAGGGTGGTGCCCTCGATATTTCGGATGCGCGCCTTGACATGCGCGCCGTCGGTCAGCACCGGGATCTGGAACCCGGTGAACGACCGCGCCTTGTATCCCATTTCGGTGAGGGCGATCGCGAGAAGCCCGATGGTCACCTGCTCGCCGGTCGACGCCACCACGTCGAGCTCCCGCTCGTTGGGCATTTCCGAAAATTGCTGCGCCAGCTCGAGCAGGCGGTTCGTCTCACCCGCCATCGCGGACACCACGACGACCACGTCGTTTCCCTGATCGCGCGTCTTCGCCACGCGCCGGGCGACGTGTTTGATCTTCTCGACAGTCCCGACGGACGTGCCGCCGTACTTCTGGACAATGAGCGCCATCGTATCCTTCATCCTCCCGGGACAAGCGATCTCACGCGGGACAGGAATCCGCCGAATCTCGCTTCGTCCGGCAAGGACACCAAAAGCCTGCGACTGGTCTCACCTGAAATGAGAAATGTAACCTTAATACAGTCGTTAGGCAATAGAAACCGGATTTTTTCCGCCCACTCGACAACACAGACCTGATTCCCCGACAGGATCTCGTCGAGGCCTACGTCCCGGGCCTCCTCCTCCGAGGAAAGACGATATACGTCCACGTGGCACAGCGACAGTCGCCCCGGATGCTCCGTCACGATCGTGAAGCTGGGGCTCAGGATGCGGTCGGGAAAAATCCCCAGGGACTCCCCCACCCCTTTGCAGAAGACCGTCTTCCCTGCCCCGAGGTCGCCGGTTAGCGCCACCACGTCGCCCGGCACCAGAAGACTCCCGAGCTCCCGGGCGACAAGACGCGTGTCCTCCTCGCATGACGACAGAAGGGAAACTTCCATGCAGGGTCACCCGGAGTCCGGGTGGAGGCTCCGCAGCCTCGGAGGGAGGGATATTCCGGGGCCATTCCCGGGGGGGACATTCCTGGCTTTTATCTTTTCCCGTCTCAGGAGTGTCTCTTCCCAGCGTGACGGACTGCCCCGGCCCACTTCCGTCACTCTTCCCCGTCAGGCTCGCCCAGGGTCTTCTGGAGCGCCTCGCGAATGTTTTCGATGACGTCGGTCGCGGAAACGGGCGACATCGGGTGGCGCCTGACCAGTATGTCGGCGGACATCCCGTGGAGAAAGACCCCCGCGCAGGCGGCGTCGGTCGGCGAAAGTCCCTGGGAGGCCAGGGCCGCCACCATCCCCGAAAGGGCGTCCCCCATGCCGCCCGAGGCCATGTACGGGTTTCCGGTGGTGTTGATGAAGACATCGCCCTTCGGCGTCGCGATGATCGTCCGCGCCCCTTTCAGGATAACCGTCACCTTCTTCTCCTCGGCAAAATGCTGCGCCGATCCGACCCGGGATGCCTCGATGGCCTCGATCGATTCCCCGGTCAGCCGGGACATCTCCCCCGGGTGCGGCGTGATGATGCAGGGAGCCCCCGCCTTTCGCAGGATCTCGACCTGCCCGGCCAGCGCGTTCAGCCCGTCGGCGTCGATCAGAAAGGGGACACGGATCTGGGGAATGATATCCGCCATGAACACCGCCGCCCCGGGATAGCTCCCCATCCCGGGGCCCAGCACGACGAAATCCGCTCGGGCGATCCTCTCGAGGAGCTCCGCGATGCATTCCTTCGGGAAATACCCCTCTCCGCCGTCCTCGATCCCCGCCGACATCACTTCCATCAGCTTCGCCTCGACGACCGGACGCAGGGACCCGGGCACGACGACCGTGATCAGTCCCGCCCCCATCCGCATCGCCGCATGTCCCGCCAGGCAGGGGGCCCCGGTCAACCCGGGGGAGCCGCCGACGACATACACCTTTCCGGCGTCCCCCTTGTGGAAATCGGGCGGCCGGATGGAGAGCATGCTCTTGACCACCCGTTCCTCGAGCGCCTCCGTCTTGATCTCGATGTCGAAAACGGCCTTGGAGGGGATTCCGATGTCGTAGATGTCGGTTTCGCCGCAGTGGATGGAGCCGGGAAGCAGCACCTGTCCGAGTTTGAGGAGCCCGAACGTGCCGGTGTAGTCCGCGCGGATCGCCTCCCCGAGGATTCTCCCGGACGTCGCGTCGATTCCGCTGGGGACGTCGACGGCGAACACGGTGGCCAGGGAAAGGTTGATCGTCTCCACCACGTTGCGCACGATTCCCTGGAGGGGGAAGGAAAGGCCCGTCCCGAGGATGGCATCGACGCACAGGTGGACCTCCTCGAGGTAGGTCCGCAGATCCTCCACGCCGTCCTGGTCCTGGATGATCCGGGCCTCGACGTCCATCTTCCTGAGGATTTCGTACTGGGTCCGGGCGTCCGGCGAGAGGCTGTCTCCATCGGAGAGGAGAAAGACCTCGACGTACACGCCGCGGTTCTGGAGGTGCCTCGCGATCACCATCCCGTCCCCGCCGTTGTTTCCGCGCCCGCATACGATGGCGACCGAAGCCTCTTCCGGTGCGACGACCTTCTCCTGAAGGATCCGCAGGATTTTCTCAGTACAGCAGCGGCCCGCATTCTCCATGAGAACAAGGGAGGGGATTCCGTATCCTTCGATCGTCAGCCGGTCGAGCTCGGCCATCTGGCGCGCAGTAGCTACTTTCACGCAGGGATCTCCTCAGGATTCGATGATCACGAACGCCATTGCTTTTCCCCCGTCGTGGGTAATGCTTACGTGTATCCGGCTTCCCTTTAGTTTTTTCATATAGTTATACGCATTACCGTGAAGTTTTACTTCTGGTTTTCCCATTGCGTCGCGAACCGTTTCCACGTCCCGCCACAGGATCCCCTGCGACTTCCCCGTACCGAATGCTTTCATCACCGCTTCCTTCACGGCGAACCGGCCCGCAAACCGTTCGGCTTCCCGAACGCTCTTTTTTGCGTAGCCCGCCTCGCCCTCTGTGAACACCCGGCGCACGAAGCGGTCCCGATACCGTGAAAGGAGGTTCTTTACCCTTTCCACTTCAACAATGTCGACGCCGATCCCTACGATCACCGGTGTTTCCGTCGCACGGCCCCCCTCACCTGCCGTGGATCAGGTCGGCCATTTCCCGAACCGCCTGCCCAAGCCCCACGAACAACGCCCTGGCGATGATGCTGTGGCCGATGTTGAACTCCTCGATTTCCGGAAGAGAAAGGATTGGGACGATGTTTCGCAGGTCGAGTCCGTGCCCGGCAAACACACGAAGCCCGATGTTTCTTCCATACGCGGCCGCGGCGCGGATTTTTCCGAACTCCGCTTCATAATTCCCAATCGCAAAGGCGCGGCAGTAGGCCCCCGTGTGGATCTCGATGGCATCGGCCCCCGCGTGCTTCGCTGCGCGCACCTGCGCCAGTTCCGGGTCGATGAAGATGCTGACGAAGATCCCCGCCTCCTGCAGGCGGGAAACCGTCCCGTGAAGCACTGTCCTCTGCGCCAGGACGTCAAGTCCCCCCTCGGTCGTGATCTCCTGACGTTTCTCCGGCACGAGCGTCGACGAGAAAGGGCGGAGCCGCACGGCGATCCCCTCCATCTCGTTTGTTGCTGCCATCTCCAGGTTGACCCTGGTCTGGACGACCTGTGAAAGAATTTCCAGGTCGCGATCCTGTATGTGCCGCCTGTCCTCCCGGAGATGCACCGTGATCCCGTCCGCGCCGGAAAGTTCCGCGATCGCCGCCGCGGTCACGGGATCGGGTGCGCTCCCCCGCCTGGCCTGGCGCACCGTGGCGACGTGGTCGATGTTTACCCCCAGTTTCTTTCCCATGCCGTCAGTACGGGGACGTTGCTGAACTATACCAGCACGGGGACGTTGTTAAACTATCAGCAGTCGAAAAATGAAAGTCTAGCAACGTCCCCTTTTTGTGAAAGTTCAGCAACGTCCCATTTTGTGCGTCCCCTTTCGGAATTACTGGATCTCGGCGCGTGCTTTCTCCGCAAGTGCATTGACGATATGCTCGGTCTCGCTTCTGTCCTCTCCCTCCACCATGATCCGGAGCAGAGGTTCGGTCCCGCTGTAGCGAACCAGTATCCTTCCCCTGGACCCGAGCTTCTTCTCGAATTCCGCGACCGTCTTGCGGAACCGGGGCAGGTTCTCCAGGGGAACGCGCTGGTTGAGCTTGAGGTTGACCAGCATCTGTGGAATCGTGGTCATCTTGCTCCCCAGTTCGGCAAGCCGCTTGCCCGACTCGACCATCACCGCAAGGATCTGGAGCGACGCCAGAATTCCGTCCCCCGTCGTCGCGTGGTCCAAGAAGACCAGATGTCCCGACTGCTCTCCGCCGAAATTGTATCCCCCCGCACGCATCGTCTCGACGACATAGCGGTCCCCCACCTGCGCCCGGACGATCCGGATCTTCCTCTCCTTAAGGAACAGCTCCAGCCCGAGGTTGCTCATCACCGTGGCGACAACGGTGTTTTTCTTCAGCTTCTTCCGCCGGGCCATCTCCTCGGCACAGATCGCCATGGTCCGGTCGCCGTCCACCAGCTGGCCCCTGTGGTCGACAACGATCACCCGGTCGGCGTCACCGTCCAGCGAAATCCCGATGTCGGCCCGTAGTTCCTTGACCTTCGCCGACACCAGCTCAGGGTACAGGGAGCCGCACTTCTCGTTGATGTTCAGTCCGCTCGGGGAGACGCCCAGGGGGATGACGTCGGCGCCCAGTTCCTGGAACACGAGCGGGGCGATCCGGTACGCAGCCCCGTTGGCGCAATCGATCACGATCCGAAGGCCTTCCAGGGACAGGTGCCCCGGGAAAGTGTTCTTCAAATAGACGATGTACCGGCCGCTTGCGTCGTCGATCCGGTGCGCCCGGCCGATCTGCGGGGAAGGGGGCCTCACCTCCTTCAACTGATCCCCCATCATGAGCATCTCGATCTTGGCTTCCTGCTGGTCCGGGAGCTTGAATCCGTCCCGGCCGAAGAACTTGATTCCGTTGTCCTGGTACGGGTTGTGGGAGGCGGAGATCACGACGCCGGCGTCGGCGCGCATGGAGTGAGTGAGAAAGGCGATCCCCGGCGTGGGCAGGGGGCCGACAAGCAGCACGTCTCCCCCCATGGAACAGATCCCGGCCGCCAGCGCCGTCTCGAACATGTACCCGGAAAGACGGGTGTCCTTGCCGATTACGATCTTGTGCCTGCCGGCGTGATTCCGGAAACTGTACGCGACGGCCTGGCCCAGCGCCATCGCCGTCTCCACGGTCATCGGCTCGTTGTTGGCGACCCCCCGCACGCCATCGGTGCCGAACAGTTTCCTGTGCACGTGTTCTTACCCCCTACTCCCGGAATCGTATCGTCACGAGGACGCTCGGATTTCCGACGATTTTAGCATGCCCTTCCGGCAAGTTCACTTGTGCCTTCGCCCGGAATACCCCTTCCGGCTCGTCGGGGGCGACCTCCTCGGTTTCCAGTTCCTTGAGGCGTTCGAACTCGTCGGGAAGCGCCTCGACCTCGAGCGATGGCGGGTCCACCTCCGTCTTTTCGATCCGGGAGCGAACCTCGGGCGTTCCCCCGATCCGGGGACGAACAAGCAAGGTCTTTCGTACCAGTTTTTCCAGCACGATCTCGACGGAAGGCGGGTATACCCGTTCGACCCGCAATCCCGCCGGTACTTCGACCGACCGCTCGGTAAGGGGGATCGTCTCTTTTCCCTTCACGCCGGACAGGTCGATCACCGCGGAGATCTCCTCCTGCTGCAGGCCGTTGATGAGCGTCGGGGGACCGGCAAGGCGCACGTCCACCTGGCGGTCCACCTTGTTGGTGATCGCCATGCCCTGAGGGATATTGCGTATCTCGAGGGGGACCGCAAACCCGACTTGAACGTTTCTCTCTCCCGCCACGAAATACCACAGGAGAATGGAAAGACCGAGCGCCAGGGCCTTTAGCCCCGGGTTCCTCTGGAGCATCCCCTTCATGCCTCGAACTGCTCCCGCAAGATCTCCTCCAGTTCCTGCGCGTTTGCCGCCAGTTTACTCTTGTGGTCAAAAAACACCGAGACGTTTCCCGTTTCCTCCGAGACCACGATCGATATCGCGTCGGTCTCTGTCCCCATCCCCCACGCCGCGCGGTGACGCGTTCCCATCGCCCGGGTGGCCGGATATTCCGCAGGGATTGGCAGGATGACCCGTGCGGTGGCAATCCTTTCTCCCCGGATGACGACCGCCCCGTCGTGCACGGGGGAAAGGGGCGAGACGAGGGAGGCAAGAAGTTCATAGGAGAAGACCGCGTCGATCTTTTTTCCGTGCTCGATGTATTCCGACAGGCCCATGTTTCGCTCGAGCAGGATGAGGGCGCCGGTGCGGGATTCGGCGAGCCGGAAGGCAGAGGCCGCGAGGTCCTCGAGGAATGCGGGCCTCCGGGACAGGGGAGGCCAGTCGAAGATCCGTAGCCGCCCCATTCGGGCAAGACCCCGGCGGATCTCGCTCTGGAAGATCACCGCGAGGATAACGATGAATCCCCCGAAAAAATTTCCGAAGACCCACTGGAACGTCACCATCCCGGCCCTCTTGGAAAGGATGAACACCCCCATTAGGAAGAGGAGCCCGAACAGGATCTCCACGGCGCGGGTGCCCCGGATGAAGAGGAGGACCCAGTAGAAGATGACGGCAACGAGCAGGATGTCCAGGATGTCCACCAGTCGAACGGCAGGGAGGGCTCCTAGCATTCGACTCCCCCTGCCACGGCGTGCGCCACAAGGACCGCGTCCATCGTCTCGTTCACGTCGTGAACACGGACCACGTGGGCCCCTCCCAGGACCGCCATCGCCACGCACGCCGCGGTCCCGAACACCCGGTCGCCGGGTTCCCTACCCGTAAGTTGCCCGAGGAACGCTTTACGCGAGGGGCCGAACAGGACCGGCTTGCCGAGGTTGCGCAGATCGGACAAGTGACGGTGCAGAGCGAGGTTGTCCTCGATACGCTTGCCGAACCCGACCCCGGGGTCGACCAGGATCCTGTCGCCCGGGACCCCGGCTGCCTCCGCCGCCGCAATCCGTTCATGAAGCGCGTCCAGGATCTCGTCGAACAGCGACCGGTACGACGGGGAATGCTGCATCGTTTCGGGGGTCCCGAGCCGGTGCATCAGGACCACGGCACAGCCGGAATCCCGGACGACGCCAGCCATTTCCGGGTCGTCGGAAAGGGCGCTCGTGTCGTTTATGATGCGGGCGCCCGCCGCGACCGCCTGACGGGCGACGATCGCCTTGGTCGTGTCGACGGAAAGGATCGCCTCCGTGCGTTCGGCAAGCGCCCGGAGGACCGGGACCACCCGGGAAATCTCCACATCGGCCGGAACCGAGGTCGAACCGGGGCGGGTGGACTCTCCCCCCACGTCGATGATGTCCGCCCCATCGTTTGCCATCTCCCGCCCGCGTTCCACGGCGCGCTCGAAGGAAAGATACTTCCCGCCGTCGGAGAACGAGTCCGGCGTCACGTTCAGTATCCCCATGATCCGCGGAGTGCCGGCCAGGGAAAGCGTGCGGTCACGGCAGGACAAGGCGTATTCCCTTTTTCTGTGCCGGTCGAGGGCCTCGCGCAGGGAAGCGAACGGATCGCCGGTTCCCTTGTGACCGTCTACCGCGTGGTTAAGTTGCGTTTCCGATGAAACGGAAAGTAGCAGAACGTCCCGCCCCCGGGCGTACGGGATCCCCCTTGCCTTGAGAAGCGCCGGAAGGGCCGGGGAAACCTCGTCGGCCAGCGGAACGCTTACCAGGATCGCCCGAAGCCCCGAGACGAGTCGTTGCGCCTCTTTTTCGGGCACGCCGAGGAACACGATGCGGCGGTGCGCCTGCTCCGGGTCCGAGAAATGCAGCACCCGGATCATCGCCCCCCTCTTTCGAATCAGGCCGGGGAACCGGCTTCGGCGGTGGGCGGTTCCCCCCCCGGCGGAGTGACCAGTTCCTCGATGATCTTCTTGATCGCGAAACCGTCGACGACTTCCTTCTCGAGAAGCGTCTGCGCCACCTTGTGCAGCACGTGGATGTTCGCCTGGAGAATCGTCTTCGCACGCTCGTAGCAGCCAAGGACGATCTCCTTCACTTCGTTGTCAATGTCCCGGGCCGTCGATTCGCTGTAGTCCTGGTGGCGGCCGAATTCCCTTCCCAGGAAGATCGCCTCCTGTTTCTGGCCGAAGGTGACGGGCCCGAGCTTCTCGCTCATCCCCCATTCGCAGACCATCTTTCTCGCGATGTAGGTGGATCGTTCGATGTCGTTGCCGGCCCCGGTCGTCAACTCCCCGCGGACCAGCTCCTCGGCGACCCGCCCCCCCATGAGGATCGTGATGTTGTCCTTCAGGTACTCCTTGGAGTACGTGTGGCGCTCGTCGATGGGGAGCTGCTGCGTCACCCCCAGGGCCATCCCCCGCGGGATGATGCTCACCTTGTGGATCGGGTCCGCGCCCGGGATGAGCGTCGCGACGATCGCGTGGCCGGCCTCGTGGTATGCCGTCGAGCGCTTCTCCTCCTCGGGGATGATCATCGAGCGGCGCTCCCGCCCCATCATCACCTTGTCCTTGGCCATCTCGAAGCATTCCATCGAGACCGTGGAAAGCCCCACGCTTGCGGCGTGCAGCGCCGCCTCGTTGCACAAGTTTGCCAGGTCGGCGCCCGTGAACCCGGGGGTCCCCTTGGACAGGACCTCGAGATTTACGTCCTCGCCCAGGGGGATCTTCTTCGTGTGGACGCCCAGAATCTGCTCCCTTCCCTTGACGTCGGGCTTGGGAACCACCACCTGCCGGTCGAAACGCCCCGGACGCAGGAGCGCCGGGTCGAGCACGTCCGGGCGGTTCGTCGCGGCGATGAGGATCAGTCCCTCGTTCGCCTCGAATCCGTCCATCTCCACCAGGAGCTGGTTGAGCGTCTGTTCCCGCTCGTCGTGCCCGCCGCCCAGGCCCGCACCGCGATGCCGGCCCACCGCGTCGATCTCGTCGATGAAGATGATGCACGGGGCCGACTTCTTCCCCTGAATGAAGAGGTCGCGCACGCGCGCGGCCCCCACCCCGACGAACATTTCCACGAAATCCGATCCGCTGATGGAGAAGAAGGGGACCCCCGCCTCTCCCGCGATCGCCCGGGCGAGAAGGGTCTTCCCCGTTCCCGGTGCCCCGACGAGCAGAACCCCCTTCGGGATCCGTCCTCCCAGCCTCGTGAACTTCTTGGGGTCTTTGAGAAACGCGATGATCTCCTGGAGCTCCTCCTTCGCCTCTTCGATCCCCGCCACGTCCGCAAACGTCATCTTCGTGCCGCTCTCGGTCAGAAGCTTCGCCCGGCTCTTGCCGAACGACATCGCCTTGCCGCCCCCCGCCTGCATCTGCCGCATGAAGAAGATCCAGACGCCGATCAGGAGCAGCATCGGCAGCCAGGAGACGAGCAGGGTCATGTACCAGGGGTTGTCGTCGATCGGCTTGGCGGTGATCCGTACATTCTTTTCGCGAAGGGTTTTCACGAGGTCCGGATCGTTCGGGGCGTAGGTGTGGAACAATTTCTTCGCCTTCCCGGAAGACTCGACGTACTTGCCGTTTAGCTCCTGCCCCTTGATGGTGACTTCCTTGACCAGCCCGGTGTCGACCGCCGCGACGAACTCGGAAAAGGGGATCTCCTCGTAATCCACCTTCTGCGTCTTGAATGTGTTGAACAGGAAGACCATCGCGAGCGCGATGATCATCCAGAGGGCGAGATTTCTGTAAAACTGGTTCAAGATGTTTTGTCTCCTGTCGTTATTTTAGAATGCGGGTTTCCACCGAACAGGGATGCGCCTGTTCGTGCAAAGATTCCTACTTCAATTTAACATGGATGAGTCTCCGTGTAACCCGTCTTTAGGACGGAGGCTCTCCCCCGATTTCCGCCCGCAGCACGATCGTGCGCCTTGTCGAAGGCGTCACGGCGGCATCGGCGGACCGAAGGACTCCGGGAATCCAAACGATCCTCCCTCCGGCATCGCACACCACGGGTCTTCCCCACCGCTCCTCCCGGGGGACCTTCCGGTCGATCAGGATCTCCTTTATTTTCTTGTCGGCCGCAAGACCGAACGGCCGCACCCGGTCCCCCGCCCTGAGCGGCCGGACGGAAAGCGGAAAGCGCAGCTGTCCCGCATCGAAGGCAACTTGCCGCTCGCCCCCTGCCATTTTACGGATGCGTACCGGCGCCATCTTTCCCCTTTCTTCCAGATAGAAAGAAACAGGGGAACCGGCTTCGACGCCCCCGCCTCCGCGGGTGGGTTGGTTCCACCGATAGATTCCCGGACCCTCCATCCTGAAGTCGGTTTCCGCCACTCCTTTCGTTTTTTCCGCCTTTCCCCCCTCTTCTTTCCTCCGGTCTTTATGCTCCTTCCCCTTCCCCGGGCGCCCGGAACGAACTTCCCCTGCCCCCGAGGTTTTCTTTCCCCCCGGGGGAGATAGAACTGCCTCCCCGTACCGGCACCGAAGCGTACCCCCCCTGCCGACGGATAGGAGTGCGGACGACCTTCCGGAAACGATCAACCTGTCCATAGACGCAAGGAGGCGCTCGTTCGGCGCCGTGCCTAAATGTTCGAAGCAGAGGATTTGCAGGATTCTGATCCGAAGAAGGGACGGGAGATCGGCATAGTCCTTCCGCGGAATCCGGATGGCTTTCTTTTCTTGTCCGCCGACACGAGGCGGTTTCGATTTGCTTCTTTTCTCATGCATAATACTATTGTTTTCCAGCCAATTATATGCTGTATTCTCAATATAAACATCAAGTTCTCGAAAGCGCTCTCCCAGCGTAAAGATCCTTCTTTTCACGGACTTCCCGTACCGCGTTTCCAGCAGAGGAATCAGGACGTGGCGGATCCAGTTCCGCTCGAACCGCGTGTCGAGATTGGACCTGTCGACCCGGAAGGGGATTTTGTGTTTCCTCAGATAGCTAAGGATGTCTTCCCTCCAGGTATCGAGGAGGGGCCGTTCGATCCCGTTTTTCGTGGAGCGCGGGATACCCTTCATCCCCGCGATCCCCGATCCCTCCAGGATGCGCATGAGGACGGTTTCCACCTGATCATCCGCCGTGTGCCCCATGAGTATCGTTTCCGCACCGTATTCCTTTTTCAGGTCCTGCAGGAATGCGTGGCGTTCCTGCCGGGCTTTCCCCTCAAAACCGGCCCGATCCACACCGACATCTCCTCCGGGAACCCGGGTGTTGCCGGCATGCGATCGTTTTTTCCCCAGTTTCATGGGAATCCCGAGGGCGCCGCTCACTTCCTCTACGAACTTCTGATCTTTTTCCGATTCTTTCCCCCTTGCCCCATGATTGTAGTGCGCCAGCAGCAAGGGGGACGATCCCTTCAGAGAACAGGTGAGGAGATATATCGAATCGGGCCCCCCGGAAACGGCTGCAATCCGCAACGGTCCTTTCGTCAGTTTTTTCCTCTTCTTCAGTGTCGCCCTCCGCTTCCTTTGCCTTCTCCTCTCCTCACTCCCAGATCGCTGCTTTGTATTGGGTATTTTACCTCGATAATCCATAAAACAAATTTTAAAGAAAAATTTGTGTTTTGAGTAATCTTGGCCGATTTGAAAAACTTGACCATGAAAATATTTTCCCAATTAGGACCTGCACAACATTATTGATACCATATCTTCTATTGAATCCAGCTATTTATAATCTTGCCACAGTTGGCATTGGATTTGCAAATATAGAAGACAACAAATGATTGGGAAAAAGAATGCTCATTAAAGGAGGTATCCGATGAGACATAAAATTCTACTTGTATTAGGTATTCTTGTCGCGTTCTCGATCC
>JBFKGZ010000007.1:0-39474 GCA_041633075.1 Candidatus Deferrimicrobiaceae bacterium | reverse complement strand
TTCCCTCGATCCCGTCGACCGCCCCGGGACATACGATGGGGGAGGGTCATTATACCACCGGGGGCGGGCAACGGTACGCACCCCCTCCCCTTTCTGTAGGCATCTCCCTGAGATGTATGGTACTTTTGGGAAATTATCGTGACGTACCGGCAGAGGCATTCCCATGCGCTGGCGCCGCCCCGACAAGAAGAAATTCCTCGCTTTCCTGGCCGTCCTGGGCCCAGGGATCATCACGGCCTCGGTCGACAACGACGCCGGGGGAATCGCCACCTACTCGATCGCCGGAGCGCATTTCGGGTACTCCCTCCTCTGGACGCTCATCCCGATCACCGCCGCGCTGATCGTCGTTCAGGAAATGGCGGCCCGGATGGGGGTGGTCACCGGGAAAACGCTGGCGGACCTCATCCGGGAGAAATTCGGCGTCCGTCCTACCTTCTTCCTCCTTGTGGCGCTCCTCCTTGCGAACCTGAGCAACACCGTCGCGGAATTCGCCGGATGGGCGGCGGCCCTGGAGATATTCGGCGTCAGCAAGTACCTATCCGTTCCCATCGGGGCAATCGCGGTCTGGTTCCTCGTGGTGAAGGGAACGCACCGCATCGTGGAGAAGATCTTTATTATCGCGAGTACCGTGTACTTCACCTACGCCGTATCGGCCTATTTCGCACACCCCCAGTGGGGATCGGTGGCGCGAAACCTGGTGACGCCCGTGCTCAATCTGGACAGCGCGTATGTCGTCATGCTCATCGGCATGGTGGGTACGACGATCGCCCCGTGGATGCAGTTCTACCTGCAGTCCGCGGTGGTGGAAAAGCACATCCCGGTGGAACATTACAGCCTGTGCCGGGCCGACGTCATCGTCGGCTGTTTCGTCACCGACATCGTGGCGCTTTCGATCATCGTGGCCTGCGGCGCGACGCTGTTCGTGGAGGGAATTCAGATCAACGATGCGAAGGATGCGGCCATGGCGCTGGCACCTCTCGCGGGAAAGTATGCCTCCGTTCTTTTCGCCATCGGGCTGGCCAATGCCTCCCTGTTCTCCGCATCGATCCTGCCGCTGGCGACCGCCTACTCCGTCTGCGAGGGAATGGGGTGGGAGTCCGGCATCGACAAGGACTTCCGCACCGCTCCCCACTTTTTCTGGCTGTACACGGCGATCATCGTGCTGGGGGCACTGTTCGTCCTCTACCCTGCCGCTCCGCTGATCCTCATCATGCTCTTCTCCCAGGTGGCCAACGGAATCCTCCTGCCGTTCGTCCTCGTGTTCATGCTGAAGCTGATCAACGACCGGGAGCTGATGGGCGAATACGTCAACTCGAAGGCGTTCAACGGGATCGCGTGGACAACCACGATCGTCATGATCGTTCTCACGGTCTTTCTTGTGGTCCTGACGCTCTTCCCGGGGCTCCCGGGGATGCTCGGAGGCGATCCATGATGACCGGAGGGACATGAGGTGCCCGGGAAGGGAGTGCGGCTTATCTCCTGCGGCGACGTCTCCGGGAGGCGGGGGGCAGCAACAGGTCCACGACGTCGTCCACGGTCACGATGCCGAGAAGGCAGTTCTCATCGTCGACCACCGGCAGGGCGAGGAGATTGTACTTGGAGATCAGCTCGGCAACCTGTTCCTGGTTTGCATCCGCCCGTATGGTGATCAGCTTCGTGTGCATCACCTCGCCAAGCGTTTTCGATTGATCCTCGAGGATCAGATCCCGCAGACCGACGACCCCCAGGAGCTTTTCCTCCTCGAGGACGTAGAGATAGTAGACCGCCTCGATCTCTTCGGCCTCCCCCCGGAACCTCTCGACCGTTTCCCGCACGGTGATCCCCGGAGGATAGGCGAGGTATTCGTTCGTCATGAGCCCCCCCGCGGTATCCTCCTCGTGCCCCAGCAGTTCGTGGATATCCTGGGCCTCCTCCTTCTCGATCAGGCCGAGAATCTCCTGGGCCTTCTCGAGGGGAAGGTCCGCGATCACGTCCGCGGCTTCGTCCGGGGGCATCCGCTCGATGACGTCCGCTGCCTGTTCCTTGTCCATGTCGCTTATCAGATCGGCCTGCACCTCCGGCTCCAGTTCGTGGAGCGCCTCGGCCGCCATCTCGAGGTCGAGCTTGCCGAAGAATCCCTTCCTCTCCTCCGGGGAGAGCCCGCTGATGATCTGGGCAATGTCCGCGGGGTGAATTTCGGAGAGGGCCTGCCGCGAGACGGCCAGGGTGAGACGGTCGAGCTTCTCGTGGAGGGGCTGGATCAGGGACCAGGAGATCATCTGGTGGCGCAGCGGGTGGCGTATCGTCCGGAAGAAGGTCTCCCCCCGGCGCTCCACCCCGAGTCGGCGCAGAATCCCGCGCACCCCGACATCCACATCCGTTACGCAGGCGC
The DNA here is from genome assembly GCA_041633075.1 of Candidatus Deferrimicrobiaceae bacterium. Classification (GTDB taxonomy): domain Bacteria; phylum Desulfobacterota; class Deferrimicrobia; order Deferrimicrobiales; family Deferrimicrobiaceae; genus CSP1-8. The sequence goes on along the minus strand of JBFKGZ010000007.1, from coordinate 37,103 downwards.
CTCCGCCTTCCTCGGCAAGCTTGACATCGTTGACCCGGACGACCTTCGCTCCGTTGATGTCGACGATCTGCTTGTCCAGGAGGTCTTTCCGGATCAGCAGCTGATCATGGGCGGGGGTAAATTCCGACAGCTCGGAATCGCGCTTTCGCGAGGAGATGATTCTCCGGTTGAAGATGCTTATCTCCTCCCACGGGAGGAAAAGTACCGCCTTCTTCCTCTCCAGAAGAAGTCCCGCGGCGCGGGGGAAGGGCCCGCCGCCGACGACCGCGATGTCGCGGAGCTTCCCGATCTCCTCGCCCGACGGGTCGAGCACCGGCTTCCCGAGGACGTCGGCTACGAACACTTCCCCCACGAGGGCCATGCCGCACACTCCTTCCGTCGAAAGGACAGTCGATTTCAGTGTAGGGAGGGGGTTGAGATAGGTCAAGGAAGAGACGGCAGGGATGGGGGAAGATGAAACGCGTGTCCGTTTCGATCCATACTGCAGAAAACGGGAGATCGTACCCTTCCGTTACGCCCGGACGGGAAGCATCGGGATCCGTGCTGTGGCGCAACCCGTACGCAAATCTTCCCAGGCTGCGCTGGCTTGTTCAGGGGCTCTTCCTCCTCTTTTTCGTTTTCATCGGAATCGAGTTTGCCTCGTTCTATCGGCAGATCGTCGCGGGAGGGCCGGTCACCGCACACCGGCCCCCGGCGGTGGAGGCCTTCCTGCCCATCAGTGCCCTGGTGGGCCTGAAGCGGTTCCTGGTCACCGGGTCCTACGATACGGTGCATCCGGCGGGCCTCACCATCCTGATTGCGGCGATTCTTTCGTCGTTTTTCGCCCGCAAGGTCTTCTGCTCGTGGGTATGCCCGGTAGGGGGGGTTTCCCGCGCGCTGGAGTGGGTGGGGAAACGAACGCTTTGGAAAAAGCAGAAAAGGCCCGTGCTCATGAACCGCGGGGTCGACCTCTGCCTTTCCTCCCTCAAGTACCTCCTGCTCGCCTTTTTCGCCTGGGCGATCCTCTGGAAAATGGACGTTGCGGCGATCGAACAGTTTCTGCACACCCCCTACAACTACGCCGCCGACGCCAAGATGCTCCTGTTCTTCACCGACATCTCGCGAACCGCAGCCGTAACCCTGGCGATCCTCGTACTGCTCTCGGTCGTCGTCAAGCACTTCTGGTGCCGGTACCTGTGCCCGTACGGAGCGCTCCTGGGCCTGGTCAGCTGGATGTCTCCCCAGCGGGTCCTCCGTGACGGGACGACCTGCATCGATTGCAAGGCGTGCACCCGGGCCTGCCCGGTGGAGATCACCGTCCACCGGAAGGCGTCGGTGTGGACCCCCGAGTGCACCGGGTGCATGACGTGCGTGACCTCCTGCCCGGTGGAGAACTGCCTGACGGTCACCCGGAAGGGAGAGCGCTCGCTCTCCCCGTTCTTCATCCCTCTCCTGGGCCTGGGAACGATCTATCTGCTCTGGGGAATTGCCCGCCTGACCGGGCACTGGCATACGTCCCTTTCCCAATCCACACTGGCCGATGTCTACCGGATAGCGGCCTCCCTGGTGCACCCGTAACGGCTCGTTCCAAGACATCGGCTTGACGAGGCAAATCCCTATTCATACAATAGGGTTTCTAGAATGAGAGACCGAAGAGAAGATGCGACTGTCGAAAAAAACAGAATACGCCTTGAAGGCGCTCATTTACGCGGCACGCCACCCGGAAGGAACCACGTTCCAGATCAAGGAACTGGCGGATCGTAACGGGATCCCGAAAAAATTTCTGGAGCTGATCCTGCTCGAACTGAAAAACGCCGGCATCGTCCGGAGCAAGCGCGGTGTCGGGGGCGGCTATCTGCTCGCACGCCGACCGGAGACGGTTCGCTCCACCGAGATCATCGAGGCCATCGAGGGGCCTGTCTCCCCGGCGAAAGCACAGCAGGACAGCGGGAGAAAACCCCCCGGAGAGGGGTTGTCTCCCGCCGTTTCCCGGCTCGTCCGGGAGGCGTCCGAGGCGATCGAGGCAGCGCTCGACCGGTGGACGCTCGCCGATCTTGCACGGGAGGAGCAGGAAGCGGCGGAACGCCGGCAACGAAATCTCATGTACTTCATCTGACCCGGGGAGTACCCTTGGGGCGGAATCCGGACCGTTCCTGATGGTCCGGGATCCCGGTTGCGAAAAATAAACCCAACTCCGTACGGTAGGCAGGATGCCCGATACCGCGCTGCTCTTCATTCTGCTGTCCGCAGTGATGCACGCCGCGTGGAACCTGATCCTGAAGACGACGCGGCACAAACTCGCCTTCAACGTCTTCATGCACGCCTCGGCGATCGCCGTCTTCTCGGCGTACTGGCTCGTGCGACATGGCGCGATCCCCCTCCCCCGGGGGCCGGTCCTGCCGTTTGCCTTCGCGGCGGGGTTCTTCTTCTCGATCTACCACGCCTGCCTGACGGCCTCCTACGAGCGGACAGACGTCTCCCTCGCCTACCCGCTCACCACGACGGGCCCGCTGTACATCCCCCTGTGGGCATACCTGTTCCTCGACGAGCGTCTCTCCCTCCTCGGGATGGGCGGCATCCTCGTCGTGTTCCTGGGCGCATACATCCTGCAGATGCGGGAATTTTCCTGGGCGGGCATTTCCTTCCCCCTGCGGAACATCCGCCTGCCCGGCGTCCTGTTCGCGCTCTCGGCAGGGCTCTTCTACTCCGTGGGGGCGATCGTGGACAAGCGGGGAGTGACGGTGGCCGACGTCTTCATCTACACCTATTACCTGGATATCGCCCTGTTTCTTTTTCTGCTGGCCTACGCCCTCATGACGAATTCCCCGAAACGGTTTCTCGAGGAGATCCGGGTCCACTGGCCCCAGGGGGTTGCGGCAGGGCTCATCCTGTTCCTGTCGTTTATCACCTACCGGATCGGTCTTCAGATGGCGAAGGTGTCGTATGCCACCTCGGTCCGTCAGGTAAGCGCCATCGCGGGGGTGGTGGGGGGAATCCTGCTCTTCCGGGAACGGTTCGGGCGGATCCGGGTGGTGGGCGCGTGGCTTATCGTCCTGGGGGTCATCTGCATCCGCCAGGGGTAGAACGATGACGACCATTGAAACACTACATGTGTGCCTTGGTTCCCGGGAACACGATCTGCGCTATCAGAGCATCCGACAAGACATCCTGCTCCCCCGTTTTTCCTTTCTACTTCATGAACGGAAGAACCCAGACAAGCACCATGAGGATGTAGCAGAACACCAGGGAGAGAAGGACGTACGGTACCGTGTACGAGAAGAACTGCCGGAGAGAGAACTTCTCTCCGTCCTCTTTCTCCCCGAGCGAAACTGCCACATAGAGGGCCGGAGCGCCGGCGATCGTGAGGTTGCTTCCCAGGGTTCCGGCCCAGAGGATCGCCCAGTAGTAGGGCCAGACCTCGATCCCCTGGGTCTCGCCCAGATCCCGGATTATGTAGAGAAGCGTCAGGATGTAGGCGTCGTGCTCCAGGAACCCGACGAGGGGCGCCGTGACCCAGTAGACGATCGCGGTCCCGACGAGGAGTCCCTTTTGGAGAAAGGGAATGAACCAGTTGCCCACGATGGTGAGGACTCCGGTGTGCTCGAGACCCCCCACGAGAGCGAACAGGGCTGCATAGAACGTAACGGCGCTCCATTCGATCTTCGACAGGATGTAATCGAGATCCGGAACATCCATGCGGAGAGGTCCTCTCAGGAATTCCACCACCAACACCAGCGCGACACTTCCCACAAAAGAGATGAACCCGAGTTTGACTCCCAAATGCTCTCTCAGCGTCATGCTGAAGAGGGTCAGGACAAAAACGATACAGACGATGTAGGCGAATCGCTTGTCCTTGATGTAATGTCCCTTTGCTCCTGCAAGTTCTCGCTGCGCCCTATCATTGGGAACGCAACGGGACAGTTCGGTTCTCCGGAACCCCAGATAGAAGATATAGCAGACGAAGAGGTAGACCACCGTCAGGATCGGAAACGACGAGGGCCTGCCGGCCTGCCAGATGAACCCGAGAAACTCGATGCCGGTCACGCTGTGGAGCATCTGGGGAGGGAGATCCCCGAGGAGAAGTGCCGTCCCCATGAAGTTCGAACAGAGGCCGATGAAGAGGATCGGTCCGGTCGCTTTGAAGCCGTAGCTCTTGTTGACGCTGGTAATGACGGGAGCCAGCATCAGCACGACCACCACATTGTTGACGAACATCGAGATGAATCCCGCGATGACGCCGACGAGGGTGACGAACAGGGGGATGTTCCCCCGGGACAGGCGGAGTGAGAGGTCCCCGAGATACTCGGGAATGCCTGTCTGGCCGAAGTACTCGGCGATGATCCATATGCTGACCAGGATGACCAGAAGGTGAACGTCCACGAACTGGAAGGCCTCGACGTCGGTCATGACGCCCGCCACGACCATGGCGATGACGCCCAGCAGGGAGAACCCCACCGTGCTGAACTTTCGCGTAATGATGAGAATGACCGTGACGATGAAAATCAGTGTGGTCGTTTTCTGGATCGGATCCATCGTTTTCCCCTTCGTACAAGTGAAGATCGCTTCGAACCGGATCGATCGTTTTTCCTCCGGCCGATCAGGCCTTCCCGCTCATCGCTTCCCAGCAGTGTCCGATCGCCTTTTTTAGAGAGACCTTTGCTTCGCCTAACTCCATGGGCCGGTATCCCAGGAGGTTTTTCGCCGCGGCATCGGACAGCTCCCAGGGGTCCGAAAGAAACGCGCTCCCCGTCCACTCCTCCCGGGGAATGCACCGGATCTCGGAGCGTGAGCCGGTCACATCCCGGACCATCCCCGCCACCTCTTCCCAGGTTACATAGACGGTAGCGAAATTGAACGTCTGCCCGAACGCCTCGGGACGGAAGAGGCATCGCTCCATCCCTCGCGCCAGATCCGCCATGTGGAGGAAACTGCCTCCGGAATCTGCGGGCACCGTGAGCGGTTCTCCCGACGAGGCGATCCTTAGCATCTCCCGCAGGTGCTTCCCTCCGATCTCCTCCCCGTAGGCCCACCAGAACCGTATGATGGTGGCCGGCGGTCCCTTTGTCTTCCCGTACATGAGGCAGAGCTTCTCGGCAGCCGCCTTGGCGATTCCGTAGAGGGGCTTTCTCGCCTCTTCCACCACCAGGGGATGTTTCTCGTCGATGGGGGAGTATTGCGGTTTTCCATATACCACCGCCGTGCTCGTGTAGATCAGGTGCTTGACGTTCTGCGAGGCCATCTCCTCCAGGAGATGGAGATGGCCTTTCAGGTCCTGCTCCAAAACCGTGAGGGGATCCTCGGAGAAGGACCAGGCAAGGTGAAGGACCGCGTCTACCCCCTCGACAGCCAACTTCAGGGCATCCCGGTCCTCGATGCCTCCCCGGATAAGGGTCAACCTCCTGTCCTCGATGGATTGGAGGGAACCCACATCCTTGTCGATCACCCTAATTTCATGACCCTGCGCAAGGAGCGAGGCGGTCAGGTATCTCCCGCATGAACCCGCTCCGCCGGTAATCAGGATTTTCTTTTCGGACATGTCCATCTACCTGGGATTCAGAGTAGGAAAACAGGGGAGGGATCCCCGGGAAAGGGGATCCCTCCCCGCCATCTCCGATTCGATCATCCCGGCCCGATGCTGACGCGGGCTTTCCTCTTTTCCTTGAAGATCTTGTAGACCGGGAGAAGGAAAAGGAGAAGGGCAAACGATGAGCACACGCCCGCGATGGGACGGGTGAAAAAGATGGAAAACGATCCGTCGCTCAAGATCAGGCTTTGCCGGAGGAAACGTTCCGTCATGTCGCCAAGCACCAGGGCCACAGCAAGAGGAGCAAGCGGGTATTTGAGCTTCTTCATTATGTACCCGAGCACCCCGAAGATGAGCGTGCACCAGACGTCGAACATGAGATTACGCATCACGAAGCTGCCGACGAAGCAGGCGACCACGATGATCGGGGTGAGGATCCCCCAGGGTACCCTCATGATGGAGGCCAGCATCGGCGTGCCGAGGAGGCAGATAATGAGGCACACCGTCCCGGCAAGGAACAAGCTGGCGATCAATCCCCAGACGAAGACGGGCTGCTCCATGAACAGCCTGGGACCCGGCCAGAGCCCCCACATGTAGAGGCCCGCCAAAAGGACGGCCGCGGTAGGGGAGCCGGGAATGCCCAAGGTGATCATGGGAAGCAGGGAGCCGGTTCCCGCCGCGTTGGCGGCCGACTGGGGAGCGATGACCCCTTCAATCGCCCCCTTCCCGTACTTGTCCGGATCCTTGGAGTACTGTTTGGCAAGACCGTAGCCGAGGAAGGAGGCGGGCGTGGCCCCCGTCCCGGGGAGAACCCCGACGAAGAAGCCCATGACCGATGCGGCAATCGTCTGGGGGAAAAACTTCCAGATCGCTCTCGCGCCTTCCTTGATGTCCGCCATGCCTACCTTGGCGATTACTTTCTCCCGGATCACCGTGGAAAAGCGGTCCTCGCCGTCGATCAGGATCTCCCCCAGGCCGAACATGCCGATGGTCACCGGAACGAAATGGAAGCCGCTGAGCCAGGTGATCGATCCGAAGGTGAGCCGGGGCTTGCCCGTGACGATGTCGAGGCCCACCGCCGTCAGGAGCAGCCCGAAGGCGGTGCTGACCAGGGTCTTCGAGGGCTTGCCGGTGCCCAGCCCCACGAACGTGCTGAAGGCCAGCATCATGATCGCGAACATCTCAGGGGGGCCGAAACGAAGGGCAAGGAGGGCCAGGGGCAACGCGGCCGCCACGAAAAAGATCGACGCGATGATGATCCCGACGAAGGAAGCCAGAAAGGAGGTCGCCAGCGCCAACCCCGACTTTCCCTGTTTCGTCATCGGGTATCCGTCGAAGATGAGCGCCACCGACCAAGGCTCCCCCGGGATGGCGAACAGCACCGAGGTGATCACGCCGCCGAAGAGGGCCCCCCAGTAAATGGCGGCCAGGAAGATGATGGCGACTTCGGGGGAGACGAGGACCGTCAGGGGCAACAGCAAGGCCACGCCCGCCGTACCGCCCAGCCCCGGTAACACGCCGACCGCAAGACCCAGAAGAAGCCCCAAGGTCATCATCAGCAACGACATGGGTTGGAAAGCCACCCCGAATCCGGTCATCAGGTGGGACAAGGTTTCCATCTATGCCTCCCGTTTCGATTGCGTTCTAGAAAGCGGCATGTCCGAACCTTTCGTGCGCCTCCGTGCTGGCGTGGCAAACCATGTTCCAAAACAATCCGTTATGATCAAGTAGACGGGGGCAGATGAACGGAACATCCCCGCCCATCGCGTAATCCCGGTTACGCTTTCTTACTGTCCTAGAAAATAAACAAGTTTTTCTCGTAAAGCGGGCTCTTGGGCAAAGTGATCCTCAAGCCCTTCTCCATGCCGAAGAAAATGAACAGGGTGATAATGACGGCAAAAGCGATGCAGGAAATCCAGCGATGCTTTCCCAGCCAGCGGGCGAACAGGATGGAATAGAGAAATGTGGAGAAATATACTCCCAGGAAGACGATCCCGACGGTCAAGAGGACCGACGTGAACGTAATCCGGATAGCCTCCCAAAATCCCTCTTTGCTGATGAAAAAGTTATCGCCGCCCTTTTGCTTCAACCCGCCGAGCAGGATGACAATTGCGGAGACCATCAGGAGCACCCCTTCCCAGAAGGGGACAAACCCTGCGTCGGGGCCATATTCCGTCCAGCCGGAGCCAATCCGAAGCATGTCGCCGATCACGATGCCGGCGAGGAGAATGAACCCCGCCGCGACGATCAACTCACCTTTTTTCACTTCGGCCTCCCAAGGTGGTCTGTAAAAGGGGGTGCAAGGCGTTATGTTTCAGCCCTACACCCCCCGGTTTGAAGTTCCATCAGGAAATCATCCCCCGATGTAGCGGGTTACTTTAGCCAGCCTTGCGCCTTCATGATCTCGATGTGCTTTTTCTCGTACTCTTCCGAGAACTTCGCCAGTGCGTCGCCGGTGATGAACTCCCTCTGCAGGCCTGTTTTCTCGGCGAACGCCACCCAGTCCTTGTCCTCGGAGATCTTCTGGAACAGCCCCACCAGCCCGTCCTGGGCCTCCTTGGAGATGCCCGGGGCTGCGAAGATCGCCCGCATCATGTTGTAGCTAAAATCGATCCCTGCCTCCTTGCCGGTGGGGACATCCTCGTACCCTTTCACCGCCAGCCGATTGTCCTGGAAAACGCACAGCGGGCGCACATATTCCGGGAAGAAGGGACCCGCTTCGCTTACCTGGTTGACGGTAGCCTCGACGTGCTTTCCCACAAGGGCCTTGGCCACGGCACCGCCGCCCTTGAAGGGGATGTATTTGAACTTTTTGGTTCCGGCGATCTTCTCGATGGCCCGGAAGACGATCTCATCTTCCTGCTTGGATCCCGTTCCGCCGACGGTGATGGTGCGCTTCTTGGCCTCCGCGACGAAATCGGCGGCAGTCTTCCACGGGCTGTCCTTGTGAACCCATAGCGGGAAGTTGTCCAGGGCGAGCAGGGCGATCGGGGTGAAATCACGGAACGTGAAGGGCAGCCCCTGGAACAGGGGAGTGGTGATAAAGCTGTTCAGGGTGATCAGCATCTGGTACCCGTTGCCCTTCTGGCTCAGCACCGACTGCATGGCCACGGCCCCGGCCCCGCCCGGCTTGTTGACGGGAATGATCGGCTGGGAAATGTAGTTGTTTTTCACATTGAGCCCGACCAGGAACCGGGCGTATTTGTCCGCGCCCCCCCCCACGCCGGCGGAGATCGTGAATTCAACAGGTTTGTCCGGCCAGGCGGCCTCTGCCATTTCCCCGAAGCAGAAGACCAGTGCGAACAGTAGCATCAACGGAATTGCGAAACGGAACCTTAGTTTCCTCATAGTCATTACACCTCCCAAACGAAGATATCTGACCATGTGCCCCCTCCAACGTTCCTTGACTCCTCTACATCACCCCTGTTTCGAAACCTCCTTCCGTAAAAACTTAACTCCCCTTTGGCCCGGCGGCACTCCCAAGAGGGCATAAATTGGGAGCGCCACCGGTACATAAGGGAGCTTCAACATGAGACGCTGTTGTTTAGGTCTTCATTCAAACATTTTCCCCTTCCGTAACTCAACCCTCTTCTCTCGGGCCGAGAACCGGAACTTCGATCGGCTTGCCGGGAGCCTTGATCTTCGCCGTGATGAATGCCTGCATCTTGGCGACGTGCTCCTCGGTGAGGTGGCTGAAGCGTTCCTGTCCTTTCAACAACTCCTTCACGGGCTTGTACGTCTTGGGAATGTGCTGATAGGTGTATTCCCCGTTCTCCCACTCGTAGTTCGTCCACATGCCGCACTCGACGGAATCTTTTGCGACCTTGATGGTCAGCTTGGCGTCGTATATCCACCCCTTCGGGCAGGGGCAGTGGATGTGGATGAAGGTCGGGCCCTTGTAGTTGAGCCCTTTCCGGACCTTGTTGATGAGATCGACCGGATAGCCCACCGATGCCGTCGCAACGTAGTGCACGGCGGGATGGCCGCCAATCACCAGCTGCGGCGCATCCTTGGGGAACAGCTTCTTCCCTTCGGGAATGGCCTTCCCCGGAGGGGTGAAGGTCGTCTTGCCACCGTAGGGAGTCATCGGGGAGGTCTGGATGCCCGTGTTGGCGTAGGACTCGTTGTCGTACATGACGAAGCAGACGTCGTGCCCCCGGTACATCAGACCCGACATCGCCTGGAGCCCGATGTCGATGGCCCCGCCGTCGCCCGCCATGACCACGATGTTGGGGAGCTTCCCCTTGTATTTCCCCTTGCGGATGAGAACCTGGTAGGCTGCCTCGACGCCGGAAGCGATCGCGCCCGCGTTGGTGATCTGGCAATGCATCCAGGGGTATGCGAAGGGGCTGCACAGGTAGCTGGTGTTGGCCACGTACATGCAGCCCGTCGGCCCGAGGAAGATCGAATTGGGTCCCGCTGCCTTGGACACCAGCTTGTAGGCCAGGGCCGGGCCGCAGCCTGCGCATGTCCGGTGCCCGGGAACATAATACTCCTCCTGGGGGATCTGCCGCATGTTCTTGATAATTTCCATTTCCTGGGTCTGAACTTTTGTCGCCATAATATTTCACTCCTTTTTTGCTTATCAGCAGTAGCATTCCATCCTGACAAGCGAAATAGAAATCCCGTTATTATATTCCCTTGTCGAAATTCACCCAGTACACGTACTGATCGATTTTCCCCGTCTTGGCGGCCTCGGCAAGGATCTTCGCCATCTTGTAGAACTCATCCAGGGTCACCACTTCCCCGCCGAGCCCGGCCATGAACGAAGTGATCACCGGCTGCTTGGGCAGATCGTAGCAGGCCGACCGGACCTCGTGAATGAGGTTCCCGCCCTTCATGGCCCCGCCGTAAGAAGTGCTCGTCTCTACGATTCCCACCGCCTTGAACTTCTTGAGGCTCTCCGCAATCACTTCCGTCGGGAAGGGCCGCACGAAACGCAGCTTCACCATGCCGACCTTGGCCCCCTTCTTCCGGAGGTGGTCTACGGCATACCGGGCGGTCCGGGCATGCGCTCCCATGAGGAAGAAGACGAAGTCGGCGTCCTTGGTCTTATACTCCTCGATGAACGGACTGTAGTTCCGTCCGAAGATCTTGTTGTAATCCGCGATCGCCTTCTCGATAACCTTCGGAGCTTGCAGCATTGCCATATGCCTCTGGATGTCGATCGCCGACCCCTGATCGGCATAGATCTGGGGACCGTGGGACGTCGGCTTCGTGGGATCGAGCGGCAAATGCGGCTTGTAGGGCGGCAGGAACTCGTCCACCTGGGACTGTTCCGGAATGACCACCTTGTCCGGGATGTGGGAGACGAAGTAGCCGTCCTGGGCGGAAAACTGGGGGAGCATCACCTTCGGGTCTTCGCCGATCCGGTAATAGAGAATGGTGTTGTCGAAGATTTCCTGAGGCGTCTCCGCCCAGCCCAGGATCCATCCCTGGTCCCGGGCGCTCATGACGTCGGTGTGCTCGGAACCGAAATCGCCCGGTGGATCATAGGCACGGTCGGCGATCGCCATCTGGCAGGGATAGCGTCCACCAGCGGCCGGGGAGAATGTCTCAAAAGCGTAGGACACGCCGACGCCCGAACTCCCGGTATACGCCCTTGCCCCGCAGGCAGAGGCTCCGTAGGCGATCGAGACCTGGGCATGTTCCCCCTCGCCGTGAATGAATTCGGCTTCGAGTTCCCCGTTGGCGACCAGTTTTGACAGCTCCATCATGATGCCGGTGTACGGACGAATCGGGTACGAGCTAATCACCTCGACCCTCGCGGCCTTGGCAGCGTGAGCGGCGGCAGCACAACCCGCCATAACGGTTTCTTTAGCCATTTGAAATACCTCCTCTTGATCTTCTAGTAGGGTTTTTCGAGACGGGCCACGCCGCCTTTGAAATCCAGTTCATTCTTGTTTTCCAACGCATCCGCGGGGCATACCTCGACACAGATCCGGCAGCCCTTGCAGTAGATCGGGTTCCAGACCATCCGTTCGCCCTTCTCGTCCAGATGCCAGCTGGAATCCGGGCAGAAAGCGAAGCAGTTGAGGCACAGCGTGCATTTCTCGTGATCGATGACGGGCCGCTCGGTCCGCCAGTTGCCGGTCTTCATCATCGGGTTTTCCTTCACGGGCGCCGGGATGACGGCTCCCTGGGGAACCTCGAGGTGCTTTGGGATCGTGAACTTCTCATTGTACTTGGGGCTCATAAGATTCTCCTTCCAGGACTTATATGTTTTTTACTACTGCCTGCTTGTTGCCCTCTTTCACGCCCGCCTTGTTCGCCGCTACCGCGGACAGGCTCGCCACTTTCAGCTTGTCGCACGCTTTCGCGGCCGCGCCGGCCAACGGCGCCGACAGCCCGGCTCCGACGGCGGTCGCTTCCACACCGCCCTCCGAACCCATGAAGTCGAGGCTTTCCAGGCCGGTTCCGCCCGCGATGCCGGTGGCATCCACGCAGACGATCTTGCTCAGCACATCCTTGTTGGGGATCAGCTTGAGGATCTCGTCCACCGGCCGCTTGGTGTTGACGACGAGGATCCCGCCTTTCGGCATGCCGTACAGCACGTCGATCCCCTTGACGATCGTGTCGTCCATGACGATGGACATGTTCGGCTCGGCGTTCTCATAGAGGTACCGCATCTCGATCTCTTCATCACTGATGCGCGCGTACTTCCGCAGGGGAACGCCGACCCGGTCCGGCAGGTCCGCGTAGTTGTCCCATGCCTGGGTGAACTTGCCGTCCTTGCTCGCGGAGTTGGCAATCAGGAGCGACAGGTGCCTACCTTCCATGTCCTGGGTCACTCCGCGGGCCCAGATCGTGATTTCGTATACTTTGTCACCGGTGCTTGTTTTCAATGCCATCGCAACGTTCCTCCTTTTTTTCTACTCAAAGCGACTGTCCGGTTACTGCCCTACGAAGAACGGCTTTCCGAAACCGCCCCCTTTTCCGTCTACGCCGGTGCATCCCCCCTTCCCTGAAGATAATTTCCCGCGAACAGACAACTCTCGATATCGAGCACGTGGTCGAGCATTACTTGCGCGGCGAGCTCTCCGTCCCTCGCCTTGATCGCGTCAAGCACCTGCCTGTGACGCGCTATGGACTTCTCGGGTCTTCCCTCCACCTGAAGGTACTTGGCCCGACTTACCGCAAGAAGATCCCTCATGTGATCGGTAAGGTGGAGAAGAACCTTGTTGTTCGTTGCTTTTGCCATGAGGTAATGAAACGCCCTGTCAGTCTCCGTTCCCGTTTCCCCTTCGGCGATCGCCTGTTCCTGCAGAACCAGGGCTTCCTCCATCCGGGCGATTTCCTCCTCGGTGGCCCGTTCCGCGGCGAGGTAGGCAAGCTGGGGTTCGATCAGCCGCCGCATCTCGAAAAGCTCCATCTGGCTGTCCTTCTCCGAGAAGATGACGGAAGCCAGGGGGCTGACCAGGGACTCCACGGGATTACTGGCGATGTACGTTCCGTCGCCCTGACGGCTTTCGAGATAGCCCTTGCTCTCCAGCGAGCGGAGGGCTTCCCGAACGGAGGACCGGCTCACATGGAACACATCGGAAAGCTCGCGTTCCCCGGGCAGCTGGTCTCCCGATTTGAGCCTGCCCTGCTCGATCATTTCCTTGATCTTGATAACGATTTCCTCGTAGACCCTGGTTTTTTTGACCGGCTTGAACAATTTCCGTTTTTCCTCCATCCTCCACCCCTGTAAGACCCGAGGAGTCAGTGCCTCACCGCGTCGGAATCGATCGTCGAAGATGTTCCCAGCTCGACTGCCTGCTCGAAATGCCGGGGCGTGATCTTGCACCGAGAAAAATCGGGCCGCTCATCTTTTTTCAGGCACTCTTCCATTGCCAGCAGGACCGCCTTCTTGCACAGGGCCTCGATATCCGCCCCCGTCCACCCCTCATTCATGTCGGCGAGGTTTTCGATGTCGATCTGGGCATCCAAAGGAAGCGCCTGCAAGAAAATATTCAGAATCTCGATCCTGTCCTCCCTGGCGGGAAGAGGAAAATCGATGGCGTAATCGAAGCGCCCGGCCCGCAAAAGCGCCGGCTCCATCAGATCCACGCGATTGGTCGTGGCGATGACCACGATCCCTAATGAACTCTGAAGATCATCGAGCTCCCGGAAGAGCTGGCTGACGATTCTCTGGGAGATACGGCCGGAATCTTCCGCGGTCCGGGCCGGGGCGATCGCTTCGACCTCGTCGATGAGCACGATGCACGGGGATACCTGTTTGGCCCGCTTGAAGACCTCCCGCAACCCTTTTTCCGATTCCCCCACCCACTTGGACAGCAAGGTAGGAGGATCTACGGAAAGAAGGGTCATTCCCGTCTCCCCTGCAAGGGCCCTTGCCAAAAGGGTTTTTCCCGTCCCGGAGGGGCCCGTGAAGAGAACGCCCTTCGGGGGGCCCAGACGGGATTGGGAGAAAACGGGCAGACCGCGCAACGGAAGCTGGATGAGGGACAGGAGTTTCTTCTTTATCTCATGCAATCCCCCCACATCTTTAAACGAGAGGCGAGGCCTCTCGCTCATGAACTCCCGGGTCGAGGTGGGCTCGACCGTCTTGAACGCGGTCAGAAAATCGTCCGCGGTCACCTCGATTTTCGCATCCTTTGGCAGGGTGGGTTTCGCATTCACTTCGAATTTGATCCCCGGGATGAGGCGACGCAGCGCCGCCATGCCTGCCTCCGAGCAGAGGGCGGCGAGGTCCGCCCCGACGTACCCATGCGTGATTTCGGCCTGACGAACCAGGTCCACATCCGGCGCGAGCGGCATCTTGCGGGAATGAATCTTCAGGATCTGGAGACGATCCGCCCGGTTCGGCACGCCGATGGTGATCTCGCGGTCGAACCGTCCGGGACGGCGCAGAGCCGGATCGACCAGCTCCGGCATATTCGTCGCGCCGATGATCACGATCTCTCCCCGGGCCACGAGACCATCCATCAGGGCAAGAAGCTGCGCCACCACCCGCTTTTCCACATCCCCGATGACCTGCGCCCTCCTCGGGGCGAGAGCGTCCATCTCATCGAGGAAGATGATGCTGGGAGCGTTTTTGCGGGCCTCCTCGAAGACCATCCGGAGTTTCGCCTCGCTCTCCCCGTAGAACTTGTGGATGACTTCGGGTCCGTTGACGTGGATGAAATGGGCGCGGACCTCGTTGGAAATGGCTCTTGCGATGAGAGTCTTTCCCGTCCCCGGCGGCCCGGAAAGAAGAACCCCCCGCGGGGGGTCGATCCCGAGTTCGGTGAAGAGTTCGGGGAACTTCAGGGGAAGCTCGATCATCTCCCGGACACTGCGGAGTTCGTGTTCCAGCCCACCGATGTCCTCGTAGGTGGCCCGAAACGCCTTTTCATAGGAGAAATCCGACGCCCGGAAGGTGATGGTCGTATGGGGAGTGATCCGTAGGGCCCCTCTCGGGCTTGCCCCCTCCACGATGAAGAACTGCGGCCGGGTTCCGAACAGGGCGATCTGGAGTTTGTCTCCGATAACCACATGGAGTCCTGCCAGAAGTTGAATGATATGACGGATTTCGGCATCTTTGGGAATCGGCCTGCGGGGATCCGCAGGAGTGAGAATCAGGGTGTCGGCCTGCTTGAACGGAACTTTCCGGACGGTGCACCATTCGTCCACCGATATCTGGGCGTTGTCTCTGGTAATGCCGTCTACCTGGATCAGGCTCTGGCCGGAGTAGTTCGTGTTGGTCTGTGCGGCGCGGGCCACCGTTGACCGGCGGCCGGTGATCATGACGGCATCGCCGGGAACGGCCCCCAGGGATTTGAGGACATCCTCATCCACGCGGGCAAAGCCCTTGCCCTCGTCTTCGATAAAGGCCTTGACTACGCGCAGCGAGAACTCTTCTTTTCGCTTGGCTTGCGTCTTCATCACCTTACCGTTGTTATGTTGTTTTTTTCAAGTTGTCGGGTGGCCTGACCAACATTAGGACTGATGGTCTGACCAAAACATATGCTTTTCGGTAATTCCTGTCAAGGGGAAATACGAATGATCCGCAATAGCCATATTTCTTAAGGAGTTATGGCGTACAGTATACATCTTTGGGAAGAGATGACGAGACAGTGCTCCCTCCCCGTATTCGTGATGCCAAATACAATGCCGGGAAATATGCCGCGAAAATCGCGGCTCCCCTTCCCGATTTGTCAACGCTCGCGCGATGACCGTTCGGGCGACACCTGTCTCTTGACATGCGTTTCCAATTCCTTCACAATCGGCACTCAATCACATCTCGGGACCCGGGAAAACCGGCCGGGTGCATACGAAGGAGAACGCATGTACAAGAACATCCTCTTGCCGACAGACGGGTTGGGGAAATGTGCATACGGTACCTGTCACGGGATCCTGCTTGCCAAGGACCTGAATGCCAAGATTACGGCAGTTCACGTCACGGGTAAGCTTTCTGCGCATGAAATCCTGGAGATGTACCATCCGGAATCCTTGGTGGGGGCCTCGGATGTCAAGAAGGCAAAAGAGGCCTGGGGCAAGGCGGAGGAATCGCAGAAATTTCTGGCGGACAAGTGCCTCGAAGTGGCGGAAACGATGTGCGCCGAGGTGGGCGTTCCGTGCGAGACGGTGCACATTACCGGCAAATCCCCCGTCGACGGCATCCTGAAGGTGGCCAAGGAAAAGGGCTGCGACCTCATTTTCATATCGACGCACGGCAACCCGGGAATCACGGGGGCTTTGTTCGGAACCGTCGCGACGAAGATCATGTCGCAGTCAAGGTACGCGGTTCTGACCCACTATTGCGGGGGGCCAAGCTAAACGCATCGATCGTTCCCGTGAATCCGTTGTTCCGGTCCGCGCGGGCTAAGGGTTCACGGCGATTGGTGATTGTCGATCGGCAGCCGGTTGCCCATGGTTCCTCACGGGTAACATTTTCGCGCAACCCTAATTCCGGACTCCGGCGGGGCGTGTCCTGCCTTATTCTTGAGAAGGCTTCATGAATTTTTTTTTAACGGCGCCGTGCCCGAACGCCATGGCACGGATTGAAAAAAACAGTTTCTCCCGGTAGTCCCGGGACTCGCCGGAAACGCGCATCCGATAGGGACGGCCACCAATCGACTAAAAAAAGACGGGAGGATGATCCTATGACGGTGACATGCAGACATGAAGGACTTACCCGCTGGGTCGAGGAAGTCGCTGCGATGTGCCGCCCCAACCAGATCTATTGGTGCGATGGCTCCCGGGAAGAGTACGACCGGTTCATGGGCGAGATGGTGAAAAGCGGTACCGCCACACCCTTGAAAAAAAGGCCGAAGAGCTTTCTTTTCCGGTCCGATCCCAGCGACGTCGCCCGGATCGAGTCCCGCACCTATCTCAGCACCCTCTCCCAGGAGGAAGCCGGCCCCACCAACAACTGGATCGATCCCGCCCAGCTCAAAAAAACCATGAAAGACCTCTACGAAGGCTGCATGAAGGGACGCACCATGTACGTCATCCCCTTCTCCATGGGACCCATCGGTTCGCCCCTGGCCAAGATCGGCGTGCAGATCTCGGACAGCCCCTACGTGGTCTGCAACATGCACCTGATGACGCGGGTAGGCTCCCGGGTGGTGGAGGCGTTGGGGACCGGAGGAGAATTCATCCCCTGCCTGCATTCCATCGGGGCCCCCCTGGAGCCGGGACAGCGTGACGTTCAGTGGCCCTGCGCACCAATAAAAAACAAATACATCAGCCACTTCCCCGAGGAAAACCTGATCTGGTCCTACGGATCCGGATACGGCGGGAATGCCCTTCTGGGCAAGAAGTGCCTGAGTCTGCGCATCGCCTCGGCCATCGCAAAAAGGGAGGGTTGGTTGGCCGAGCACATGCTGATCCTTCGGCTTATAAGCCCAGAGGGACGGAAGTACCACATCGCCGGCGCTTTCCCTTCGGCGTGCGGCAAGACCAACCTGGCCATGATCAAGCCGACCCTCCCCGGCTGGACAGCCGAGATCATCGGCGACGACATCTCCTGGATGAAAATACGGCCCAACGGCCGCCTTCATGCCATCAATCCGGAGGCGGGGTTCTTCGGCGTGGCTCCCGGGACCTCGTACAGTTCGAATCCGATCGCCATGGACACGGTGAAGGAGAACGCCCTCTTCACGAACTGTGCGCTGACCGACGAGGGAGATATCTGGTGGGAAGAGATGGACGGGCCGGTACCAAAGCACCTCATCGACTGGAAGGGGAAGGACTGGACGCCGGACGACAACAAGCCCGCAGCCCACCCCAACGCCCGGTTCACCGCGCACATCAGCCAGTGCCCGACCACCGTCAGTGATTGGGACGATCCCGAGGGCGTACCGATCGATATCTTTCTCTTCGGCGGGCGTCGGTCCACCATGGTTCCGCTGGTCTTCGAGGCCTTCGATTGGGACCACGGGGTCTTCCTGGGGGCCACGGCATCCTCGGAGGCCACCGCGGCCATTATCGACAAGGTCGCCCAGGTGCGCCACGACCCCTTCGCCATGAAGCCCTTCTGCGGATACAACATGGGGGACTACTTCCAGCACTGGTTCGAAATGGGGGACAGGATGGGCGCCAAAGCCCCCCGGATCTTCTACGTCAACTGGTTCCGCAAGGGCGACGACGGACGCTGGCTGTGGCCCGGCTTCGGCGATAACTGCCGGGTCCTGAAATGGATGTGCGAACGAGTCGACGGCAAAGTCGGGGCCGTGGAAACGCCCATCGGCCTGATGCCGAAACGGGAGGATCTCGATCTTTCGGGGCTTTCCGTCTCCCCACAGGACGTGGAAGAACTCCTGCGGGTCGATTCCCATGCCTGGAAGAAGGAAGCCCCAGGGATCGAAGAATTCTTCGGCCAGTTCGGCAGCCGTTGCCCGGACCGCCTCAAGGCACAGCTGGAGAAATTCAGGAAAAGGCTCGGCTGAACCTGACCCGTCGGCGGCCGGAAAACCGCAACCCCGGCAGGAGCGTTAACGGGGGGGAAATCCGGCCGCCTTTCCGACCACCGAGGAAGTTCCCCCGCCGATACCGATGAGGGGCATATGACATCCAACGACTCCCGGGATATGCTCACCCTTCTCGCCGGTCCCGACACGGGGGCCTTCACCACCCGCCCCGTCATCATGGGCACGCACGGAATGGTCACCTCCGGGCATTATCTTGCCAGCAGGATCGGGCTGCATATTCTCGAGGAGGGCGGAAATGCCGTGGACGCAGGCGTGGCGATGGGATTCGCCCTGGCCGTCCTGGAGCCGTACATCTACGGCATCGGCGGCGAAGTGCCCATCCTGATCTACCTGGCGGACGAGAAACGGATAGTGAGCCTCTCCGGTCAGGGACCCGCTCCGCAAAGGGCGAACATCGAGTGGTTTCGGGAAAACGGAATCAAGACCATTCCCGGCGATGGATTGCTGGCCGCCGCCGTGCCCGACGCCGTCTCGACCTGGATCGCAGCCCTGTCCCGCTTCGGAACCATGCGGCTCGCACAGGTCCTTTCGCCTGCGATCCACCTGGCGGAACGGGGATTCCCCATGTACGAAAGGCTTGCGTCCGCCTTCGAGCGGAGCAAGGAACAGCTCCTGGAGATGTGGCCGAGCTCGGCCCGGGCCTATTTTCCCGACGGACACGTTCCGGCCGCGGGGGAGATCTATGTCCAAAAGGATCTGGCCGGGATGTATGCAAAGCTCGTGGAGGCGGAATCCCGGGAGAGACGGAGAGGCCGTCGGAAAGCGCTTTCGGCCGCTCACGACGCCTTCTACAAGGGAGAGATCGCGGAGCGAATCGTCACGTTCATCACGGAAAACAGGCTCCCCGACTCCACGGGAAAACGTCACGGCGGGCTGATCACGAAGGAGGACCTGTCACGCTACGCTACCCGGGTCGAAGACCCGGTAACGGTCCTGTACCGGGGGTACGACGTCTACAAGTGCGGGCCCTGGTCACAGGGACCGGTCTTCCTGCAGCAGTTGACCATCCTGGAAGGGTTCGACCTGGCCTCCCTGGGACACAACTCCCCGGAATACATCCACCTCCTGATCGAAACGGCCAAGCTGGCTTTCGCGGACCGGGAAAGGTATTACGGCGATCCGGACTTCGTCAGGGTTCCTCTCGATATCCTTCTTTCCAAGGCATACGCGGCAAAGCGCCGCGCGCTGATCGACCCGGAGCGCGCGTCGATGGAACTGCGCCCCGGGAATGCACCCCCGTACGTGCCCGAGGAACGAAAGGGCGGCTCGGATATCCACAAGGGAGACACCACGCATCTGGACGCGGCGGATCAGTGGGGAAACATGCTATCCGCCACGCCCAGCGGAGGATGGTTCCGCAGTTCGCCGGTCATCGAAGGCCTGGGGTTTCCCCTGGGAACCCGCATGCAGATGTTCTACCTCGACTCCGGCCACGCCAATTCCCTTCAGCCCGGTAAACGTCCCCGCACCACCCTCACTCCCACGATTGTGCTGAAGGACGGCAGGCCGTTCATGGCGCTCGGGACACCGGGGGCGGACCAGCAAGACCAGTGGTCGCTCCAGTTCTTCCTGAATTGCGTGGACTTCAACATGAACATGCAGGCCGCGGTCGACGCCCCCACGTTCCACACGAGCCATTTCCCCGCATCCTTCCATCCGCACAGCGCGCAGCCGGGAACGATGCACGTGGAAAGCCGCATCCCCGAATCGACGATTGCCGCCCTGCGTGGAAAGGGGCATACGGTGAAAGTCGGCGGGGAGTGGAGCCACGGACGCGTTCTCGGCATACGGTACGATGCCGGCAGCGGAGTACTCTCCGGCGTGGCAACGGCGCGCCTGGATACCGGCTATGCCATGGGGTGGTAGGGTCGGGCGGAACAGAAAGGAGAAAGCAAGGGCTCCCTCCCGTAACCGGAGGGAGCCCTGTTCGTTTTCGTTTACACCGATGACAATGGCGTGACCTTTTTCCTCTTTTTCGCAATCGTCGTCTGGGCCGCCGACAGGCGGGCCACCGGCAACCGGAACGGGGAGCCGCTCACATAGGTGAGCCCGATCTCGTCGCAGAACTCGACCGACCGGGGATCCACCTGCTCCCCGCAGATCCCCATCTTCATTCCCTTCTTGATCTTCCGGCTGTTTTGGATGGCCATCTTCATGAGAAGACCGACGCCCTTCCGGTCGAGGCTGATGAAGGGATCCTCCTCGAAGATCCCGTGGGCCACGTAGTAAGGCAGGAACCTTCCGGCATCGTCCCTCGACAGGCCGTACGTCGTCTGGGTCAGATCATTGGTGCCAAAGGAATAGAAGTCGGCTTCCGGAGCGATCTCGTGGGCCAGCAGGGCCGCGCGGGCAATTTCGATCATGGTCCCCACTTCGTAGCGGACCTTGACTCCGTACCGCTTCTGCACCGCTTCGGCGATCCTCACCGTCAACTCGCGCATCATGCTCAGTTCCTTCACGTCGGAAATGAGCGGGATCATGATCTCCGGGATCGCCTTGATTTTCTGCTTGGCCACCTGACAGGCGGCTTCCATGATGGCCTGGACCTGCATCTCGGAGATTTCCGGATACGTGATGCCGAGCCGGCATCCTCTGTGCCCCAGCATGGGGTTGAACTCGTGCAGCGACTTGTTGCGCGCCTGCAGTTTCTGCAAGGGGACGCCCATATCCTTGGCGATCGCCCTCAGTTCCTCATCGGTTTTCGGCAGGAATTCGTGCAACGGCGGGTCGAGGAGACGGATGGTCACCGGCAACCCGTTCATCACCTTGAAGATCCCGATGAAATCCTTTCGTTGCATGGGAAGGATCTTCTTGAGGGCCTTTTTCCTCCCTTCCGTGTCGTCGGCCAGAATCATCTCGCGTACCGCCTGCACTCTCTCTGCCTCGAAGAACATGTGCTCCGTGCGGACGAGTCCGATCCCTTCCGCACCGAACTTGAGCGCCATGCGGGCATCAGCCGGCGTATCGGCGTTGGCCCTGATGCCGAGCTCCCTGACCTCGTCGGCCCATTTCATGATGGTGTGAAAATCCCCCGTGAGTGCCGGCTCCACGAGGGGAACCTTCCCCAGGATGACTTCCCCCGTGGTCCCGTTGAGGGTGATGGTACCGCCTTCCCTCAGGACGTGCGGTTCCAGGGTCATGGTTTTCTTCTTTTCGTCGAGGTTAAGCGCCGTGCAGCCGGCGACACAGGGCTTGCCCATCCCCCTTGCCACAACGGCCGCATGGGACGTCATCCCGCCCCGTGCCGTAAGAATTCCCTGGGCCGCATCCATGCCCCCGATATCCTCGGGTGAGGTCTCGGTTCTCACCAGGATCACCTTTTCCCCTCTGGCGGCCCACTTTTCGGCTTCTTCCGCGGAGAATACGACCTTGCCGACCGCGGCGCCGGGCGATGCGGGAAGACCCTTGCCGATCACCTTGACGGGAACCTTCGGATCAAAGGACGGGTGCATGAGCGTATCCAGCTGACCGGGGTCGATTCGCATGATGGCGGTTTTCTTGTCGATCAGCCTTTCCTTGACCATGTCGATGGCGATCTTCAGGGAAGCGGCGGCGGTCCGCTTTCCGATCCTGGTCTGGAGCATGTAGAGCTTTCCGTCCTGGACGGTAAACTCGATGTCCAGCATGTCCTTGTAGTGCCGTTCCAGTTTCCGGTAGATCCTTTCCAGCTCGTTGTACGCGGCGGGGATGCTTCTCTTCAGTTCATTGATGTGAAGAGGCGTCCTGATTCCCGCCACGACGTCCTCCCCCTGCGCATTGTTGAGGTACTCGGCGAAAAATTTCTTCTGGCCGGTAGAGGGGTCCCGGGTAAAACCGACGCCGGTGCCCGAGTTCTCGCCCATATTCCCGAACACCATGGCCTGGACGTTGCACGCCGTTCCGAGGTCATGGGGAATATTGTTG
Organism: Candidatus Deferrimicrobiaceae bacterium; assembly: GCA_041633075.1. Lineage (GTDB taxonomy): Bacteria > Desulfobacterota > Deferrimicrobia > Deferrimicrobiales > Deferrimicrobiaceae > CSP1-8. The sequence goes on along the minus strand of JBFKGZ010000007.1, from coordinate 14,777 downwards.
AGTTTTCTGTAGGTGACCGCCCTGTCGGCGAACCAGGAGTCGAACACGGCATTGATGGCAAGCCGGAGCTGCTGGAGAGGGTCCTTCGGAAACCCTCTTCCGGTTTCCTTCTCGAAGATCCTCTTGAATTTTCCGACGAGGTCCTTCAAGTCTTCCACGGTCAGGTCCGTATCGAGATGGACCTTCCTGCTCACCTTTTTCGCTTCCAGGACCTTTTCGAAAAGCTGCCGGTCGACCCCCATGACGGTGCTTCCGAACATGGTGATCAGTCTCCGGTAGGTGTCGAGAGCGAAACGCTCGTTGCCTGTCTTCGCGACGAGGGCGTTCAGCGTCGTGTCGTTGAGTCCGAGATTCAGCACCGTGTCAATCATCCCGGGCATGGAAAACTTGGAGCCGGAACGGACGGAAAGGAGGAGAGGATTTTTCGCATCCCCGAACCTCGTCCCCATCGCCTTCTCCACCTTCTTCAGGTTGGAAAGCACCTGTTCCCACATGCCGGGTGGATATTTCTTCTTGTTCCCGAAGTACGTATTGCACGCCTCCGTGGTGATGGTGAATCCGGCGGGAACGGGTATTTTCAGGTTCACCATGTTCGCGAGCCCCGCCCCCTTCCCGCCCAGCAAATCCCTCATCTTGCCGGTTCCATCGGCCTTTCCGTTCCCGAAATAATAGACGTACCGTTTCGCGGCTCTCGACATCAGCGACCTCCTGGAAATATGTTGCGTTGGGACTGCGTTGGATAAAAAACCAAAGGGCCAAGTGGTGTGCCTTGGTGCGAATCGGCGGTCATTATAATGAATCGGCAGTTCCCATTTCAACCGAAGAGTTTCCCGGCGCAACATCTTCCGTGCCTCCACTATACCCCACCCGAATCCGGAGGAGACCTGAACGCGGCGCGGGCCGCCCTGCGTGCCAAACCGGCCGGCAGGGTCTTTTAGCCGCCGATGTAGTCGCGAACCTTTTCCCGGAACCCGGGAGGGACCTGGCGGGGCCGGCCCGCGGCATAGTCGTACATCACCTGGACCGTCTCCGCTTCGGTGTAGACGCGCCCGTCCCGGGGATCGAACAGTTCGGCAACGAAGCGGAAGGAGCTTCGCGCGATGTCGGTGACGTACATCCGCAGCCGCACCTGGTCCTGGAGCAGGATCGGGAGCCGGTACCGTACGGTCGCCTCGGCCAGGATGAACTCGTACTCCTCGATTTTTTTTACCCCCAGCACGTCGGCAAAGAATTTCGCCCTTCCCAGTTCGAAAAGCGTCATCGTCACCGCGTTGTTGACGTGCCCCATCGCATCGATGTCCCCGAACCGCAAGGGGATGTCGGTTTCGAACACCTTTGCGGGGGCAGAGGGAAGGGAAGCGGCGTGCGGATCACCGAAGCGACCGCGGAAGGCGATCTCGCCGGGGTCCTTGCGCACCCGCGGCTTCTCGTCCTTCTTCCGGGTCTCCTCGTCGAGATCGCCGGGCCTGCCCGGATACCCGACGGCGATCACGGCGATGGGGCAGAAATCGTCCGGCATGCCGAGCGCGGCTTTCAGCGGCTCTTCCTTCCATCCTGCCATCGGATGGACAAGGAGCCCCTGGTCCACCGCCCGGTAGATAAGGCTCATCGTAGCGAGTCCCGTGTCGTACAGGAAATATTCCCGGCGTTCCACGACCGCGGCGTCGGCCCTTCTCGCCCCCGCCACGATCAGGACCGGGGCCCGCCTTGCCCAGGCGTTCCCCGGATCCAGCGCTTCTTCCAGTGACGTTCTCGCCGGCGATCCTTTCTCCGCGATCACGAACCGCCACGGCTGCCGGTTCGCGCAAGAAGGGGACCAGCGGGCCGCTTCGATCATCCGCTCGATCTTCTCCGGCTCCACGGGCCTGTCCGAGAATGCCCGCATGCTTTGTCGCGCCGCAATCACCCGGGAGAAATCCATGTCACCGTTTCCCCGCCCGGCACACAAGGGCATCCGATTCCGGCGAAAAATCCGACCCGGCGAAATCCCCGAAAAACCGGATCCCGGAGAAGCCGGCCCGATCCAGCATTTCCCACAGTTCGTCGGGGTAGATCGGGTACAGGGGAATGTCGTTCCTCACGATCCGGGGCTGGCCCCCCTCGGAAATCCGGAGAACCGTCTGGAACCGTACCTTCCGGTCCCCCTCCCACACGTAGCCCCGGCGGAATTCGATCGCTCCCTTCTCCGCCTGCATGAGGGGAAGCGTCGTGACCTTCCCGAGAAGCAGACGCTCGTAGTTGAGAATCTGAAGGAGCATCTCCCCTCCCCCCGTGATCGCCCCGGCGGCGTCCCGGAGAAAGCGGTCCGCCTCCTCCTGCGGCACGTGGACCAGCGAATTGCCCAGGCAAAGGATGAGGTCGGCCGGTGGAGAGACGATACGGGCTACGTCCGCAAACCCGCCGGTCTCCACGCGTGCGCCGGGAAACGGGGCAAGCTTCGCCCGTGCCCGGGCGACCAGGGCCGGATCGGGATCGAAGCCCAGGCACTCCGCCCCCGCGGCGGCGAAGGGGAGAAGCTGCGCCCCGGAGCCGCATCCGGCGTCGGCGACGCGGCGTACACGGCCCGACGCGAGAAACTGGTCGAAGAGGGCTCGCTGGGCGTCGGAAACCGGAAAGAGCGCATCGTAGACGTCACTCAGGTCCGTGTAGAACGCCAATGTCCCTCCTTTCATCGCGCCCTATTGTAGCAGGGGAAAATACGCATTCGAATAAAGAAAAGGTTGACGGGCGAGATTCTCCGCGCATATGTATGGAGAAGCCTGCAAAAGGGCATAACGATATGCAAGGAGGGGGAATGATGAAACGGGGATCGGTGTTTCTCCTGATGGCCATTTTTCTGACAGGACTTTGCAACAGCCCTGCCCAAGCCTTCAACCAGCCGCCGCTCAACCTCGGCCTGACCGACATCCTGGACGGGGGCGTTCCCGGTGTGGGCACCTTCTTCACCGAGTACGTCCAGGTGTACCAGTCCGACGAGTTCAAGGACAATAATGGCGACGACATTCCGGGATTCCCGCGCGTCAGCAGCCTTCTTTCCATGAATCAGCTCGTACACGTGTACAAGCACAAGCTGCTGGGCGCCCACATCGGGGTGGACGTTCTTCTCCCCGTGGTTTCCATCAATGGGGGCAGCCTTCCCACCAACCCCGGCGTATTGGGCGATCTGACGGTGGGGCCGTTCCTCCAGTGGCTCGACACGAAGCTTCTCGGCCGCCCGTTCGTGCAGCGGTTCGAACTGGACATCACGTTCCCCACGGGACAGTACGACAAGAATTATGCCCTGAACCCGGGGAGCAATCTCTGGGTGATCGAGCCGTATTACGCGTTCACCTGGTTCCTGACGCCGAAGCTCTCCACCTCCTGGCGGATCCATTATACGATCAGCACGAAGAACGACGACGTCTCTCCTTCGCCGTTCAACGGCTTCTCCACCGAAGTCACCCCCGGGCACGCCTTCCATTTCAACTACTCCTTCGAATACGAGGTTTTCAAGGGGTTGCGGGGCGCGTTGGCAGGATACTATCTGAAGCAGCTGACCGAGGATGAGGGGAGTGCCGGAGATATTGCGAATTCAGAAGAGCAGGTCTTCGCGATCGGACCGGCGCTGCACTACTTCTTCAGCAATAAATTCTCCGCAGGCCTGAAGACCCAGTGGGAGATGTCGACCGAAAACCGCCCGGAAGGCAACCGCACCACCCTTCGGTTCACTTACCTTTTCTAACAGGTTTCGTCTTGGACGGAAACGGGGGCCGCCGGCCCCCTTTCGTTTTCTAGATCAGCACTGGCTTCTGCTCGTCGGGAAACATTTCCTGGTCGATCGGAGGATGTCCGGGAGGCAGATTGAGCCCCCGATGGCCATGGAACGGGAGCTTCTCCAGGGAGTCGGCATCCGGAGGATGCTGGGGAATACCGCACTTGCCGACCTGGGCCACAATATCCTTCCCCTGCTGTGTCACGCACACGGGAGTCCCATGTATGTAGATCTGGCTCGAGTTTGATGCGAACGTGGTAAACGGTTCGCTTGCCTGGATATGATAGATGGCGAACAGCAGGACCGTTCCCGCCAGCGCAACCGAGAGTATCTTCTTCACGGGTTCCTCCCTTTCCGCCGTTTCTGCTTGGATGCGATGCGGGGAAGCGGAGATTCGCACCGGACCGTCCCGCCACCGCCGGATTCGCCTTCGACCCGGTCGATCCACCTGATTGCAACACTCTTGCATTTGCAATATAATTGCAATAACCGGAGGACCTTATGGCAACGTCCGCGGAAGTCATTCGCAGACTCGGATACCCCGCCACGCGGGGCCGGGGGGAGATTCTGCGCATCCTGGCGGAAAGCCCCCTTCCGCTTTCTCCGAAAGAGATTCTGGGACGGTTCCCAGCGCCCAAGCCCGACGCGTCCACGGTGTACCGGAACCTTTCCCTGCTCGCCTCCCTCGGACTGGTCCGGAGCGTCGCGCTGCATGAGCGGAGTCGTCGCTACGAAATCGCCACCGACGGTGTCCATCGGCACCGGGTCGTCTGCAAGGGGTGCGGAAAGATCGAATCCTTCCAGCCGCGGATTTGCGACCTCTCTCCCCTCGTGTCGGACATCCGCAGCAAGCTGGATTTCGACGTGGAGGAGCATTCACTGGAATTTTTCGGCGTCTGCCCGCAGTGCAGGCGAAGGGAGAAGGGACGATGAACGCCCGCGTCATCCTGCTTGCCGCCGCGCTGATCCTGCCCCTCTTCCCACCGGCGGCGCAGGGGGCCGATCTTCGCGTTCTCACCTCGTTTCTTCCGATGGATATCTTCACACGCAACATCGTCGGCGACGCGCCGGGCGTCGCGGTAAAGATGATGCTCCCCGCCACCCTGGGATGCCCCCACGAATATTCGCTTTCGCCGGGAGATATGAGGAAGATCTCCGAGGCGGACCTCTTTATCGCAAACGGCTACGGAATGGAGGATTTCCTCGGCGCGCCCATACGGCGGGCCAATCCCGACATCCGGATCGTGGAAACCGCTTCTTCCGTGGTTCCCCTCCGTGCGCGGGGCGGCCACGGGGAGATCAACCCGCACACCTGGGTCAGCCCCCGGAACGCCATCCTTCAGGTCCGTGCGATCGAGAAGGCCCTCTCGGCAGCATCCCCGGGGAACGAACCGGTCTTCCGCCGGAACGCCGACGTGTACGTGGGCAGACTCGAAATCCTCGCCGAAGAATTCGACGAGGCGGCGACCCATTTCCGGAACCGGAACATCGTGATCTTCCACAACGTCTTCGATTACCTGGCGAGAGACCTCCGGCTTACCGTCGTGGGGTGGATCGAGGAAACGCCGGGACAGGAGCCCTCCGCAGGTGAAATGCAGGACCTCATCCGGACGATCCGGGAAAGGAAGGCGGCCGCCGTCTTCGCGGAACCCCAGTATCCCGGGAGGCTCGCCGCGATGGTTGCCGGGGAGGCCGGAGTCCCCGTCCTGATGCTCGACCCGGTGGCGACGGGGTCTGCGATGCCATCGACCTATGAGGACATCATGCGGCAGAATCTGCGGACGCTTGCGGAGGCGTTGGGAAACCGATGACGCCCCCGACGCATCGCCACACACTTGAAATCCGAGATCTTTCCGTCCGCGTGGGCGAGTCGGAGATCCTGTCCGGAATCAACGCCGACATCCGGTGCGGGGAGGTCACCGCCCTCGTCGGCCCGAACGGGGCGGGGAAGACAACGCTGCTTCTGGCCATCCTGGGACTCGTCCCTTACCGGGGGGAAATCCGGTTCTGCCGCGCCGCGGAGCACGGGGAGGGCGCCCCCCGGATCGGATACGTACCCCAGCGGCTCGACTTCGACCGGAACGCCCCGATGAGGGTGATCGACTTTTTCGCGCTCTCCTCCCAGCGATATCCCGTCGTCTTCGGACACTCCGCGCGGTCGAGGAGGTCGGCCGAGGAGATCCTGGCCCGGGTGGGCGCGGCCCAGCTCATCTCCCGCCCCCTGGGAAAACTCTCGGGGGGAGAGCTCCAGAGAATCCTGCTCGCCCTTGCCCTGCGGGACAACCCCGATATCCTGTTGCTTGACGAACCGGTGTCCGGGGTGGACCTCTCGGGGGAAGTGGTATTTTGCGACTTCCTCAGCCAGATCCACAGCGAGTCCGGTTTCAGCCTGCTCCTTGTGAGCCACGACCTCTCCGTGGTCAGCCGCCACGCCGACCGCGTCATCTGCCTGAACCGGCAAATCATCTGCCAGGGGGCTACGACGGAGATGCTGACGCCGGAGAACCTCGAGGCGATGTACGGCAGCGGCGCACATCTGGTAAGTCACGGCCCTGTCGATGGCAGCGGCCACCTCCACGGGCAGTCGGCATCCGGGCAGGAAGAGGAAAAGGGGGATTGATGACACAATCGCTGCTCGATCCCCTTTTCTCCGCGATGGGGCACCTCCTGCCGTTCGGCTTCGCGGAGCCGCTCTTCATGAAGCGGGCGATCCTGGCCATGCTTTTCGTCGCTCCCGCGGCGGCGGCGGCAGGCGTGCCCCTCGTCCACTTCCGGATGGCGTTCTTCTCCGACGCCATCGGGCACTCCGCCTTCACCGGCGTGGCAATCGGCGTGCTCCTCGGGGTCCACCCCCTGCTCACGATGGTAGCCTTCGGCCTGTTCGTGGCATGGGCGATCACCCTGGTCAAGGGACGCACGGAGCTTTCCCCGGACACCGTCATCGGGGTCTTCTTCTCCACGGTCATCGCCCTCGGAATCGCGGTCATCAGCGCGCAAAAGGGGCTCACGCGCAACCTCCAGGCCTACCTCTACGGCGACCTTCTCGCGGTTTCCGAAACGGAACTCCTCTGGATGGGAATGCTTCTTGTGGCTGTGGGCGCCTACCTGTTCCTCGCCTTCAACAAGATCATGCTCATCGGTGTCCACGAGGGATTCGCCAAGTCGATGGGTGTCCCCGTTCGCGGACTGGAAATCTCCTTCGCCCTCGTCGTCGCCCTCGTGGTCACGACCGCCATCCGGGCGGTGGGAATCCTTCTCGTCACGGCGCTTCTCGTCGTCCCGGCAGCCGCCGCCCGGAACGTGGCCCACGGGATCGTCTCCGCCTTCTGGGCAGCCATCGCCATCGCCGTGGTTTCCGGCCTCCTGGGGATCGCCGCCTCGTATTACCTGGATACCGCCACGGGGGCGACGGTGGTGCTGTTCGCCGCGGCGTTTTTCGCGATCACGGCTCTGCTCAAAGGATTGTCGCGAACGTAGAAACCGTCGCGGGCAATGGCGCACCGGAGCGGGAGGGGGAAGGGATTCCCCCTCCCCCGGATTCTCGATGCGGAAGGAAACGCCGCCTTGTTTTCTCCCTGCGAGGGAAACAGGGGATCGACGGGCTAGTCGGACTTCGCGTACTTCGCTTTTTCCTTCTCCATCGCCTCTCTACCCGCGTCGTAGGCGGCCTTTATGATCGCCTTCTCCTCCTCCATGAAGGAATCGACCTTCTTCTTGATGTCGACGCCCCACCCTTCGGTCTTCTTCTTCATGTCATCGACGACCTCGTTGATCTTGACCCGCGCCTCCGTGCCGGATACAGGAGCGTAAAGAAGGGCCAGCCCCGCGCCGATCAGACCGCCGGCAAGGAACGCCATGAATACCCCTCCCGCATTACAGTTTTCATTCGCCATGACGACCCTCCTTTCGGAATATTCGTTTCACGACATGCGACATGCCGGTCTTTGAAAACGCCAGGGCCCCGGCCACGCTCCCCAGAACCGGGAGGACGGCGAAATCGAGAACCCCCGTGGCCGCATCCAGCGTCTTCCGGAGTTTGCGCACACCTTCCGTCACGTGCTCGACGTTTGCCGCGCCCTTCTCGGCATGGGATACGACCTTCTGGACCACGGCATTGGTCACCCGAATCTCTTCTGCCGTCTTCTCGAACAGCCGGAAAGACGCTTCGACGTGTTTCGCTAGTTTTTCAAGGGTTTTTATGAGTTTCCAGACGGACCACGCCAACACCCCGGCAACCACAATGGCAATGATGTAAAGAACCGTTAGAAGACCCGACGGAATTCCCAAGCCGAACCCCCCCCTTTTTGTTGAGCTATTGCAACCGGGTACAAAGTTCCGTAGGCCCGTCAATAAAATACAAGAAACCTTCTCCTACCGCAAGCACTGCTGCAGTACAATGGACGGAACGGGGGGTGGAAGTTTCGGACCCGGGAACACATTGGCCGGAACCGAAGCCGAATGCCGACTGTCAAAAGGAGGGTAAGGGGTCGCCGTGGATTCAGACGCTCCTCCGCCTAACCGCTTGAAAAATAATAAGAGCGAGGCGGAAAACAGACCCGTAGACCTCCTGGTGGAGGCATTCCGCGAGGGGAAACCGGGGGCGTTTGACGCCATCGTCAGGGCCCACCAGGACCGGGTATATGCCTTCTGCCTCCGGATGTTGTCGGATCGGGAGGATGCCTTGGACGTCGCGCAGGAGGTGTTCCTCTCGGCGTACCGGAACCTGGCGGGGTTTCGCGGGGAGGCGTCGCTTTCCACGTGGCTGCTCCGCATCGCGGCGAACCGGTCCCTGAACCGGATTCGCCAGCGGGCGACCCGGGCCGCAAGGGAGGTTATGTCGATTCAACCGCAAGAGGACGGGAACTCGCCCTTCCAGCCTCCCGGCAGGGAGGAAGATCGCCCCGATCGCATGGTGGAATCCCGGGAGACCAGGAAGATCCTGGAAGCGGCGATTGCGAATCTCGACGAAGATTCCCGGATGCTCGTGCTTCTGTCGGATGTCGAGGGCTTGAGCTACGAGGAACTTTCCGAGGCGGTCGGCATTCCCCTGGGAACGGTGAAATCGAAGCTTCACAGGGCGAGGATGGCGCTGCGGAAGATGCTGGCGCCGGTCGTGTAAGGGGTGGCAAGGATGGAATGCACCAGAACATGGGATCTGCTTTCCTCTTACCTGGACGGGGACCTTTCGGACAGGGAGCAGGAGGGGATCGCGGACCACATTCGGCAATGCTCCCGGTGCGCCGAGGAGGAGAGGGCCCTCCGGGAGACGCTCACCCTTCTGCGAGCCCTCCCCGCCGAGGCCGCCCCCCCGGAACTCCTCAAGGGGGTGCGGTTGCGCATCGGGGAGAAGACGGCGGTGCCCTTGTGGAAGAAGCTGTTCCTGCCCGTGCACATCAAGATCCCGCTCGAAGCCGCGGCCGTGGTGCTGGTCTTCCTCCTTGTCTACGGAATCCAGAAAGAGATGCCGGCGAAGACACCTGTCCCGTCTCCTCCCGCAACCGCCGAGAGCGGGAAACGGGTCGCAGGGACCGGAACGGTTGCGGAGCGCACGGACGCCGACACAACCCGCGCTCCCGAGGTCGAACCGTCCCCCGAAAAGGAACGGGAGGCGGTCGCAAAACCGATACCCGAAAAACCGGCCGTCCATGCGAGATCGGAACTTCCGGCGGGCCTCGCAGCGCAGGGGAGTACCGAGGGCGGGGCCATCGGGAAGGAACGGGGAGCAGTCTCCGAACCGACGCCTGAAAGACCGGCCTTCCATGCAAGGTCGGATCTTCCGACGGGCCTCGCAGCCCGGGTGAGCAGCGAGAGCGGGGCGATCGGGAAGGAACGGGAAGCAGTCTCCGAAACGATCCCCGAAAAACCGGCCGTCCATGCGAGATCGGAATTGCCGGCGGGCCTCGCAGCCCGGGTGAGTACCGAGAACGGGATGATCGAACCGGCCTTCCCCCGGGAATCCCCGTCCGGGGAATCCCAGGCGTTGCGCGTATTCGCCGCACCGCCGCGCCTTATGCGGCCGGAGCCCTTCGGAAGGGAAGTGACGCTCGAAGTCGATCGAGATGTCCGGCCCGGGGTCGAGGACCGTATCGCCGCCGTGGCCATGCGCCTGGGGGGGGCGGTACGCCGGGAAAGGATGCGTATCGCAACAGGCCGCATGGAGGAGGCGCTGGTCGTCTCCGAAACCGTCCGGGTCCGCATCCCGGCGGTGTTTGCCGACGTCTTCCTCGAAGAACTGGAAACACTGGGGTCGATCTCCCCGGAGGGGATCCCCGGAAAGCTTGACATCCCGCCGGGCCCCTCGCCCGATCCTGTCACCTATACGGTCCGGATTCGCGTCAAATAAACATCCCGCCGGAGCGGATAGGCGGGACGATGATGCCCCGTTAGTTCGTTTTCCCTCTTTACTCTTTCGCGTAGTCGAACAGCGTCCGGTACTTCCGGCACAGGTCGAACTTCAGGTAGGATATGACGCGCCCTGTCGCCTCCTTGCTCATCGGAAGGAACTTCCCCTTCGCCCTCACGCAGACCTTTCCCCCGCAAACGAGTTCCCCGGTGCTGTAGGCGATACGCCCCGAATCCTCCTCGAGGCGGCTTACGATTTCGATCTCCTCCCCGACCGGAACGGGAAAAAGGTACTTCACGGTCAGTTCGCCCGTGAGATACATCGGATGCCGGCCCCCGAACACCGTGGCCGCCCACCCCATCGACTCGTCCAGGAGAGCCGCGATGACGCCTCCGTGCGCGACGCCCTTGTATCCGTTGACATGGCGGGGCAGGGTCACCCGCGTCCGCACGGCATCCCCCTCGACAAAGAAACGGGTACGCACACCGCATCCGTTCTCGTCCCCGCAGATGAAGCACCGGGACGAGTGGGGAAGGTACTCCCTCTCCGCGTCGCCCATATCCTCTCCTTTTTTCGCTTCCCCTAGTGCACCGTCTCGCAAATACCTTGGCATTCGAGCGCCGCTGCATCCGCTCCCGCTTCGCTGCGCTTCTTCACCATACTCAACGGTATGCCTCAGTCGCGCGCCTTGCTGGCGCGGCGCATCGACGCTCTCGGTGCGTCAAGCTATTTACGAGGCGGCACACTATCTGAGCGCTCCCTGCCAGGTACCTCTTCGTTGCAGTTCGGCCGCCACATCCTGCGCCATCTCCCTGCCGCCTTTCTCCCACAGGGGGGCGATCAGCGTCCCGGCCGGCGCCGTTCCGATCAACCGGAGCACGGCGACTTCGGCGGAGAGACGTTCGAGGAAATCCGCGCATGCCGATACGTATTCCCCGTATTCCGGCACCCGCACCGTTTTATTCCTCCATTCTTTCGCCAGGGCGCTCCCGGTCACGACGTGGAAGTGATGCAGCTTCACTCCCTGCACATCGAGGTCGGAGAGGAAGCCGGCCGTCTCCACGAAATTCTCCCGCGTGTCTCCGGGGAGACCGTAGATCAGGTGGACACCGGTGTCGATCCCCCGTGCCCGCACCGCCGCGACAGCAGTTACGAAATCGTCGACGGTGTGTCCGCGGTTTATCCCCGCGAGGACGGCGTCGGATTTCGACTGAAGCCCGATCTCGACGAAGACGTACCCGATTCGGCCGATCCCCTCCAGCACGTCGAGCACCTCCGGGCCGAGACAGTCGGGTCGGGTACCCACGACGATCCCTACCACGTCGGGATGGCAAAAGGCGGCTCTGTATAACCGGTCCAGTTCGCCCGGGGGGGCATAGCTGTTGCTGAACCGCTGGAAATACACGAGGATGTGCCGGACATTCCGGTGCCTTCCCGGGGAAAGGATCGTCCGCCGGACCTGTTCTTCGACAGGAAGCCCCGGAAACTTGATTCCGCCGGTGAAGGAATCGCTGTTGCAGTAGAAACAGCCGCCCCCGCCCCGGGTTCCGTCCCGGTTCGGGCAGGTGAATCCCCCATCGACGCTGATTCGCACCGCGGCCCCGCCGATTCGCCTTCGCAGGTACGACGCGTAATTGTGGAAACGAAGATCCGGGTGGATGGGAGGATACAAGGTTCTTACGCCCCGGTCACCCGCAGGCCCGGGAAATCGGCCGGCCGAGAAGATCGCGCATCATTTTTCTATTTTACCAAAGGGGGCGGCGCGGAGGGTAAGCAGTCCCCGCACGCTTCCGCCCGGTGATCCCGGATTTCCCGCAGAACCTCGTCCGGACACCCTGACCCGCCCGCCTCGAGGCAAAGTCGTTCCGCTTCGGCGAAGGCCTCGTTCGCGCGGCCCGGCTGCCCCATACGCATTCGGAGCACCCCGAGCGTGTCGAGGAGCGTCGCAGTTCGGTTCGCTCGCCGGGAGAGAACCGCCTCCATCCGCTCCGCCGCCTCCTCCCGGCGCTCGCCGGAACGAATCGCCACCCAGGCGAGGTTGTTGGTCGCCTCGGGATCGCCGGGCCGGATGGCAAGCGCTTTCCGGTACTCCTCCCTCGCCTTCCCGTACTCTTTCCCCGCCAACCAGACGTTGCCCAGGTTCACCCGGGCCTGAAAAAACTCCTCGTCCTTCCGGAGGGCCCGCTCGTATTCCCGGACCGCCAGGTCGAACTTCCCCTGGCGCTCGTACAGCACGCCGAGCTCGAGGTGCTCTCCCGCCGTCAGGGGGTCCTCCAGCACGATGACGCGAGGCATCCTCCCGCATCCCGTTGCCGCGAAAACCGCAAAAAGAAAAAGGCCGGGAATCGCAAGCGCCAGAATCTCCCGCCGAAAACGGTGGTGTCTTCCGCTCCTGCCGGTCACTTCGGACCCGGTCGCACGACGATGGCAAGCCGCCCCATCTTCGTCCACTGTGCCTCGAGGGAGGAAAAGGGGATCACCTTTTCCTCCTCCCTTCCCGAGTGGGCAACCACCCCTTCGGGAGTCACGCCGAACGCGAGCAGGTAGTGCGGGCGGCTGTAGACCCATACCCCAAGGTCCACGAGCAGTATCACGGGGATGCCCTCCGAGATCCGTTCCCGCAACCGCTCGAGGTCGAAATCCACGACCTCCGCCTCGAATCCGCGACGCCTGGCAGCCGCCGCCAGATCGGTGATGAGCGTCCCGCGGAGCCCCGCGGTCCTCGTTTCCCGCACGATCTCCCCGGTCCGGACATCCGCCCCGAAAAAACGCAGGAGCATCGCAAGCGAGGAGGGGCCGCAGCTGTCCTCCTCCTGGGGCAGGAAGGGAACTTGCGGGATGACGGTTGCGGCGGCGGGCCGGGGGCTGGCCTCCGTCCCCGGGATGGCAGCGTCCCCCCCCCGGATCCCGACGTCCCGCGCGCATCCCCCCAGAATGAAAAAGACGCCGCCCGCGAGCAGGGCGGCGCCCATTACCCCTCTTCGCATCGCGTTCAGCGTATGAGGATCTCTTTGTTCATCAGCTTGACGATCACGATGATGAGGATGATCAGGATCGCCACGCCGATCAGAAAGCCCAGAGCGCTGTCCGCCCCTTCGGCCGCCCTGTCGGACAGGGAGGCGAGTCGGTGCAGATCCGCGTCGCTCATGGAGCGGATCTTGGCCATCGCCTCTTCCGCGGACACCCCGTAGTCCGTGAGTTTCTGGAGGACGATCTTCTGCTCCAGGAACGCCTGGAGTTTGCCGAGGTCCGCGTCCCGTACCGCCACGCCGTCGGTTCCGTGGGAAGCAATGACGCCTGCCAGTGCCTCCCCCCGGACCGACCCGAGCACTCCCATCCAGCACGCCATCATCAAGGCCAACGAGAAAAACCAGCCCGCCCTCCGGATCGCTTTCATAAGTCGACCTCCTTCGAGGATATCCCGCACATTCGCTTTTCCGTTTCCCGTATATTGGCAAAAAACCGACCGGGGGGCAAGCGTCATCGGTACCGGAAAAGAAGGGTTTCCAGCTCGGCCAGTGCCTTCTCCATCTCTGTCCGGCGCGTCTCCCCGCCCTGCAGGGTGAAGCGTTCCGCGTTCTCCATCACCCCCGCCCATTTCTGCCGGTCCTCCCGCAGCCGGCTCACGAACCCGTTGAACGCGGAGACGAGCTCCGGCACCAGGTCGCCGTGGCGCATGAAGAACGGCCTGACCGACGCCCCGTCGAGGTAGGTCCCAAGGACCTTCTCCAGCCCGAAAATCGGCCCGGCGATCTTGTGAAGCAGGTTGATGCAGAGCCAGGCAGCGGCCACGCCCAGAAAGAGGACGTAGGCCAGGAGGGAAAGAGCGACGACGGAGAAGAGGATCTTCGACAGATGGCGAAGGGCGTGCATCACCGCGCCGTACTCCCCCGAGATGGGGACCGTGAGCAACAGGTAATGATAAAGGAGCAGGAGCAGCGTTCCCAGCCCGGAAGCGGCAAACCAGAAAAGAAGGAACCGTCCCCAGAACGCGCGACCCGCCGCCGGGTCCCTCCTGTCCCCTCTCCAAGGGCTCACGGTACGATCCTCCCGATCTTCTCCTTGAGCGCTTCCCACCGCTTTTCGAACTCCACCTGTGACAGGTCGGACGTCCGCATCGCTTCCGCTTCCCCCCGGACTTCCCCGATGAGGGCAAGGGTATAAAACCGGACCTCATCGATTTCCACCCCGAAATTGACGAGCTCCTTGAAGCCCCGTACGTTCGACGGGGAAGAGAGATCCCCCTTCTCCGCAGCTTCGAAAGCCTCTGTCAGCCGGGATATCCCCAGCCGTATCCTACGCACGTACCACAGGAACGCGAGAGACCCTCCCGCGAAGACGAGGGCGAACAGGGCAAGAAGCTGTTTGGCCAGGATGTCGCTTACGATCGCAAAGGGGGTCGGAAAGCTGAAGTGGCCGCTGGCAGAAGCATCCCCGAGGGCCTGCCGGATGTCACGGAACAGGAGAAACCCGACCAGCGCAGCGGCAGCGAGGACGACGGCGATGATGAGAATCGCAGCCCCTCCCTGGAACTTCGGGTTGACCAGCTTGGTCCGTCGCCGAAAATGGAAGTGGGGATTTCGCTTCATTGTCTTCCGTGGCACTCCTCGCACAGCAGCACGAACCCCCGAACGGGGTCGGACCGCCGCACGAAGTAGGTCCGGTAAACGGGCTTCGTCCCCG
>JBFKGZ010000006.1:0-42020 GCA_041633075.1 Candidatus Deferrimicrobiaceae bacterium | reverse complement strand
CTCATTTTGGTGCAAAATATGTTGCAACATATGTTGCGCGGTTATTCCCCTCGGTCTCGAGCATCCGGCGAATTTTGCTAACATATCAATAAAACATAGACAATTAATTCAACCTGGTATTTGTTCGGCGTGTGGCATCCTCCTTGCCTCGGTAGGAAAGAATCTTCCGCCGGCTTTGCGACGGAATTGTTCGGAGCCGGCGGGGAAGGGAAGAAGAAGATGGCCAGACATGAACGCTTTCCGGTTCCGACCTCCCTCCTTGGCGCTGTCGTTATCCTCCTTGCCTGGGCAGCCGCAGGTCCTGCCGTGGCGTCCGGGCCAGATACGGTTGATTTCCCCGAAGCGGTGGCACGGGCCATGGAACACAACGCGGCCGTTTCGGCGGCCGGGTACGAATGGACCTCCGCGCGCAAAGGGGCCGAGGTCGCGCGCGGGAACTACCTGCCGAAGCTTTCCCTCGAGGAGCGGTTCGTGCGCACGAACGTGCCGGCGGAGGCATTTGCGCTCAAGCTGAACGAAAAACGGCTCAAGCTTTCCGATTTTTCCAACGTGGACAACTTCAACGAGGCGCCGCCGATCAACGACTACATTACCTCCTTCACGATCGAGCAGCCGATCTTCGCTCCCCGGGCCTATCTCGGATTCAAGATGGCGCGCCGCGAAGCGAAAGCGACCGGCTTCGACGTTTTGCGCACGAAGGAGGAGGCGGTCTTCCGGGTCCTCACCGCCTATCTTGATGTCCTGACGGCGAAGGAGTTCGTAGCGGTGGCACGGCAGGGACTGTCCGACGCCCGGGAACACAACCGTATCGCGGAAGTGATGGAAAAGGCCGGCACGGGGCTTGCCTCCGACGTGCTGCGGGCCCGGGTGTTTCTCGCCTCCGCGGAAAGCACCATGGTGACGGCGGAAAGCCGCTTCCTGCTGGCGCAGTCGGGATTGGGGCTTGCGATGGGCGAACCGGGGGGAGCACGGATGGATGCGTCCGGTCCGATTCCGCCCCTGCCGGAGGCCGGAACGATCGAGGAGAGGATCGCGACGGTCCGCGCCAATCGTTCCGACCTGCGTGCGTTCTCCTTGAGGCTTGCGAACGCGGAGGCCAACGTGACCCTCCGGAAATCGGACTATCTTCCCACGGTGGGCGTGATGGGCGCCTATCAGATCGACGGGCAGGACGGGATCTTCTCCCCCGACAATCACACCTGGAAGGTCGGGGTGGGTCTTACGTGGAACCTGTTCGACGGGCTGCGTCGCGAGGCGGAGGTGGGCAGGGCTGCCGCGGAGAAAGCGAAAGCGCGGGAGCATTACCGGGGGGCGGAAGATCTCGCTGCATACCAGGTGATCCAGGCGCACCTGTCCGTCGAGGAGGCGGCTCGTCGCGTGGAAATCGCCAGGGCAGCGGTTGCCGCCGCCGAGGAGGGAACGCGGCTGGTCAGGTCGAGGTATGAGAACCAGCTCGCGCGTGTGATCGATCTGCTCGATGCGCAGACGGCGCTCAACGGCGTCCGGGCCGACCTGGTCAGGGCGCAGAACGACCTGCAGCATTCCCGCGCGCAGCTTGAGTACGCCTCCGGGGGGCTGCTTTCCTGGGCGCTGCCCGAAACGGATGGGATACCGGGAAAGGGGGGAGGTCAATGAGCGGCACCCGACGGCGTTCGGGAGGGATTCGCAGGCAGGCCGCGGCATTCCCGGCGCGCACCGGATGGATCGTCCTGCTCGCGGGAATTGCCGTGATGATGGCGGGGTGCAGCGAAAAGGGGAAACACGGGCCGGCATCCGCGGAGAGGCCGTCGGTGACCGGGGTGGAAGTCATCACGGCCGGAGCCGTTTCCCGCGTGAACTTCGCCGAGGTGGTCGGGACCGTACGGGCGAAAACGATCGCCGCGGTGGCCCCCCAGGTGATGGGGAGGGTCACCTCCCTTCCTGTCGCGGAGGGGGACCAGGTAAAGAAAGGAGCGCTCCTGGCGACGATCGATGACACGCAGGTACGGGCACAGCTTGCGGCCGCGGAGGCGATGGTCGTCGAAGCGGAGGCCGGTCTCGAGGAGGCCGAGCGCTCCGTCGCACAGGCGGAGGCGTCCAGGGATCTCGCGGAGAAAACGTACGAGAGGTACCGGAAGCTCAGCGAGGAGAAGGTCGTCACCCCGCAGGAGTTCGACGAGAGGGAGGTCAAACGGACGGTCGCGGTGAAGGATTACGAACGGTCGCTTGACAGGCGGGGCCAAGTCGCGGCGAAGATCGCCCAGGCGAAGGCCCAGGCGGCCGCCACGCGGGCAATGCTTTCCTACACCCGGGTAACGGCGCCCTTCGCGGGGACCGTCATCGAAAAGAAGATCGACGCCGGTTCCACGGTCGTGCCCGGTGTGCCCATCCTGGTCCTGGAGGATACCGGCCGGTACCGCATCGAGGCACCGGTGCCGGAGGCCTACCTCGGCACGTTGCAGGTCGGCTCCCGGGTTCGGGTTGTATTGGGCACGCCTCCGGGGAAGGAAATCCCCGGAACGATCTCCGAAGTGGTCCCGCAGGTGGACCCGGCGAGCCGGACGTTCACCGCAAAGGTGGACCTCCCCGAAGGGGGCCAGCGCTTCCGCACCGGGATGTTCGGGCGGATTCTGTTCCCGACGGGGAGCGAAGACATGCTGGTCGTCCCGCAGAAGGCGATCTCGCGCGTGGGCGGCTATGACGCGCTGTACACCGTCACGTCGGACAACGTGGCGCGTCTTGTGATGGTGAAGACCGGGAACGTGTTCGGCGAAAACGTGGAAATCCTTGCGGGGATCGGTCCGGGCGCGCTTGTGGCGGTCTCCCCCGTGGACAGGCTCTCCGACGGGGCCCGGGTGGAGGTCCGGGAGTGAACGGAAAACGAAGAGGGATCGCGGGGCGAATCGCCTCCGCATTCATCGCCTCCCGGCTGACGTCGCTCATCGTCCTCGCCTCGATCTTCCTCGGCGTGGGCGCGGTGGTTCTCCTCCCCCGGGAGGAAGAACCGCAGATCATCGTCCCGATGATCGATGTGTTCGTGCAGATGCCCGGGGCGTCGGCCAGGGAGGTGGAGGAGCGGGTCACCAAGCCCATGGAGAAGCTCCTCTGGGAGATCCCGGGAGTGGAGTACATTTACTCCACCTCGGCTCCGGGACAGTCCATGGCGATCGTCCGGTTCAAGGTGGGCGAGGACGAGGAAAAAAGCATCGTCCGCCTCAACCAGAAGATGTTCGCCAATTTCGACCTCATACCGCCCGGAGCGAGCCCGCCCCTGGTCAAGCCCCGTTCCATCGACGACGTCCCCATCCTCGCTCTCACGCTTTCGAGCGACCGGTACAACCACTTCGCCCTGCGCCGGGTGGCGGCGGAACTGAAAGACCAGATCAAGACGATTCCCGACGTCTCGGAGGTAAACGTCATCGGGGGCCTTCGCCGCCAGGTCCGGGTGATCCTGGAACCGGCGCGGATGGCGGCCGCGGGTCTGTCCCCGGCTGCCCTGGTGCCGATCCTTTCCTCGGCCAACCGCCGGCTCCCGTCCGGGAGCTTCTCCTCCGGAAACCGGGAGTTCCTGGTGGAGACGGGAGCGTTCCTGCACACCGCAGGAGACGTGGGAGGCGTCGTGGTGGGGGCCGCGGGCGCCCGCCCCGTGTATCTCCGGGACGTGGCGCAGATCGTGGACGGGCCGGAAGAACCCGCGGACTACGTTTTCTTCGGCCTCGGACCCGCTGCGCAGGAAAAGACTCTTGCCCCCGCACCGGCTGTGACCATCTCGATTGCCAAGCGAAAGGGCACAAACGCCATCCTGATCGCCGAGAAGGTGATCGGGAAGGTGGAGGAGATCAAGGGGAGGACGATCCCGGACGGGATGCGGCTGACCATCACCCGGAACTACGGCGAGACGGCGGCGGAGAAGTCCAACGAACTGCTTCTCCACATGTTGATCGCCATCTTCTCGGTGTCGGTCCTCATCTGGTTCACGCTGGGTCTGCGGGAGTCGGGGATCGTAGCCACCGCCATCCCTGTCACGCTGGCGTTTACCCTGGCCGTCTTCTACCTCACCGGCTACACGCTCAACCGGGTGACCCTGTTCGCCCTCATCTTCTCCATCGGCATCCTGGTGGACGACGCGATCGTCGTGGTGGAGAACATCGTGCGGCACTACCGTCTTCCGGAAAATCGCGGCCGGTCCGTCGCCGAGATCGCCGTGGAGGCGGTCGACGAGGTGGGAAACCCCACGATCCTCGCCACCTTCGCGGTGATCGCCGCCATCCTCCCCATGGCGTTTGTCCGGGGTCTCATGGGACCCTACATGCGCCCCATCCCCGTAGGTGCGACGGCGGCCATGCTCTTCTCGCTCCTCGTGGCCTTCGTCGTCACCCCCTGGGCGAGCGTCCGGCTCCTTTCCCGGGAGGGTGGGCCCCACCAAGGCGAGGAGGGGTGGACCACGCGCATGTACCGGCGCGCCATGGACCGGCTTCTGCACAGATCCCTGTGGCGCTACGGCTTCCTGCTGCTTGTCGTCTTGCTTCTTTTGGGATCGATGTCCCTTTTTGCGCTCAAGCTCGTGAAGGTGAAGATGCTTCCCTTCGACAACAAGAGCGAGTTCCAGGTGGTGATCGACATGCCGGAGGGGTCGACCCTGGAGGAGACCGCCGCGGTCACCCGGGAGATCGGCAACGCCCTCGCATCGGTCCCGGAGGTGGTGAACTACCAGATGTACGTGGGGACTTCCTCTCCGTACAACTTCAACGGCCTGGTGCGGCACTATTTCCTGCGTCGGGGGCCCCACGAGGCGGACATCCAGGTGAACCTGGCAGGGAAAGGGGACCGAAAGGCCCAGAGCCACGATATCGCAAAACGGGTCCGGCCGTTGATCGACGCCGTCGCGGCGAACCATGGCGCCCGGGTCAAGGTGGCCGAGGTCCCTCCCGGGCCGCCGGTTCTGCAAACGCTGGTGGCGGAAGTCTACGGGCCCGATTACCGGGGGCAGATCGAGGTGGCCCGGCAGATCCGGGAGATCCTCGAGAAAACCGACGGTGTCGTGGACGTCGACTGGTACGTGGAGGACGACCAGACCAGGTACCGCTTCGCCGTGGATCAGGAGAAGGCGGCCCTTTCCGGCGTGTCGGTGGAGCAGGTGGCTGCGACGCTTGGCCTGGCCGTGGGGGGACAGGAGGTGGGACTTCTCCACCAGCCCCGGGAGCAGGAGGACGTGCCGATCATCCTGCGTCTCCCCATCGCGGAGCGGTCCCGCGTGGAATCCCTGCGGCAGATCAGGGTGACGGGCCGCCGGGGGAACCTGGTTCCCCTCGGCGAGGTCGTCCGGGTCGAGGAGGAGACGGCGGAGAAGAGCATCTTCCACAAGAACCTCATGCCCGTGGTGTACGTTACCGCAGACGTGGCGGGGAAGGTGGAAAGCCCCGTCTACGCGATCCTCAATATCAACAAGGCCCTGGACAGGCTCACGATGCCCGGGGGATACCGGATGGAACGCTACGTGGCCAGCCAGCCCTTCACGGACCAGAAATATTCGATGAAATGGGACGGCGAGTGGCACATCACCTACGAGGTGTTTCGGGATCTGGGACTGGCTTTCGCGGCGGTGCTCGTGCTGATCTACATCCTCGTGGTGGGATGGTTCCAGTCGTTCCGGACGCCCATCACGATCATGGCCGCCATCCCCTTCTCCCTGGTGGGGATCATTCCCGCGCACTGGCTGATGGGTGCGTTTTTCACCGCGACGTCCATGATCGGCTTTATCGCGGGGGCGGGGATTGTGGTACGCAACTCGATCATCCTCGTCGACTTCGTGGAGTTGCGTCTTTCACAGGGGATGCCGCTGGACCAGGCGGTCATCGACGCGGGGGCGGTCCGGTTCCGGCCGATGATGCTCACTGCCGCCGCGGTGGTCGTCGGCGCATCCGTGATCCTGTTCGACCCGATCTTCCAGGGGCTGGCGATCTCGCTGATGGCGGGGGAGGTGGCCTCGCTTTTCCTGTCGAGGATGACCGTGCCGATCCTCTTTTTCATAAGCGAGAGCAGGAAGCAGAAGCACAAACCGCGGTTTCCGACGGGTACGACCGGCTGAGTCGCTCCCCGCCGTTCGACATGCTGCGCCGCCCGGGTCTCCGGCGCGGACGGGCATCGATCGCCAGGAATTCCTTACGATTCAGGACCTATTTTCCCGACGGCGGCGGGGTGAGCTTTTTGAGGTTCTCCAGTTGCGTGGTGGCGGTCTTGACGGACTTGTTCGCCTCTTCGTGTGCGGGGTCGTAGGCGAGGATATTCCGCCAGGTGGCGATGGCTTCCTCGAGCCGCCCCTCCCGATAGTCCGCCAGCCCTTTCTCCATGAGATTGTCGGTCAGCTTGTCGACGCTTTCTCTGAGTTCCCCCTTCGAGAAAGAGAGCTTCTTTCCCTTCATCGCGGGATGGGGGAGGAATGCAAGGGCGGTCATCCACCGCTTCCCTGCCTCACCGGCCTGCTCCTGCTGCTGCGCCTCGTCTCCGCTTTTCTTGAGCCCTTCCAGGGCGGCGGTAAAATATTTCTCCACTTTGCGATAGCCGGGCTTCTCTTTCCAGACGTCAGCGAAACGCTCCAGGGCCCGATCGAATCTCCCCTCCTTCATCAAGGCAAGGCCTTCGACGTAGGTATTGTCGGTGGACGAGGGCACTGCCGGGCGAGAGGCTGCTGGCGGCGGCGGCGCACCGGCCCGGGGAGGTGTGACGACCGCGGGAGGCTTCTCGCGGACCGGCGGGATCCTCCACGTGGCGCATCCGCCGACCAGCAGAGCGGCCAGGAGGGCGCTCGTGGAACGAACGGGGACCTTCAAAGGGCCATTCCCCTCCTGCTTGCGGTGTCGGTGCTTACCGCTTCCATCGGGGGCATCTCGTTCACCATACGGATGAACACATCGGTCAGTTCCGGAGAGAACTGGGTGCCTCGGAACCGGCGAATCTCCTCGAGTGCTTCCTTGGTCGTCAGTGCCTTCCGGTACGGGCGGGACGAAGTCATGGCGTCGAACGCGTCGGCGAGAGAGATGATCTGCGCGTGAATCGGTATCTCCGAGGTCATTCTCCCCTCTGGGTATCCTTTGCCGTTGTACCACTCGTGATGATATCGCACCACGGGGATATACCGGTGGAGGGAGGGCGCCATCCGGAGAATATCCGCCCCATTGTCCGGGTGCCTCCGCATCAGCCCGATCTCCTGGGAGGAGAGTTTCTGCTCCTTGAGGAGGATGTCGTCCGGTGTCCGGATCTTCCCGACATCGTGGAAGAGGCACGCCTTCTCCAGATGTTCGATCTCCTCCGTGGAAAATCCGAGCTTCCTGCCGAGTTCGCACGCAAGAAACGCCACCCGGGTGGAGTGCCCCAGCGTGTACGGATCGCGTGCATCGATCGAGGCGGCGAGAACCCGCACCGTTGCGATGTACGATTCCTCGAGGTCCCTCGCGTACCGGCTCAGACGATTCTTCTGGGAGAGGATGGTCTCCGCCATCCGGTTGAAATTCCGGGTCAGTTCCCCCAGTTCGTCCCCGGAGCGATAGGGAATCGGGTGGAAGTGCGTCCCGCTGGCGAGTTCGTTGACTCCCGAGGAAAGCTTCTTCACGGGGGTGGTGATGAAGGAGGCGATGGCGAGCGTGCCCAGGAGTGCGACCAGAAGGAACACCGCTGCCGCGATGGCGATCGACTTCCTGATGGTTCTCTGCGCGGCCAGGATGCTGTCCCGGGAGATGGCGAGCGATACGGTTCCGACGCGCTTTCCCGCGAAGAAGATCGGGGTGGAGAATTCGATCAGGTCCCGGCCTTCCCGCATGATCTCGTAGGCCTGGGTTTCCAGGAAGGTCCCCAGCGTCTTTCCCCGGGTCGGGGCGGAATATGCCTTTCCCCGCTCTTCGATCAGGTTGTGGGCCAGGACGATGTCCTCGGTATCCCGGATGAAGACGTACTCGATGTCGTCGGAGCTCTTCTTTGTTTCCGCCGCGAGGCTGTCCATGGCCAACCGGTCGCCGAGGGAGATCGAATACCCCGACGAAAGTCCGACCACGCGGGAGATTGCCACCCCTCGCTGCAGGAGGTCGTTCTGGATGGCGTTGTCCGCGATTTTCGTTACCGCCGCCGCGATGAGAATGACCAGCAGAAACACCAGCGGAAGCAGAAACGCAATCAGCTTCAGGCGGATTCCCGGGAAGAACCCCCGCTCTTTCCCGCCGGGGATATGGGACGGGTCCGTGTTTTTCATAATCTGTAATTATATAAGAATGTCGCCCTGGCCATAAGTCATTCCCCATCCCGTCTTCCCCGGCCGATGTCCCCGGGGTGTTACCCCACGTTCCGGACTGTTCATGCAAGGACGGAGAGGACCTCGTTCGATACGAAGAACAGGTTTTCCGGCAGCCGAAGCCGGTCCCCCTCCCGGAGAAGTTTTCCGTCGTCCACCAGTGTGTCCACGGCATCCCGAACCGCGTCCGGCGGGGCGCCGATTCTCGTTTCGATTTCCGCCGTGTCCACCCCGTCGGTCATGCGCAATCCGAGGATGAGCGCTTCCTTCCAGGCATCCGCCGGGCCGCAACCGTTCACGTCCCCCCAGGGGAGACGGCCCTCCCGGATCCGCCGGCCGTATTCCGAAAAAGAGGACGGGTTGGCCGTCCGCATCCCGAAACGGGGGCACTCCCGCGGGAAGAGGAGACCGTGAGCCGAGGGGCCGAACCCCGCGTACCCCTCCCGTTGCCAGTATTTTCTGTTGTGCCGGGACTCGAACCCCGGGCGGGCGAAGTTGGAGATCTCGTACTGGCGGTAACCGGCATTCACCAGTGCCCTGCGCACCGCCCCGTATCTCTTCGCCACCTCCTCGTCGGTGGGTATCCGGAGTTCCCCATTCGCAAGCGCCGAATGCAGCGGGGTGCCGGGCTCCGGGGCGAGGGCGTACGCCGAGACGTGGTCCGGAAGTAAGGTGACCGTCCGTTCGAGGTCCTCCTCCCAGTCGGCCCCGGATTGCCCCGGGATTCCGAATATGAGGTCGATCCCGAGGGAGTCGAACCCCGCCGCCCGGGCATCCCGGTATGTCCTGCAAATGTCCTCCGCGTCATGGATCCGGCCCAGGGTCAGGAGAGTGGCAGGGGAAAAGGACTGCACTCCGACGCTCAGGCGGTTGAATCCCCCGGTCCGCAGTGTCCGCAGCCCTTGTGCGCGGACGGTTCCCGGGTTCGCCTCGATCGTGACTTCGGCGCCGGGCATGACCGGAAAGCGGTTCCGGATCTCGGCGAGGAGCCTGCACAGGTCCCCCGGGGCGATCACGGTGGGCGTGCCGCCCCCGAAGTAGACGGTGTCGGCCGCTGCCGCGGCGTCTTCCGGAAACCGCTCCCGGAACAGATCCATCTCCTTCACGAGGAGGGCGAGGAACTCGCCGGTGGCGCGGGAGGAGGTCGCAAGCGAGTAGAAGTCACAGTAGGAGCATTTCCGCACGCAGAACGGAACGTGGATGTAGATTCCTCGCACGGGTTCATTTTCCCCCATGAGGGAGCGTTCGACAACGGCCGCTCGACCGCCGCTTCCTTCCCGGAGGGGCCGGGACCCGGCGAAAATAAATCTTTGCCCTCCATGAATATTTTTCCGGTTTCGACCATCTAAGGTGAAGCGTAAATCGTTTTACCGAGAGATGAAGTTTTTTCCGGAGAATGCCGATAGAGAGAGAGAAAACAAGACGGAAGCCGCCAGGTAGACCGAAGATGATCGTACCCCGGCCCGCGAGGAGAACGAAATGAAAAACCGATCAAGGAAGTGGAAATTCTGGCAAAAGGCGGTTTTCGCCGCGTCACTTCTTGTCATCTTCGGGGCAGTGGTCTTTTCGGTTTCGCCGGAACGGTTGGCGTGGCAGGGGCCGCTGGTCATGGGTACGCTCGCCATGCCGACTCCCAATCCGGCGAAGGTCGTCCTTCTGGAACAGCGGGCCCAGTCCGATTCGCTGATATCCCTCATGGGATTCTTGTCCGTGGCGGGCATTCTCGCGCTCAGCGGGCAATGGCTTTTCGCGAAGCCTTCCCCGAAGAAAGCAAGGGAGAAATTGGTGTACCCCCTGGTTTTCCCCTGAAACACCTCGGGCGATAGCGTTCGTTACGAATTCCCGGGCGGGTTCATTACGCCCGTGTTCCGTCCTCCCCCGACCAGAAGGGATGGCACGGGTCGGAGGTTTCGCCCTGCGGCCGCCTGCCTGACCCCATGCCCCTTGACAGGGGATACGGCTTTGGGATATCTCTAATCTGTTACTGAATAGCCATTCATTTTTCTCTTTGTCCCGAACCGCATTTCCTTCCGGGAGGTGGGACCCATGTTTCCGAAAATTCGCCGCGTTGCCGTACTGGGGGCAGGCGTCATGGGATCGGGGATCGCGGCCCATCTGGCCAATGCCGGCATCTCCAGCCTGATGCTGGATATCGTGCCCCCGAGCCTGAAAGACGAGGACAGGAAGAAGGGACTGACGGATACGTCCCCCGCTTTTCGCAACCGGTTCGCTGCCAGGGGGCTCGAGGGAATCCGGAAAAGCCGCCCCGCGCTCCTCTACTCGCAGAAGGACCTCGGCCTTATCTCGATCGGGAACTTCGACGACGATCTCGCCAAGGCAGCGGCCTGCGACTGGATCGTCGAGGTGGTAACGGAAAACCTCGACATCAAGAAAGCGCTCTACGACCGGATCGAGGCGGTCTGGAAGCCCGGCACGATTGTCACTTCCAACACCTCCGGAATCGCCATCTCCCAGATGATGGAGGGGCGCTCGAAAAAATTTCGCCGGCATTTTCTCGTGACCCATTTTTTCAACCCCGTCCGGTACATGAAGCTTCTCGAGCTTGTTCCGGGCAGGGACACCGATCCGGAGATCCTGCGGGGGATGGCCGATTTCGGGGAGCGCCGGCTGGGAAAGGGAATCGTCTACGGAAAGGATACCCCCAACTTCATCGGCAACCGCATCGGCGTCTTCGCGATGATGTACGCGATGCACGCGATGATGGAGGACGGCCTGTCGATCGAGGAGGTGGACAGGATTCTGGGGCCGGCTATGGGGCGTCCGAAGTCCGCGGCGTTCGGCACGGCCGACCTGGTCGGAATCGACACGCTTCTCCACGTATCCGACAACGTGTACCGAAATCTCCCCGACGACCCGCAGCGGGAGTCGTTTCTCCCGCCGCCGTTCGTGGGCGAGATGGTCAATCGCGGGTGGCTCGGCCGGAAAGCCGGGGGGGGCTTCTTCAAAATGGAGGGGAAGGGCGAGGCGAAGAAGAAGTTCGTCCTCGACTACCGGCAGCTCGACTACCGGCCGACCACGAAGGTGAGTTTCCCCTCGCTCGACGCTGCGAAGGGGGAGGAGAACGCGGGGGAGAGGATCCGGAAGGTGATCGGGGGCGACGACAAGGCCTCGGCGTACGCCTGGAAGGTCCTTTCCGAGTCCCTCCTCTACTCGGCCCGGCGGATCCCCGAGATTGCCGACGACGTCGTAAATATCGACAATGCGATCCGGTGGGGGTTCAACTGGACGCTCGGCCCCTTCGAAACGTGGGATGCCATCGGGTTGGCGGATTCCGTCGGCCGGATGCGGAGCGAAGGAAAAGAGATCCCGGAGAACGTGGAGAAGATGCTCGCCGCCGGAAACACGTCGTTCTACCGCAGGCCGGGCGGCACCCTCGAATATTATGACTTCGCCAGCGGGACGTACGTTTCTGTCCCGGTTTCCCCCGACATCATCTTTCTCCCGGCCCTCAAGGAGCGGAACAAGGTGGTGAAGAAAAACCAGGGGGCCACGCTGTACGACGTCGGCGACGGGGTCCTGTGCCTCGAGTTCCATACCAAGATGAACGCGGTGGACGGCGACATCGTCTCGATGATGAACGAGGGAGTTGCGCTTGCCGAGAAGGAGTTCGCCGGGATGGTGATCGCCAATCACGCGGAGAACTTCTGCGTCGGCGCGAACCTGATGCTCGTTTTTCTGGAGGCGCAGAACAAGAACTTCGGAACCATCGAGACGATGGTCCGGGAGTTCCAGAACGCCTGTATGCGGTTGCGCTATTCGGAAATGCCGGTCGTGGCCGCCCCGGCGGGAATGGCTCTCGGGGGAGGGGCCGAGATCTGCCTGGGGGCGGACCGGATCCGGGCCGCCGCCGAGACGTACATGGGGCTCGTGGAAGTGGGCGTCGGTCTTCTTCCGGCGGGAGGCGGGACGAAAGAGATGGTGATCCGGCACCTCGAGGGAATCCCGGACGGGGTGACGGCGGATCCGCTTCCCTTCCTCCGAAAAGCGTTCGAGACGATCGGAATGGCGAAGGTGGCCACTTCCGCGAAGGAGGCAAGGGAAATGGGGTTCCTGCGGCCGTGCGACAGGATCACGATCCAGCGCGACTTCCTCATCCAGGAAGCGAAGAATACGGTTCTCGCCATGCACCGGGAGGGGTACGAAATGCCCCGCCCGCGGACGGACATTCCCCTGCCCGGCAGGTCGGAGTTTTCCAACTTCGCCTACGCTCTCTACGCGATGCGGGTGGCCGGGCACATCAGCGAGTTCGACGAACGGATCGGGCGGAAGATCGCCTTCGTGATGACCGGCGGGGAAGTCCCTCGGGGCACGAGGCTCTCCGAGCAGGATCTCTTGGACCTCGAGCGGGAGGCGTTCCTGTCGCTGTGCGGAGAGGAAAAGACCCAGGCCCGCATCCAATATATGTTGATGAAAGGGAAGCCGCTGCGCAATTAGGGAAGACCGGCAGGCGACTCCTTCAAGGAGGATTCCGATGGCGAAGGCATACATCATCTCCGCGGTCCGGACGGCGGTCGGCAGGGCCTACCGCGGGAGTCTGAAGGACACCCGGCCGGACGACCTGGGGGCGATCGCGGTCCGCGGGGCGATCGAACGGATTGCGAACCTGGAACCGGAGCAGGTGGACGACGTCATCCTGGGCTGCGCCATGCCGGAAGGCGAGCAGGGAATGAACGTGGCGCGGATCTGTGCTCTGAAAGCGGGATTGCCCGATTCGGTTCCCGGAATGACGATCAACCGGTTCTGCTCCTCGGGCCTGCAGGCGATCGCCATGGCGGCGGAGAAGATCCTGGCCGGCTTCGCCGACATCATCGTCGCCGGCGGCACCGAATCGATGACGATGGTCCCGATGGGGGGGAACAAGCCGTCCTTCAACCCCGAGATCGTCGAGGAACGCCCCGAGGTCTTCATGCCGATGGGACTCACCGCCGAACAGGTCGTTAGAAAATACAAGGTCACCCGGGACGACCAGGACGTCTTCGCCTTCCACAGCCACCGGAAGGCGCTGGCCGCGATCAAGGAAGGAAGGTTCCGGGACGAGACCGTGCCCGTTGCCACGACCGTCTACGACGCGAAGGACGGGGAGAAACCCGTCCCGCGGGAGATCGTCTTCGAGACCGACGAAGGTCCGCGCGCCGACACCACGATCGAGGCGCTGGCGAAGCTTTCGCCGGCGTTTGATCCGAAGGGGACCGTCACCGCGGGAAACGCCTCGCAGATGAGCGACGGGGCCGCCGCCGCCGTGGTCGTCTCGGAGAAGGCGCTAAAAGGCTTGCGCGCCGAGCCCCTGGCGCGGTTCCTCGGTTTTGCCGTCGCGGGGGTGCCGCCCGAGATCATGGGAATAGGACCGGTGGAGGCCGTGCCGAAGCTCTTGAAGCGTCTCAGGATCAAGCTGACGCGCGTTGATCTGATCGAATTGAACGAGGCGTTCGCGGCCCAGTCCCTCCCCGTCATCCGGGAGCTGGGCTTAGACTCCGACCGGGTGAACGTGAACGGAGGAGCGATCGCCCTTGGACACCCGCTGGGGTGCACGGGAGCGAAGATCACGGCGACGCTGCTCCACGAGATGAAGCGGCGGGACGCAACGCTGGGATTGGTCACCATGTGCATCGGCGGCGGGATGGGTGCCGCGGGGTTGTTCGAAAGAGCGTAGGGCGGGATCTGCGGCACGAGTGCGGAAACGGGCCGTCCGGCGGAAGCCGGGCGGCCTTTTTTTGTCACGTTTGTCGAACCGGCGAACCGGACGGTATGCGAAAAGGCTTCGCCGCCCGGAGGGGACCGGACGGCGAAGCCTTAGGACGAAGGGATAAGGAAGGAGACGAATGCAAAAGGAGGAGGGGGGCCTCCTTCTGCATACTGTATACACGAGAGTAAGGGGGCTACTCCCTCCTGTCAAGAAAAATTTGCGAATACGGATTTCGTCATGCAGGGTGTTCCGGAAGGAATGCGTTGACAGGGAAATTGATAAACTATAATATCTATGGGATATATCGTTAATTTTGTATGTTCGATACCGTGTCCCGATTATTCCCAGGAAGGGAAAGGAGCAATCCGATGGCGGATTCCTACCGGCCGGAAACGATCGCCCTGCATGGCGGGCAGAAACCGGACCCGTCGACCAACGCGAGAGCGGTCCCGATTTACCAGACGACGTCGTATGTATTTCACGACACGGCGCACGCCGCGCGCCTGTTCGGGCTCCAGGAGTTCGGCAATATCTACACCCGGATCATGAACCCGACCACCGACGTCCTCGAACAACGGATTGCGCAGCTGGAGGGGGGGACCGGGGCGCTGGCGGTGTCATCCGGCCAGGCGGCGGAAACGCTCGCGCTTCTGAACATCGCCCATGCGGGAGAGGAAATTCTCTCGTCTGCGTCCCTGTACGGGGGGACGTACAACCTGTTCCACTACACCTTTCCCAAGATGGGGATCCGCGTAAAGTTCATCGACCCCTCCGATCCGGAAAATTTCCGCAAGGCGATCACAAAGAAGACCAAGGCGATCTTTGCCGAATCGATCGGAAACCCGAAGCTCGACACGCTGGACAACCGGGCGGTGGCCGACATCGCCCACGAGGCGGGCATCCCGCTGGTGATCGACAACACGATGCCGTCCCCCTACCTTCTGCGGCCGTTCGACCACGGCGCCGACGTCGTCATCCACTCCACGACGAAGTTCATCGGAGGGCACGGCACCTCGATCGGCGGGATCATCGTCGATTCGGGAACGTTTAACTGGGGTAACGGCAACTTCCCGCAGTTCACCGAACCGGACCCTTCCTACAACGGAGTCAAATTCTGGGAAGTCTTCGGCGACTTCCCGGGCCTGGGCAACGTCGCGTTCATCATCAAGGCGCGTGTGCAGCTCCTGCGGGATCTGGGTCCGGCGATGTCCCCCTTCAACGCCTTTCTCTTCCTCCAGGGGGTGGAGACCCTCCCCCTGCGGATGGAGCGGCACAGCACGAACGCGATGGCGGTGGCCCGGTTCCTGTCGACCCACCCGAACGTCACCTGGGTCAACTACCCGGGTCTGCCCGACCACCCGCAGCACGCCCTCGCGAAGAGGTACCACCACCGCGGGCTGTACGGCGCGATCCTGGGGTTCGGGATCAAGGGAGGGATGGAGGCGGGAAAGAAGTTCATCGACAACGTGAGGCTGTTCTCCCACCTGGCCAACATCGGGGACGCAAAAAGCCTTGTGATCCACCCGGCGTCGACGACGCACCAGCAACTCACCGGCGAGGAGCGGCTCGCGACGGGAGTGACCGACGATTACGTCCGGCTCTCGGTGGGGCTGGAAAGCATCGACGACATCCTCGAGGACCTGGACCAGGCGCTCCG
The DNA here is from genome assembly GCA_041633075.1 of Candidatus Deferrimicrobiaceae bacterium. Taxonomy (GTDB): domain Bacteria; phylum Desulfobacterota; class Deferrimicrobia; order Deferrimicrobiales; family Deferrimicrobiaceae; genus CSP1-8. Next base: position 26,399 of record JBFKGZ010000006.1, on the reverse strand, counting down.
GAAAACGTAGACGACCGGGGAAAAAAACGCCCGGAGAGGGATACCCATACCCCCCTCCGGGCTCTTTCGGGAATCGACTATCCTTTTCCGGGCGGTCTATGCCGCCTTCGTATTTTTCCGGACGTGTTCGCAGGCCCGTATCACCTCGTCCTTGAACTGGTCGTAATCGACCTGCATCCCGTTGATGTAGGTGCTCCAGCCGGCCTGGGACTTGGCCCAGTGGACGGCGTCCTCGATCTCGGCGTCCGTCGCCCCGTTCAGCTTCGCCAGCTCCGTGTGGTAGACGGCGCAGTACCGGCACCTGGTGGTCGCTGCGATGGCCACCCCGATCAGTTCCCGATACTTGTTCGGGATCGGCCCTTCTTCCATCTGCACCCGCTTGAACAGGTCCCACTCGAGTTTGAGTGACGAATCCGGTATAAGCTTGAAAAAGCCGGGGACCAGCCCGAACATCTCCTTGATCTCCTTGTATACCTCTTCGCGTTTCATTGCGTTCTCCCCCTATGTCCATTGACACGTTTCGTTGGTGTTGGCATTCGCCTTGTCCCTACTAGGTTCATTCTACCCCTGCCCGCGGAAGACAAGCCCCCCCGGCGGTTTTTTCCGCCCGGGGGGGAAACCCGGGCCCGGACGAATCACCGTCTTTTTCGCCAGCCATGAAGGAGATCCCGAAAGACCTGGAGGAGAGGATCCGGTCGCTCATCCGCGAAGAGGCGGCCTGAATGCGCGGATTCCGCATCCGTACCGATTCCGGCCGGGGAGGGACTCCCCGGCCGGTCTTGTTGTATGCATGGCATGACGCGCCACGAACGTAGTCCCCCTCCGAGGCGGCGGAGCCGTTCGGCGTGCCCGCCCACAGACAGCCCCCGGGGAGGGATTATTTCAGGGCGCCGGCGAGGAGATTCTTCACGGAGTCCCCCCCTTTCGACTGGACGAACGAGAGGAGGACAGGGATGAACTTCCCCACCATGCCGGAATCGAGGCCGAGCTTCGAGAATCCTGCGGCCAGGCCCGCCATGCTTCCGAGCTGCCCGGCGCCCCCGCCCAGCGCCTGGGCCATTCCTCCTAGCGCCCCGGCCTGGCCGCCGCCTTCCGGGGCGGCTGCGAGAAGGTTGTCCATGCCGGGAACCGCGGCCTCCACCTGGCCGAAATCCCCTCCGAGTTTTTCCTTCGCCATCCGGAAAAGAAGGCCTGCGCCTCCCTTTGCCTGCGAATCATTCACACCGAGACTCCGGGTCAGCATGCTCACCAGTTCCATGATCTCCTCCTTTGCCTGGTAAGAGACGACGCGCGGCAGGTTCTTTGCCTGCTCGATCCAGGCGGCAACCGGATTTATTTTGTTGATGCAGGCCGCTGCCGGCTATTGATGCCGCCGGGAACAGTATCCCGCATTTCTGGGATTGCCTCTGAACCGCAATCGATTCGGGAAAACACGGCGGGGAAAAACAACGGCAACCTGTTGATCCGGACCGGTTTTCGCCACCAGCAATCGCTAACCGTCGCCTTTCGCGAAGAAGTGCGCCGCCTCGAGGGGGATGTCGAGCGCCACGGCCTCCCCTTCCCGGATCGATTTGTCGCTGCTGAGAACGGACAAGGGCAGGCCGTCCGCGCGAACCTGAAGCAGCACCTCGCGCCCGAGGTTCTCCAGCGCCGCCACCGTGCCCGCGACCGGGGATCCGGCGATCCCCCGGGCGATCCCGATATGCTCCGGGCGAATACCGAAAAGGACTTCGTCCGAGCCGAGCTTTCGGACCCGCGCGGCCGGACCGGGAGGGAGCAAAAGTCTCGCTTTGCCGAGGAGCAGAACCAGGTCCCCCTCCTCCTCCCGGACGGAGACTTCCACCAGGTTCATCGGGATCTGGCCGATGAAGGAGGCGGCGAACGGCGTTTCCGGGCGTTCGTAGAGGTCCTCCGGCGTCCCCGTCTGGACGATCCGGCCGTCCCGAAGCAGCGCGATCCGGTCCCCCAGGGTCATCGCCTCGGTCTGGTCGTGGGTGACGTACACGGTGGTGACGCCGAGTTCCCGCTGGAGTCGTTTCAGCTCGCTTCTCGTCGACGCCCGAAGCCCGGCGTCGAGGTTGGACAGGGGTTCGTCGAGGAGGAAGAGCGCGGGCTTGCGGACGATGGCGCGAGCGATGGCCACGCGCTGCCGCTGTCCGCCGGAAAGCTCCGCGGGCCTGGCCTCGCGGATGTCCCCGATCCCGAGCATTCCTGCCGCCTGGTTCACCGCCTTGCCGATCTCGTCCTTTTTCACCCCCGCGACCCGCAGCGGAAACGCGATGTTTTCGAATACGGTCAGGTGCGGATAGAGAGCGTAGCTCTGGAAGACCATGGCCACGTTTCGTTCCTTCGGGGGAACGAACACTTTCCTGTCACGGGAGGCAGCCACCATCCCGCCGATCCGGATCTCGCCGGAGGTCGGTTTCACGAGGCCCGCCGCCAGGTTGAGGACGGTCGATTTCCCGCAGCCGCTGGGGCCGAGCAGGACGTAGAACTCCCCCTCGCCGACCGAGAGGTCCACTCCGCGCACGGCGCGGACCGGCCCCCGGAGGGAGAGGAACGTCTTGCTTACCGCGGAGAAGGTGAGCCTCATCCCTTCACCGCTCCCCGTGTCAGTCCCTGGATGATCCGGCGCTGGAAGACGAGCGTGAGCAGGACCACCGGGACGGTCGTCAGAACCGAGGCGGCCATGACGACGCCCCACGGGATCTCCCCGTGCAATCCTTCGAACAGCGCGATTCCGACCGGCACCGTGCGGGCCGCGTGGTCCGTCGTCAGCATCAGGGCGAACAGGAATTCGTTGAAGGCGAAGATGAAGGCGAGCAGCGCCGTGGAAAAGATGCCCGGGGCCGCCACGGGGAAGACCACTTTCCGGAGTATCGCGAGACGGGAACACCCGTCGATGAGCGCGGCTCGGTCGAGGTCCACCGGCACCTGGGCGAAGTAGCTCGTCAGGATCCACAGGGAAAGGGGAAGGATCCAGGCGATGTAGGGAAGGACAAGCGCCGGGTAGGTGTTGATCCACCCTAGGGTTCCCATGACCTGGAACAGGTAGCTCACCATGCTCACCGGCGGGAAGAGGGAGACCGCGAGAATGCAAAGCAGAAAGAGGATTCTGCCGGGGAGCGGAAGACGGGTGATGGCGTAGGCTGCCGGCGAGGCGATGGCGACACAGAAGGCGGCGCTCAGCCCCGAGACGATGAGGCTGTTCCGCAAGTATTCGGGGAAGTGCAGCGAGGTCGTCCGGACCACGGAGACGAAATGAGCCGCCGTGACGGTAAACCCTGCGTCAGGCGAAAGGAAGTCGGGCCGCACGCTTACCGCCGTCAGGGCCATGTACAGGATCGGGCCGAGGGAGAAGATCGTTATCCCCAGGGCGCCGGCCCGGTAGAGAAGACGGACCTGTGTCCGGTCGCTCATGCCAGTTCCCTCGCGAACCGCCCGACACGAACGTACAGGACGGAAAGGCCGAAGGCGACCAGGAACAGGGCGACGGACACCGCCGAACCGTACCCGAAATCGCCGCCGAGGAAGTATTGGTAGCCGTACAGGGAGAGGGACGTGGTGCTTCCCCCGGGTCCGCCGCCGGTGAGAACGAACACCAGGTCGAAGACGCGGAGGGCGTCGATCGTCCGGAACAGGAGAGCGACCACGATGACGGGAGACAGAAGCGGCAGCGTGACCCGGGTGAAACGGCGGGCGAACCCGGCCCGGTCGACCTCCGCCTGGAGGTACAGGTCCTCCGGGATTCCGGAGAGCCCCGCGAGTAGGATGATCGCCACGAACGGTGTGGTTTTCCAGGCGTCCGCCGTGACCAGAGACGCGAACGCCCCGATCGATGTTCCGAGCCAGTTCACCGGACGGTCGGAGAGCCCGAACAGCCCCGCCAGATAGTTCGCCAGCCCGTAGTGGTAGTTGTAGACCAGCTGAAACACCTTTCCGGACACCGCGGCGGGGAGGGCCCATGGGACCAGCACACATGCCCGGAGCAGTCCCCGCGCGGGGGACGGCCGTGCGAGCAGGAGCGCGAAGGCAAGGCCCAGAACCAGCTCCAGGGGAACGGAAACCAGCGTGAAGAGGCAGGTGAAGCGCATTGCCTGCCAGAACCCCGGGTCCGACAGCAGCGCCCGGTAGTTTTCCAGTCCGAGGAAGCGTTTCGGAAGGAAGGTCACGTCCTGCATCAGGCTGTCCGCGAATGTCCCGATTACCGGCACGATCACGAAAATTGCCACAAAGGCCGAAAGCGGAGCAAGGAATGCGTATCCGCGGGCGAGCTCTCCCGGCGTGTGCTCGCCCGGGAGGGAAGACTGCCGTCCCCTCGGATCCTCCGGACGAATCCCCATCGCCGTTAGTTCCCGTGGTACCGGGATACGACCGCCTGCATCTCCTTCTGGGCGGCGGCCAGCGCCTTCCCGGGGGAGATGTTTCCCGACAGCGCGGCGTTCAGGTGCTTCTGGAGGATCTCGGAAAGCTGCGTGTAGTAGGGCAGGATCGGGCGCGGGCGCGCGTTCTCGAAGACCGGCCTGAGCTTGCGGAAATGCGGGAGCCGGGCGAGAACCTCGGGATCGCCGTAGACGTCCATGCGCCCGGGGCTCCAGCCGAGACCAAGCGCCAGGCGCTTCTGCACCGCGTACGAGCCGAGGAAGCACAGAAAACGGACGCTCTCGGGCTTCGCGTCGCTGTACCGGGAGATCCCCGCGTGCCAGCCCCCGAGGGTGGAGGCGCTGCGTCCCGGGGCGAAGGAGGGGACGGGCGCAATGGCAGTGACCCCCCGGACCGGGGATCCCTGCGCCTCGTGAAGCGGCCACGCGTACGGCCAGTTCCGCTCGAACAAAGCGTTCCCGCCCTGGAAGAAGAGCCGCACCTCCTCCTCCTTCATCCCGGTGTAGGTGCTCGGCGGCGATACCCCGTGCCGGTGAATGAGGTCGCGCATGAACCGGAGCGCCTTCCGGTTGGCCGGCGTGTCGACGGACACGGATCCTTCCCTGACCGTGAAGCCGCCGTCTCTGCCGGCGAACTCGAGGAAGTCGCAGATAAGACCCTCGTACTGGGCCCCCTGCCAGACGAAGGCGAAAAATCCGGGGTTCTCCCGCCGTTCCCCTTGCTGCACCCTCTTCGCGTATCGCAGCAGCTCCTCCAGGGTGTCCGGTGGGCCGCCGATGCCGTATTTGTTCAGCAGGTCGCTCCGGTAGTAGAGAACCCCTCCGTCGACATACACGGGCAGTGCCACAAGGCTCCCCTCGTAGGTGTCGGCAAGATCCAAGATCCGGGGGAAGAAGGCCTTCCGGTCCCCGCACCCGCCCGTCGCAAAGTGCGGGTCGAGGGGAGCGAGCCACCGGGAGGCAGCGAACTGGGCGAGCCATGCCACGTCCATGAGGAAGACGTCGGGGTCGCTCTTTCGGGATTTGAGCGCGACGACCAGGCCCTGCCGGCGCAGTCCCGTATCGGTGGGCTGGCGCAGGAGTTCGACGCCGATCCCCGTCTCGGCCGTAAAATCACGCACAAGCCGCTCCCAGAAATCGAATTCGGCCGAAGCCCCACCGACGGCGAAGGTGATCGTCTTCCCCTCCGCCCGCACGCCTCCGAGGGATGCGATCGGCAGCCAGGCCGCAAGGACTGCGAGGAGAGCGATTCGCGCTTTCACAGCCGCCCCCTGTTTCGAAATCCGGGAATTTGTGTCTAAATATGATGAAAACAGAAAACGAGCGAAACGGGCAAGGTCCAAATCCGCGAATCCCCATAGACAGGACTCGGAATCTCGTGGAAACTGTCGTGATTGCCGTAAGGTGCGGAACCATCCGGGTTCCCGAGGATTCCCGGTCCGGCCTCGAACCATCTGCTCCGGAGGAGAGGAATGGAAAAACCTGTGAATACCGCGACGGCCGCATGGGTCCTGGTCCTCCTTCTTGCCGCTGTCGCCCCGGCGAGCGCGCAGGACCAGGAAAAGGGAGGACCTCCCCCGGCCCTGGTGACGGTCTCCGAAATCCGCGAGGGAATGATCGACCCGCAGACGGAGTTCGTCGGGACCGTCTTCTATCCGGAAATCTCCGACGTCTCCTCCGAGGTGACCGGCGGGATCGTCGAGGTGCGTATCGAGGAGGGGCGAAGGGTCCGGAAGGGGGACGTCCTGGTGCGTCTCGATGCGGAGATTCTCGAAAAGACCCTTGACTCCACCCGGGCGTCCCACGAACAGGTCCTCGTGGACCTTGCGAAAGCCCGGGCGGACTTCCGGCGGATCGAAAATCTGTACCGGCAGGAAGCCGTCGCCGAGCAGTTGTACGACGAGAACCGGTTCCGCGTCATGTCGCTGGAGAAAAAGGCCGACTCCCTTCAGGCCGACAGGGAGCGACTGCAGGCGGAATTGCGGAAAAAGACGGTGCGGGCCCCATTCGACGGGATCACGGTGAAGAAGTTGGTGGATCTCGGGGAGTGGCTTTCGCCGGGTGACAAGGTGGCGACCATCGCCCGGGACGACCGGGTCGACGTGATCGTCGATGTGCCCGGGGAGATCGTGGGCTACATGAAGCCGGGAAGGACCCTTCCCGTGAAGATCGCCGGCGTGGAGACGACGGGGAAGGTGGTTTCCGTGATCCCGAGGGGCGACATCGCCACCCGGACGTTCCCCGTGAAAATCCGGGTCCGTAACCGTTTCTCCTTCATCGAGGGGATGGAGGCGAGAGTGGCAGTCCCCACCGGGAAGAAGGAGAAGTTGCTCCTCGTGTCGCGGGATGCCGTGGTAACCGCCTTCGGGAAGAACGCGGTCTACGCCGTGGAGGACGGGAAGGCGAAGATGATCCCCGTGAACGTACTTCGCTATGCAGGGGAAAGCGCAGGGGTAGAGGGCGAGGAGCTTCGCGCGGGGATGTCGGTGGTCGTCAAGGGGAACGAGCGTCTGCGGGACGGCCAGCCGGTTACGGTGTCGACGGGCGGCGGACGGGAGTCCGGTCCGTCGAAAGGGCAGAAGCGATGATCCGGTCCCGAATCTCCGGAGCCGTGGGAGGAGGACCGTGGACCCGGTAAAATTCGCCATATCGAAACCCGTCACCATCACCGTGGGGATCATCCTGGTGGTCCTGTTCGGGCTGATCGGCCTTACCCGCCTCCCATACCAGCTCACCCCGTCGGTGGAGGAACCGGAAATCACCGTGACCACCACCTGGACGGGAGCGGCGCCGAACGAGGTGGAACGGGAGATCATCGACGAGCAGGAAGAGACGCTGAAAGGCATCCCCGGGCTCGTGAATATGGAAAGCACTTCGGCGAACGGCCAGGGGACGATCACCCTCCGGTTTCGCACGGGGACCGACATCGACGACGCCCTGCTCCGCGTATCGAACAAGATCAACGAAGTATCCTCCTATCCCCAGAACGTCGACAAGCCCGTAATCAGCGCAACGGGCGCCGCCACCTCCCCCGTCATCTGGATGGTCCTCAAGGCGAACGAGGGGAATCCCAACCCCATCGAGAGCTACGGGACCTTCTTCGAGGAGGATGTCCGCCAGTTCCTGGAGCGGATTCCCGGCGTCGCCGATCTCTTCGTGCGCGGTGGGACGGCGAAGGAGTTGCACGTCGTTGTTTCTCCCGAGAAACTGGCCGCCTATGATCTCACCTTGTCGGACTTGATCCGCGCGCTGCAGGCGGCGAACGTGAACGTCTCCGCGGGGAGCGTCAGCGTGGGACGGAAGGACTACCGAATCCGGTCGGTCGCGGAATTCGTCGTCCCGGGGCAGGTCGAAAAGGTGGTACTGCGGTCCACGGGCCAGCGGCGCATCCTGCTGTCGGACGTCGCGGCCGTCCGGATCGGGTACGCGAAGCAAACCGTTGCGATGATCCACAACAACGAGCCCGGGATCGCGGTCGGCGTGAAGCCGGAGCCCGGGTCCAACATCCTGGAACTGACCGACCGGGTCGAGGCGGCGTACAAGGAACTCAATGCCACGACCCTTGCGGCGCAGCAAATCCACCTCGACTGGGCGTACGACCAGCGGCCCTACATCCGCGGAGCGATCAACCTCGTCAAGCAGAACATCGTGGTCGGCGGAACGCTGGCGGTCCTCGTGCTCCTGGTCTTCCTGCGCAGCGTCTCCTCCACGGTGATCGTCGCCACGGCGATCCCGATCAGCATCATCGGCACCTTCATCTTCCTGTGGATCTTCGGGAGGAACTTGAACGTCGTAAGCCTCGCGGGGATCTCCTTCTCGGTGGGGATGCTCCTGGACAGCGCCATCGTGGTCCTGGAGAACATCGACCGGCACCGGAAGATGGGGAAGGACGCGTTCGAGGCTTCCTACGACGGCGCCCGGGAGGTCTGGGGGGCCATCCTGGCGTCCTCGGCCACGACGGTCGCGGTCTTCCTTCCGGTGATTTTCGTCGAGGAGGAAGTGGGGCAGCTTTTCCGCGACATCGCCATCGCGGTGACGACGGCGATCAGCTTGAGCCTGTTCGTCTCGGTATTCGCCATCCCGATGCTGTCGAATCTGCTCTTCCGGCGCCTGAAATTCAAGGCGCCCGGGACCCGCAACATGCAGGAGAACCTGGTTCGGGCGGGGAACCGGATGGTCGACTCCCTGATGGCGATCCTGCACCTCGTGACGAAGAACACCGCGACCCGTCTCGTCACGATTCTGGGGCTTACGGTTTTCTCGATCGGGACCGCATGGCTGCTGTTTCCCAAGATGGAATACCTTCCCCAGGGGAACCGCAATCTCGTGATCAACATCCTTGTTCCTCCGCCCGGCCTCTCCTACGGAGAGAGGAAGGAGATCGGGGAGTACATCTTCACGGAAGCGGACCCGTACATGGGCACGGGGAAGGACGGGATTCCGGGGATAAAGAACCTGTTCTACGTGGGATCCGATTTCATCAACATTTTCGGTGCGATCAGCAAAGAAGAGCAGCGGGCGCGCGAGCTTCTCCCCCTGTTCACCAGGATCATGCGCGGAATTCCGGGAATGTTTGGGGTAAGCATACAGGCGGGAATCTTCCAGACCCGCCTGGGGCGGGCCAGAACGATCGACGTGGACATCAGTGGATACCAGATCGGGCAGGTTGTCCAGGCGGGCGGCATACTGTTCGGGGCGATCCGGAAAGAGATCCCCGGCGCCCAGGTACGTCCCGTTCCCTCCCTCGACATCTCCTACCCGGAGGTCCGGCTCCACCCCGATCGCGACCGGCTACGCGCGGTGGGAATGACGGAGACCGATTTCGGGATTGCCACGGACGTCCTGCTCGACGGGCGGAAGGTGGGGGATTTCCGGCCGGTCGGAGAGAAGGCGATCGATCTCGTCGTCCTGTCTTCGAGCGAGGAGATCGACACGCCCGAAAAACTCTATGATTCCCTCGTGGCGACCCCCGTCGGGAAGGTCGTCCCGATCTCCTCCCTGGCCGGCATCGAGCGCACCGCGGGGATCACCGAGATTCGCCACCTGGAGCGGAAACGGACGGTTACCCTGGAAGTCACCCCTCCGGAAGACATGGCGTTGGAGAGCGCCATGGACACGATCCGGGACAAGGTAGTCGGCCCCCTGAAGCAGGCAGGGATGCTCGCCGGCACCTCCCAGCGCCTGAGCGGGGCGGCCGACAAGCTCACGGTGGCAAGAAGGACGCTGCAGTGGGACTTTCTTCTCGCCCTGGCGATCACCTATCTCCTCATGTCCGCGCTCTTCGAGAATTTCCTCTATCCCTTTATCATTCTGTTCACCGTTCCGCTCGCCGCCGCCGGCGGGTTCGTCGGGCTCAAGCTGGTCAACCTGTTCATCCGGCCTCAGCCGCTGGATATCCTGACCATGCTCGGATTCGTCATTCTCATCGGCGTGGTGGTCAACAACGCGATCCTGATCGTGCACCAGTCCCTGAACTACATCCGCTACGAGGGAATGGAGTACCGGGAGGCGGTCCTTCTGTCCGCGCGCACGAGGGTCCGGCCGATCTATATGACGGCGATCACGAGCATCTGCGGGATGCTCCCTCTCGTCGTGTTTCCGGGGCCGGGGTCCGAGCTCTACTGCGGCCTGGGAAGCGTCGTGCTGGGTGGGCTTGCCCTTTCCACCGTATTCACCCTGTTCGTCATCCCGGCCCTCCTCCTGTTCTTCGTTCGGATGGAGAAGGGCGGTCTCCGGGATCCCGGAAACGGCGGGGAACCCGTGGAACGGAAGGAGGGTGCATGAAAAGGCTTGCCGTCGTACTTCTCATTTCGCTTCTGTTTCCCCTGCCGGGGCATGCCCTCACGATGGAGGAAGCTGTCGCGCAGGCCCTCGAGAACAACCATCGCGTCAGGGATTTCCGGCAGCGCACCGAGGCGCAAAGACGGCGGGTCGATTCCGGGAAGGCCCCCTTCTGGCCGGAGGTCGAAGCCGACTACACCTATGAGAGGCGGGAAAACGTCTTCAGCTCCTTCCAGACCCGGGACTCCTCCGCCTTCTCCGCGGAGATCCGGTACAACCTTTTCCGGGGGTTCTCGGACCTCAACACGCTCAAGTCCGCCCGGTCGACTCTGGATGCCGCACGGTATGAGCAGAAAGCCACGGAAGCAGACATCGCCCTGGAGGTCAAGATAGCGTACATCGAGGTGCTGCGGACGCGAAGAAACCGGGAGGTGGCGAAGGAGTCCGTGGAACTCCTGGAGCGCCAGAGGCACGATGCCGAGCTCTTCTACCGGGGTGGGCTTACGGCGAAGAACGAGTATCTCAAGGTGGAGGTGGAGCTTGCCTCCGCCCGTCAGGACCTGCTGACGGCGGAAAGCGCGTTCCGGATCGCCCGGAAGGCCCTCGGGAGGGTGACCGGGATTCCCGTGGAAGAAGACGAGACAATCGAGGAGGCATCCTTCGCGGATCATGTCGGAGTCCATGAGGAGGCACTTGCGGACCGGATGCTTGCGCAGAGGAGCGAAATCCGGTTTCTCGAAGCACGGCGGCTGGCGCGGGAACGGGCGAGGGATTCGATCCGGGGAGGATACCTGCCGTCCGTCGACCTGTCGCTTACCCACAGCCGGTTCGGCGAGACCTTCGCGTTCCAGGGGCTCGACGATCCCCTCTTCGATTCGGACACGAGTGCTTCGGTTACGGCGAAGTGGAACCTCTTCGAAGGGTTCCGGACGAAAAACGACATCCTCGCCGAGTCGTCGGAGATCCGGGCGATCGAGGAGAGGATACAGGACACGCGGGAAGAACTCCTCCTCCAGCTCAAGACCGCCGTCGAGGGGTACGGGGTGTCCGCCGGGCGGATCACCCTCTCCCGGAAATCGGTGGAGCAGGCGGAGGAGAACTACCGGATCACGGAGAGCCAGTTCCGCGAACGGGTTGCCACCGCGGCCGACCTCCTCGATGCTCGGGTGTTTCTCACCCGCGCGCGCACGGAGTACAATGCCGCCTTCTACGATCTGGGCCTGTCCATGGCTACGCTCGAGAGGGTGGTGGAAGGCCCCGTTTCTCCCGGATCCGCCGGCGGGGAAACGCCGGGGAACTGATCGGGGAACGGTCACCGCATCTGGTATACTTCAAGGCATGATCCGCGACAATGTGTTGCAAGAGGGCGATTCCCCCGGCCCCATGACCGGCGAACGGAAGCTCGCCGCCATCTTGAACAGCGTCTGGGAAGCGGTGATCACCGTGGAGCGGGACCACCGCATCTCCTCGTTCAACCGCGCTGCCGAGCAGTTGGTGGGAATCCCCGCCTCCAAGGCGACGGGGAAGGACTGCCGCGAGATTCTCAAGGCCAGCTTCGGACCGGCACAGCTCGACTGCCCGATGGGGGACCTGACCGAAGGGGGAAAACCCCGCACCGACGTGGAGGGCACCCTGGTGCGCGCGGACGGGAGGATCGTCCCGATCAGCGCAAGCTGGGCCTTTCTGGAAGATCCGCCCGGGGAACGGATCGGTTTTGTTCTTTCCTTCCGGAGCTTTATAGAGATCGAGCGGATCGCCGAGGAGAGGAAGGCGAAATTTCCCTTCGGCGACATCGTCGGAAAGACCCCCCGTGTCCGGCAGATCTTCGAGCTGATCGACACAATCAAGGACACCGACTCCACCGTCCTCATCACGGGGGAGAGCGGCACGGGAAAAGGACTCTTCGCGAGAGCCATCCACGACCTTTCTCCGAGGAGAAACGGGCCCTTTGTCAAGGTCATCTGTGCGGCGCTGTCGGAGACGCTCTTGGAGTCCGAACTGTTCGGGCACGTAAAGGGAGCATTCACCGGGGCGATCGCCGACAAGGTGGGAAGGTTCGAGGCCGCCGAGGGGGGGACGATTTTTCTGGACGAGGTCGGGGACATCTCCCTTGCCCTGCAGGTGAAGCTTCTCCGCATGATCCAGGAGCGCGAGTTCGAGCGGGTGGGAAGCAGCCGGACCCAGACCGTCGACGCCCGGGTGATCGCCGCGACCAACCGGGATTTGAAGGCCGCAATGAAGGCGGGACAGTTCCGCGAGGACCTCTTCTACCGGCTCCACGTCATCCCTCTCGTCGTTCCTCCCCTTCGCGAGAGGAGGGAGGACATCCCCCTGCTCGTGGATCACGTCCTCAAGCGCCTCCGGAGACGGGGGTTCGACCGGGTGCGGGCGGTTTCCCCGGAGGCGATGCGGTGCCTGATCGACTATTCCTGGCCGGGCAACGTCCGCGAGCTCGAGAACGTTCTCGAGCGCGGCGCGGTCTGCGCGCGCGGCGCGGTCCTCTCCGCGGGGGACCTCTCCGAGGAGGTTCAGGAGCATTGCCGCCCGCGCAAGGCCGATTCCGCCGACCCTCCCCCGGGGGACAGACCCGCCGAAGCCGGCGCCGCGGCGGAGAGCGACCTTCCCGCGGGAAAACGGGGGGAAAGGGAATGGATCCTCCGGACGCTGGAAGCTCATCGTTGGAGCCGGGGGGATGCCGCGGCCGCTCTCGGAATCGATCGGTCGACCCTCTGGCGAAAGATGAAGCGGCTGGGCATCGAGAAGAAACGCAACGCATGAAACATTTTGTTGCAACAATTGGTGCATCGGGATCCACCTAGGAAGAAGAAACGACGCCTGTCACCGGGGCCCTGGCCTGATATCCCCAATTTTTAAAGGAAAAACTCCACCGGCTCTTGTGCGGCGGGGATGGCACTCTTTATGCAAATTTGATTGGGAAGGCGGGTTTCCCCCAAGGGAAATCGATCAGGAAGCCCCGGGAAAACCCCGCGGCAAGAGGAGGAAAGGAAAGATGAACGTGGAACGATGGATCCGGGTGATCGCGGGAACATTCGTGCTGACATCCCTTTTCCTCGGACTGTACGTCAGCAGATACTGGTTTCTCTTCACCGCTTTCGTCGGGCTCAACCTCTTCCAGTCCGGGCTCACGAAATGGTGCCTGATGGAGAATATCCTCAAGAAGTTCGGCGTTTCGGAAAGGTAAAGGAGGGTTTTTTTCGATGCCGCTTTACGAATACCGGTGCGAGTCGTGCCAGAAGGTCTTCGAGGCGTACCAACGCCTGTCGGATGACAAGGAGGAGTCGTGCCCCCAGTGCGGCGCTGCGTCTTCCCGGATGGGGATATCCCTGTTTCGAGCCGGAGGGAGCGGGACCTCATCTGGCAGCTCTCCCTGCGGGAGCGGCATACGCCGGTCCCCGTTTCGCTGAGGGTAACGATCCGGCCCGGCGGTCGCCGGGCAAGGTCGGGGGACGGAATCGAACCGCAAGAGGAGGGTGCCACGATGGCGGGTGAATGGGGGACGTTGATTATGATCGCTGTATGGGTCCTCGTCATCGTTCTGTTTGCGCGCGGCGGCGGCTGAGGCTCCTGCTGAATGCAGCGCCCCGGCGGGGCGCTTGAGGAGGAGAAAAAATGTTCATCATGGTCCGAAGCAAGAATTCGATCGGCGAGGTGAGGCAGAAGTTCGAGGATGCCTCGGCCGCCAGGAAATTCGGCGTGCAGGGGATCCACAACGTGACGGCGACGCTGCAGGGGAAGGGGCTCGTCTTCGACCGCAAGCTCTACATCTACGAGATCTGCAACCCCGGATACGCCAAGAAAACCCTGGACACCAACATCAAGATCGCCACGGCGCTTCCCTGCCGGGTGTCCATCTATGCGGACGGCAAGGACGTCGTGCTCGAGACGATCAAGCCGACGGTGCTGCTGCCGATGTTCAACGAGCCCTCGCTCGAAGGGACGGCAAACGAGGTGGAGGCGGCGGTCACGGAGATCATGAGGGAGGCGGCCGGATAGCACTGCCTGCTGTTTGACCGCTCGTCATGGCAAGACCGGGGAGGTGACCTGCTTCCGAAACTTCTGTGGCCGATTTTCCCCTCCTCACCATCAGCTGCACGAGGCGCCCCCGGGAGAGATCCCGGGGGCGTTTTCTTTTCCAAACGCCCCCTTCCTCGACTGCTCCGCCGATATATTCCCGGTCCGGGAAAGCAGCAGGCAGGGGTCTCCGGGGTTTGGCACAGGCGGCGGAGCCGATCCCGGGCGCGCCCGCAACGGGGCGCAGGAACGGAGGCCGTCGCGTTACCGCAGGATGTTCAGGCTGGGCTTGATAAGCTCCATGAACTCCATCCGGGTGGACTGCCGCGTCCGGAAGACGCCGAGCATGGCGGAGGTGACCGCCTTGGCGTTCTGTTTCTCGATCCCCCGCATCATCATGCAGAGGTGGAACGCCTCGATGACGACCGCCACACCGTGAGGCTGCAGCGTGTCCATGATCGCCGTGGCGATTTCCTGGGTCAGACGCTCCTGCACCTGCAGGCGGTGCGAGTACAACTCGACCACCCGGGCGATCTTCGACAGTCCGACGATCTTCTTCTTCGGGATGTACGCCACGTGGCACTTCCCGAAAAAGGGAAGGATGTGGTGCTCGCAGAGGGAGAAGACGTCGAGGTCCTTGACGATCACCATCTCATCGTAGGATTCGTGGAAAATCGCGCGCTGGAGGACTTCCCGCGGATCCTGGCGATATCCGGAGGTGAGGAAGCGGATCGCCTTGTCGAATCGCTCCGGGGTTTTCTTCAGCCCCTCGCGGTCGGGGTCCTCCCCGATCTTGGCGAGCAAGTCGCGGGTGAGTTCCTGCATAATGAAGACATCATATAGCATGCGCATGAGGAGGCGAGGCCGAAAATGAAAAAGGGATCGGGCAAGCACTTGACCGGCGCCATCGCGGAAGCGTGGAAGAAGGCGCTGCTGAACGAGGTGGAGGGACGCGAGTTTTACCGGATGGCTGCTGCGAACGCCCGCCTCGACGGTGTCCGCCAGATGTTCACCTTCCTGATGGAGGAGGAGGAGCGCCACCACGAAGCCATCCTCGAGCAGATCGCCAGGATGGCGGAGGGGAAGCCCCCCCGGCCTGTCCGGAAAGCCGCGGAAAAGAGGGCGATCCGGAAATTCCAGAGCCCCCTGTTTTCTCCCGACTTCGTGGCACGCGGGAAGAAGGTGGAGGGGGAGGCAGCCGCGCTCTCGATCGGGATGACGCTGGAAAAACGGGCCATCGAGCAGTTCGCCGCCCTCCGGAGGAAGGTGAAGGGGGACGCGGACGCGGAGAAGGTCGTGGACGACCTGATCGCGTGGGAGCGGGACCACCTGAAGATTCTCACGCGGCAGTACGAGCAGTTCCGGGAGATGTACTGGGAGGAGGCCCGGTTCTGGCCGTTCTGAAGAGAAACCCCGACGGGGACGGTATCGTCGGGCGAGTCGGCGGGGGGGGGGAGAGGATTCCGGCGTTCGATGTGGCAGGAGAACCGGGGACGGGATGAGGACCGACGCCGAACTGATGGAGTTCTACCGCAAGGGAAGCCGGGATGCCTTCGAGGAGCTGTTTGCCCGGCACCACCGGAGGGTGATCCACTTCTGCTACCGGATGACCGGGGATCAGGCACGGGCGGAGGAAGCGGCCCAGGAGGTTTTCTTGCGCATCGCCCGGGCGGCCTCCACCTACCAGCCGACGGCGAGATTTACAACCTGGTTATACACCATCGCCCGGCGCACGACGCTCAATTACCTTCGCGACGAAAAGGAGTCGGGGGATAACGTCCCGATCGACGTAACCGGGGAGGGACGGGAAGGGACGGACGGCATCCTGCTCCCGGGCCCCCAGGATTGGGGGCCCGAACGGATCGCCTGGGGGGCGCAGCTCCAGGAAAAGTTCGTCGCGGCGCTTCAGAAACTTCCGGAGGGTAGTAGGACAGCCTTTGTGCTGAACAGGGGAGATGGCCTTGCTTACGAAGAAGTGGCAACCGTTCTTGGGGTTACGGTGCAAGCCGTGAAAAGCAGGATTTTTCGGGCACGGGAGATGCTTCTTGCGGAACTCTCCGAGGTCCTGAAATGAAACCATTCCCGTGGTGACGGGTTTAACCGGGAGGACGGGGTGACTTCGATGGAATGCAGGCAGATCAGGGAAATCATCAGCGCGTACGTCGACGGGGAGGCCCTGCCGGAGGAGGCCCGACGGGTCGAGGAGCATATCGGGGAATGCGCGGAGTGCCGGACGGCAGAGAAGCGGATGCGGGCCCTGGGGGTGGCCGTGGCCAGGACGGAAGGGGCGGTCCCCCCCGATTTCCGGGAGAATCTGTTCGCCCGGTTGGAAACGGAGGAACTGTTACCGAAGCGTCGCAGCATATTCGTCTACTCGCTGCGGTGGGTGGCTGTTCCCCTGGCGGCCGCGGCAGCGCTTGCGCTCTTCGTTCTCTCTTCCCGGGAGCCGGTCCGCGACCTCTCCCCCACGGCAATGCGACCGCCCCAGGTTTCGAGCACGGGGGAACCGCTTTCCCCGGAGGACCGTGAGATCGTGGCCAACCTGGAGATCCTGGAGGACCCGGACCTGTTCAACGAGCCGGAGATCGAGGAGATGGAGATTTTTATCCCTTCCTCGCAGCAGCAGGGGTAGACTGATGTCGGCACGGTTTCGGACTCGTTGGATCCTGGCGGGAGCATTGGGAGCCTGTCTGGCCCTGACGCCCATATTCCTGCGAGAGGCAGCGGCGGAAGGCGGCAATATCCCGGCGACATCCCGCGGGAAGGGGATACTCTCCGTGCGGAGCGGCGGGGTCGACCGGGGGGATAGCGGATCCGGGATAAGAGATGGAGATTCCGGGCGGAAGAAGGGATCGCGGATGGCGCAGGCGGGCGAAGTGACGCCGGAGAAGCTTGACCGATGGCGCTCCATGACGCCGGAGGAAAGGGAGAAATACCGGCAACGGTACCGCCGATGGGAAAAACTTCCCCCCGAGCGCAGGAAGAGGATTCTCGAACGCAGGCAGAGGTGGAGCAATCTTCCGGCGGAGCAACGGCATTTCCTGATGCAGCGTCGCGAGATCTACCGGAACGCGTGGCCGGAGGAAAAGCGGGCGATCGAAAAGTTCTACCGGCGCTGGCGGCAGCTTCCTCAAGACCGGCGCCAGACGATGCGGCGCAACCTGGCTGAAATGCGGGACCTCCCCGCCTCCCATCGGGACGAACGGCTGATGGGCTGGGTGTTCTATCGCCGGCTCCTCCCCGACGAGAGGAAGGCGGTAAACCGTTTCCTGTTCTCGGAGCCCTCGTCGGGACCGTTGGGCGGTCCCCGCGGTTCTCCCCGTGACTGACCGGGAACTGTGGATGCGGGCCGCGCTTCTGGAGGCGGAGAAGGGGGCGAAGGAGGGAGAGGTCCCGGTCGGGGCGGTCGTGGTGGGGCCGTCCGGCAAGATCCTGTCCCGGGCGCACAACCGGCCGGTCCTGGGAAGCGACCCCACCGCGCACGCCGAGATCCTCGCCCTGCGCAAGGCGGCGAAGAAACTTTCCAACTACCGGCTCACGGGGTGCCGGCTCGTGGTTACGCTCGAACCCTGCGTGATGTGCGCGGGGGCCGCCGTCAACGCCCGGGTATCCGAAATCATCTTCGGGGCGATCGACCCCAAGGCGGGTGCGGTCCACAGCCTGTACCGGATCGCCTCCGACGAGCGACTCAACCACCGGGCGATGGTGATCCCCGGGGTCCTCGGGAAAGAGAGCGCGGCCCTTCTCACCGCGTTTTTCCGCCCCCGCAGGAAGACGTAAGGGAATCCCGGTTAAAACAACGGGGAGAAAATCCGGCAGGTGTCCTCCAGAAAACGGACCGACCTCGGGCGTTTCGAGAACGTGGCCGGGTCAAGCCGGAGGGACCGGGAAAGGTCCTCCTCGAACGCCGATGCGAGCCGTCCGATCTCCTTTTCCGCGTAAAGAAACACGCCGAGCTCGAAGTTCAGGAAGAAACTCCGGATGTCCACGTTCGACGACCCCACCACCCCCACGTCGTCGTCGATGATCAGCACCTTGCTGTGGATATTGGTGGGCCGGTACAGGTAGATTTTCACCCCCGCCAGCATCAGATCGTCAAAGTAGGATTTCCCCGCCATCCACACCATTCGCAGGTCCGATTTCTCCGGGACGATCAGGCGCACGTCGATCCCCCGGAGCGCGGCATTCTCGAGGGCGGTCCCGATGGCGTCGTCGGGGACGAAGTACGGCGTGGCGATCCAGATCCTCCTCCGGGCCGAGGTAAAGGCCGTGAACACCCCCTGGTAGATCGGGCGCAGGGTGCGGTCCGGGCCGGAGGTCACCACCTGGAGCGTCCCCTCCCGCGGGGATTTGCGGAGCGAGGG
This sequence comes from Candidatus Deferrimicrobiaceae bacterium, assembly GCA_041633075.1. Lineage (GTDB taxonomy): Bacteria > Desulfobacterota > Deferrimicrobia > Deferrimicrobiales > Deferrimicrobiaceae > CSP1-8. The sequence continues at coordinate 7,840 of JBFKGZ010000006.1, read as the reverse complement.
GGGGAGGGATGGGAACAGGTGTCCTGCCGGACCGGTCTCCTCCGTGGCGAACGCCCAGTCGTCGAGGAAGACCACCTGGAGATCGCGGACCGCCGGGCCGTGGATCACCGCGCCGATATCCCGCCATTGATACTTCTCCCACTTCGGCCCCATGTACTTCTTTCCGATATTCATCCCCCCGCAGAAAGCGGTCATCCCGTCGGTGATGAGAAGTTTCCGGTGGTTGCGAAGGTGTGCCGACCACTTGCGGTGGAGAGGGAGCGCGGGGAGAAACTCCGCCACCTCCCCGCCCGCCCGCCGCAGCGGCCGGACGAGACGCCGGAGCGCGCGCCACGAACCGACCGCGTCCAGCAGCAGGCGCACCCGGACGCCCGCCTTGGCCCGTGTGGCGAGGGCATGGATGAAACGCTTGCCGATGGGGTCGACGTCGAGGATGAAGAACTGGGCGTGGATGTGGTCCCGCGCCTCTTCGATCAGGCCGAGGACTGCCCGGTATGCCTCGTCTCCCCGGTTGATGATGTTCACCCGGTTGTTTGCCACCGGCGGAGGTGCACCCGCCGCCCCCAGGACGCTGCTGCAGCTCACCGCAACGGGGGAGGGAAGGTCCTTCGGCTTTACCCGCTTCTCCACGGAGCTTTCCACCGACCCTACCGCGCCGATCTTCGCCCGGATATGGCGCCGGATCCGACGTTCCCCCAGGAGGTAATACAAGGGAACCCCGACCACCGGCAGGAGGGCGATGGAGAGCACCCAGGCGACCGTCGCCGCGGGCTGGCGCCTCTCGAGGATGATCCGGGGGATGAGAATGAAGGCGAAGATGTACCCGGCCGTGGAAAGAACCAGTGCGGCGATCCGCCAGCCGTCGTGCAATCGTTCCTCCTTAAACCAGGGAAAGCAGGGACGTTCCTATGAACGTTATCCCGGCTCTTCGATCCCGCCCCTGACAGGATTGCCGATGTTTTCGTTGAAGGGGCCTCCCCCGACACCCTATAATACTTCTCTTACGCGCGGAGGGGTACCGAAGTGGCCGTAACGGGGTCGACTCGAAATCGACTTGGCGGTGCGAGCCGCCACGTGGGTTCGAATCCCACCCCCTCCGCCAGGATTTTTGACAACGGAGGGTCCGGGGATTCGAACCGGAGCCGCCGCCGACGAGCAGGAGGAAAAGCGCGACTTCAGGAGCACGTCAGGCGGCGACGAGGCCGGAAGGGCGATGGCGCGGACCGCCGATGCCTCATCGGTCGAATCCCACCCCCTCCGCCACATGGGGGACATTCCTGGCTGTTATCGTTGACCGTCGCAGGAGTGTCCCCCGCCATCTGGTTCCGGGTGCGCGCCGGTGGCCAGGCCCGTCGCAACGGAAGGCGGCAAACCCCGTGAGGTCCGGAAGGAAGCAGCGGTAGCCGCACGACTCCGTGTGCCGGCGGCTCCCCTGGCCGCCGACGGGCCCCCGGAGGAGGGAGCTGCTCTGTAATCCGGCGCTCTGTATGGCGACCGGATGACTGCGGAGGAGCAGCCGGGGAAGGGGGTTCCGGGCGGAGCTTCCCGCGAGGGACACTCCTGGTTTTTTCGTCGAGTGAAAAAGGAGTGTCCCCTTCCGGTGCAGACTTGCGGGTGTCCCGCAAGTCGAGCGACTTCGCCAAGCGGCCCCCCCGAGGGTGCGGAATCCGGTCTCCGTTTCCATCGGTGGGACGCGTGCGGCGCGCGGGTCGATGCGGGTCGTTGAAGTGTGAGCGGGCGTCTTCGGCCCGCGGGAGGAGTCATGGCGTACGAGGCGCTTTCGCGGAAATGGCGCCCGAAAACGTTCGGCGAGATCGTGGGGCAGGGGCACGTGACGCGCGCGCTTGCCAACGCCATCTCCCGGGGGAAGATTCACCACGCCTACCTGTTCGCAGGGACGCGGGGGGTGGGAAAGACCACCTTCGCACGGATCCTCGCGCGTGCCCTCAACTGCGAGAAGGGGCCGACGGCTTCCCCCTGCCTCTCCTGTGCCGCATGCGTCGAGATCCTTGCGGGCTCCGGCGTGGATGTGCAGGAGATCGACGGGGCGTCGAACACGGGAATCGACGACGTCCGCCGGCTTCGGGAAAACGCCGCCTATGCGCCGGCGCGCTTCCGGTACAAGATCTATATCATCGACGAAGTGCACATGCTGTCGAAGGCCGCCTTCAACGGGCTGCTCAAGATCCTGGAGGAGCCCCCCGCCCATGTCGTGTTCGTCTTCGCCACCACGGAGCCCAACCGGATCCCGGAGACGATCCTGTCCCGGGTGCAGCGTTTCGATTTCCGCATGCTCACGGAGGAGGAGATCTTCATGCGTCTCCGGGAAATGGCGGACGTGGAAAAGATCGCCTTCGAGGAAAAGGCGCTGCGCCTCGTTTCGCAGTATGCCTTCGGGTCGATGCGGGACGGCCAGTCGATCATCGAGCAGGCGGCGGTTTCGGGAGACGGCGCGATTTCGGCATCCCTCATCGAGGAGATGCTCGGGCTCGTGGGGACCGAAGCGGCGATCGATCTCGTGCGGGCCGTAGTAGCGGAGGGGGCGGAGGAGGCGATCCGGAAATTCACCTCGCTGCTGACCCGGGGAGCGGACCTAAAGTTCCTGTTCCTGTCGCTCGTGGATATCCTGCGGGACGCCGCCGTATGGAAATTCACGGAGCAGGACAGCCTCCTTTTTCGTCACTCGCCCTCCTCCCTTGCAAGGGTGAAGGAGCTTTGCGCCCTCCGCTCCCGGGAGGAGTGGATGTTTCTCCTGGATGTCGCCTTCCGGTCGGAGAAGGACGTGCTCGCCACGGAGTTTCCCCGACTGGGGTTCGAACTTCTGCTCCTGCGTCTCGTCAACGCCCCCGGACTGCTGGATGTCGAGGGGTTGGCGGCGGGGGAACCTGCCGCCGGCCCCGGACGTCCGCCGGTCATCGTTGCGGAAACCCCGACGGCCCGCACCACGCAGAAGCCCCGGACGACCGTTTCGAAGCGCTCCCCGGCGGCCGAGGTCCCGCCGCGGGATCGAGACGTCTGGGAGGGGATCCGCCGCACCCTGGAGGAGAAGAAAAAGCCGCTCCTCGTGGCGCTTCTCCACCAGATGCGGGGGAGGCTCGAGGGAGGGGAGATGATCATCGCCTGCCCGCACCAGATGCAGCTGGACCGGCTCCGGGAGAACGACAAGTGGCCCGCGTTGGTGCAGGCGGTGGAAGAGATCGTGGGGAGCGGAATCCCGATACGGCTTCTGGCCGAACCGGAAAAAAAAAGCCCCCCGGCTGACGAACCGGGGGGCGGGAAGAACAACCCGGAGAAACAGGCGCTCGCCGACCCGCTGCTCGCGGAGGTCCTTCGGGAGTTCGAGGGAGCGACGGTCCTCGAGGTCCGATCCGCACCCCGGAGGACGCAAATCATCGAAGCGGTGGACGCCGGGGATCAGGACCCCGGGGAGGAGGGAGAAGAGTTGGAGGAAGCGGAATGAAGGACATGCAGGAAGTTCTCCGGCAGGCCCAGCGGATGCAGGAACGCCTTGCCCGGGTCCAGGAGGAGCTGGCCGAGAAAACCGTCGAGGCGTCATCGGGAGGGGGAATGGTGACCGCGGTTGTGAACGGACGGCAGGAGGTCGTGTCCATACGGATCGAGAAGGAGGTCGTTTCGCCGGAGGACGTGGACCTGCTCCAGGACCTTGTGACAGGCGCGGTTAACGAGGCGATGTCACGATCGCGGAAGATGATGGCGGACGAAATGGCGAAGATCACCGGCGGGATGAATTTGCCGGGGCTGTTCTAAACGGATGTCGTACCCGAAGTCGCTCCGGAAACTCATCGCACTGCTGTCGAAACTGCCGGGCGTGGGGGAAAAAACGGCGACGCGCCTCGCCCTCCATATTCTCAAGATGCCCCCGCAGTCCGTCCGGGAGCTGGGTGAGGCTATTGTCGCGATCCCGGAAGCTGTGATACGCTGTTCCCGCTGCTACAACATCGCGGACGAGGATCCGTGCCCGATCTGTACCGACCCGGCGAGGCGGGATGATCAGTTGTGTGTCGTGGAAAGCCCCACGGATCTTGCACCCATAGAGAAAAGTGGGGAATACAGGGGGAGATACCACGTTCTTGGGGGAGCGATTTCCCCGATCGACGGGGTGATGCCGGAAGACCTCCGGGTCGGGGAGTTGCTCGGGAGGCTTTCGCGAGGCGGGGTCGCAGAAGTCATTCTTGCCACGAACCTCACGGCGGAAGGGGAAGCGACCGCCACCTATCTTGCCGGCGCTATCAAGAAACGGAACGTCCGCGTCACCCGCATCGCCTACGGCATGCCCGTGGGGTCGGATCTCGAATACACCGACGAGATTACGGTGGGCAGGGCGATCAAGGGGCGAAGGGATCTGTAGGTCCTTGGAATATCCTTAGGGATACTTGACGGACATCAAGGCGTGATGGTACGACCTGTTGTACTCCTGGCGTAAGGCGGATTCCGGCCGGGAGAGGAAGGAAAAACCAGGAAAGAGGGGCGAAAAAGATCATGGCCAAAAGCAGGACGGCGGGGAAACTGCCGGTGAAGAACGACCTCGGATTTTTTGAGATCCGCCTGGAGAGCATCGGTGGGCTCGGTGCCAACGTGGCAGGCAAGATCCTGACCGAGGCCGCCATCATCGGGATGGGCCTGAACGGTGCGGGGTTCGCATCGTACGGGTCGGAAAAGAAGGGAACGCCTGTCAAGGCGTTCATACGACTGTGCGAGGCCGACCAGAAGGTCCGTATCAACAGCCCGATCGAGGAACCGCACGTGCTGGCGATCTTTCACGAGGCGCTGGCCAAGTCGGTGCCGGTGACGGCGGGGGCGGTGCCGGGGAAGACGGCCGTCATTCTGAACACACGGAAGACGCCGCGGGAGGCAAGGGAGTTCCTCAAGCTCGAAGGGGGAAAGGTCGGCGTCGTGGACGCGATGGAGATCGCGATGGCGACCGGCTCCCGCGTGAACATGGTCATGATGGGCGCGATCGCGAAGGCGGCCGGCTTTTTCGACTGGAAGGCCCTCGAGGACGCGGTCCAGGATACGTTCGGGAAGAAATATAAGGCGCTCATGAAGGGAAATCTCGATGCGCTGAAACGCGGGCATGACGAGGTGAAGATCGAGGAGATCCCCGCCGACGGGAAGTACCCCGCGACGCCGTTCCGGCGCGAAGAGCCCAAACTCGGGTACGAGAATGCTCCGATAGGGGGAACGATCTACGAGACGGGGAACATGCGGTTCAAGGACCTGTCCACGAGCAGGACGGGGATGATCCCGCTTTTCATTCTGGAAAAATGTACCCGGTGCGGCGAGTGCGACATCACTTGCCCGGACTACTGCTTCGTCTGGGAGCGCGGAAAGGACCCGAAGACCGGCAAGGACGGGATGGTGCTGCTGGGGATCGATTACCAGTACTGCAAGGGGTGCCTGCGCTGCACGAACATCTGCAAGTTCGGCGCCCTCGTCCCGGCGAAGGAGGCGGAGCAGGACATGGAAGCGATCACCGTGAAACAGAAAGCCCTGAAATAAGCAACGAAGGAGAGGAAGATGCCCGAAACGGCGAAAAAGAGGGTTGCGCGGCCGGCGCAGGAAGTGGTTGTCCAGAGCGGCAACGAGATCGCGGCGATGGCGGCCAAGCATGTCAACTACCACATCATGGGGTACTATCCCATCACCCCTTCCACCGAGATCGCCGAGACGCTCGACGCGATGAAGGCGGAAGGGGAGCACACCATCCGGATGATCCCGGGCGACGGGGAGCACGGGGCGGCGGGGATCTGTTTCGGCGCGACCACGGCGGGAGGCCGGGTATTCAATGCCACCTCGGCGAATGGCCTGCTCTTCGCGTTCGAGCAATTGCCGGTCCAGTCGGGCACGCGGTTCCCCATGGTGTTCAATATCGTCACCCGGTCGGTTTCGGGCCCGCTCGACATCCGCGGCGACCACAGCGACATCATGCTGGCGATGAACACCGGCTGGATCGTCCTGATGGCCTCCGACGTGCAGGCGGTCTACGACATGAACATCATGGCGCCCCGGATCGGCGAGGAGATGTCCGTCAGGCTCCCGGTGATGGTGGCATTTGACGGGTTCTTCACTTCCCACCAGAAGCGACGCGTCGAAATCTTCTCCGACATGCAGGCTGTACAGGACTTCCTCGGTCCTTTCGTTCCGACGGTCACGTCCGTCGACCCGCGCAAGCCGGTGACGATCGGTCCGTACATGAACGACCCCGATCTCATCAACAACAAGAAGCAGCAGTCCGATGCGATCATCCGGTCGCATGCGGTCATCCGGAAGGTCTTTGCCGAGTTCGAGGCGCTCTCCGGCCGAAAGTACGACTTCCTCGACCTGTACCGGATGGAGGACGCCGAGGCCGCGCTGTTCATCGTCAACTCCGCGGCGGAGACCGCCAAGGAGGCGGTGGACGCGTTGCGGAAGAAGGGCAGGAAGGTCGGCCTCATCCGGCCGAACGTCATCCGGCCCTTCCCCCTGGAGGAGATCCGCCAGGCCCTGAAGGATGTCAAGGGCCTCGTGGTGGCCGACCGGCAGGACAACTACGGCGCCTACGGCGGCGCGATGACCCTCGAGATCAAGGCGGCCCTGCAGGGCCTGAAGGGCAACACGACCATGGTCGCCAGCCGGATCTACGGCATTGGCGGGAAGGAGTTCTTCGTCGAGGACGCCGAGGCGATGCTGCGCGAGGCGGCCGAGATCGCGAAATCGGGAAAGGTCAAGGTTCCGTACGACTACTTCGGGGCGAACCCCGGGGAAAAAGGGTTCACGCCCGCTGTCGCCTTTGCGCCCATTACCGAAAAGGAATCGTCGGGTTTGACCCGTGTCGAGGTCACCCCGGAGGGGAAAGTGGAAGCGAGAGGAATTAACGTCCGGGCGCTCACGGAACGTCCGAAGCGGCTCTCTCCCGGCCACGGCGCCTGCCCCGGTTGCGGCATCTTCGTCAACCTCAACCAGTTCCTCAAAGGTATCGAGGGGTTCGTGACCGTCCTGTTCCACACCGGCTGCGGGATGGTGGTGACGACGGGATACCCCTTCACGTCGCACAAGGTAACGTACATCCACAATCTCTTCCAGAACGGGGCGGCGACCCTATCGGGTGTCGTCGAGATGTTCGAGGAGCGGAAGAAACGCGGCGAGATCCCAGAGGAGGAGAAAATCACGTTCCTCATGGTGACGGGCGACGGGGGACACGACATCGGAATGGGTCCCTCCATCGGGGCGGCGATGCGCGGGCACCGGATGATCATCATCGAGTACGACAACCAGGGGTACCAGAACACGGGCTCCCAGCTCTCGTTCACGGTCCCGATGGGGCATTCGACGTCGACGTCGAACTACGGGCCGCACCAGCACGGCAAATCCACCCACCACAAGGACACGGCGCAGATCTTTTCCGCGTGCAACATCCCGTACGTCTTCACGGCGGCGGAGAGCAACCACCGCGACACGATCCGAAAGGCGGCCAAGGCGCAGAAGTACGCGGAGGAGGGGCTTGTGTTCGGCAAGCTCATCTCCATGTGTCCCCTCGCCTGGCGCACCGAGGAGCGGATCTCGGTCCCCATTATCCAGGCCGCGGTAGACTCCTGCTTCTTTCCTCTCTACGAGATCGAGCGGGGGATCACGACGATCAACTACGACCCGGAGGAGAAGGGGAAGAAGATCCCGGTCGCCGATTGGCTGAAGCAGATGGGGAAGACCAAGCACCTGCTCAAGACGGAGTGCAAGCCGGATCTCGAGGCGATCCAGGTCGAGGTGGACCGCCGCTGGGCGCGACTGAAGGAGATGCACAAGAATCCGCTGCTGTAAAGCGCGCGCATCGGTTTTTTTCTGG